>SCQP01000016.1:0-300000 GCA_004299485.1 Acidobacteriota bacterium
TCGGCGTGGGCGACAGCTTCGCCGTTGAGGACCTGCTGGCCGGCCCGCGCGGCCTCTGGCGCGGCCGCAATCACTACCTCAACCTCGGCCTCGACCCGCCCGCCGTGATCCTCCACCTGCAACGTGGTTGAAATCACGCAGGTGTTGAGCAGTGCTGCGAGGCAGGTCTCCGAGCAGCACTGCCTAATATTTTAGGCAAAACTATTGTATTAATCTATAATGCTTTGTATACTAGGCACAGTGCAGCTATTTTTACTGGGCAAGCAGATCCGCGAAAGGCGCAGGGCTATGAGGCTGAGTCAGGGTTCGCTTGCCGAAAGAGCAAGGGTCAGCCGTGCCACGCTCGATGCGCTCGAGAACGGGCGATTGGGAGAGCTGGGGTTTATAAAGGTGGGCAGAATTTTGAGCGTGCTGGGACTGGAGCTGAGGCTCCAGGAGGCGCACTTGCGCCGGCCGACGCTGGAAGATCTTGTGAACGAGGACCCCGATGATCAAGGTGTGGGCGGGCGGCGCTGAAGCCGGGCTGGTGGACCGCTTTGCCGGGCGCGGCGGCACATTTGTGTATGCGGCGGGAGTGCCGCCCGCAAGAGCGGTTTCGGTGACGATGCCGGTTCGGCTGGCATCGTGGAATGTGTCGTATGGGCTGCCTCCGATTTTCGAGATGAGCCTGCCGGAAGGTGTGTTGCGTGAACGGCTGCGCTTTGCGTTTGCCAAAGCGACCGGCAGATTCGACGATCTCGACCTGCTCGGCGTGGTGGGACGCTCGCAGATCGGACGGTTGCGATACACCGGCACCAGGGAGTCGCTCGAGGAAGAGGTGCCGTTCCAATCTGTGGACGAGATTCTGGAGCAGCGGCGCGGCAAGGATCTATACCGCTATCTGCTCGATAAATTCGCATCGAGCTCCGGCGTCAGCGGGGTACAACCGAAAATTCTGGTGCGCGATGAGGAGGCATCGGCTTCTCTTGCCGCGGCGAAAGTCCGGGCCTCCCCGAGCTTCCGTGGAGCCACCCACATTGTGAAATTTTGGGAAGAGAATGAGTTTCCGCAACTCGCTGCGAATGAGTACTTCTGCCTCCGCGTAGCGGAGAAGGCAGGTTTAGAGACACCGCGTTATCGGTTGGCTGAAGACGCGCGGGCGCTGGTGGTCGACCGGTTCGATCTGCGGCCGGACGGCACGTATCGGGGCTTTGAGGATTTTTGCGTGCTGAACGCACGCCACACCGATGAGAAGTATCGTGGCAGCTACGAGACTGCCGTGCTGAAGCGATTCGGCGAGTTTGCCAGGTCGCCCGACCTCGTCCAGGATCTGGAACGGCTGTTTACTCTCATCGTTCTCAACTGCGCTCTACGCAATGGCGATGCGCACCTGAAGAATTTCGGCATCGTATATGACGATGTGCTGGGCGCAGCGCGGCTCGCGCCGGTTTATGACGTTGTCACCACCGCGGTCTATTTGCCGCAGGACCGCATGGCTCTTACCCTCAACGGCCGTACGAATTGGCCCAGTGCCCGGGAGCTGCAACGGCTGGGGGAAACGCGCGCAGGCTTATCGCCGGCTCGCGTGCGCGCGATCAGGGAACGTATAGCCGACGCGATGGGGGCGGTGTCGAAGGAGTTGCTCGCGCATATGCGGGAGCACGCGGATTTCGCAGAAATCGGCGCCAGGATGCTGCGCCACTGGGATGAGGGTCGCACGACGTCTCTGTGATACCTCGCCGTCGTGACGAACCACCGCGGCAGGCGGGCCGGCAGATTACCCGCCTCGTTGCCGCGGATGAACTGTACGAACGGTCGCGACCGGCGGCAAGATCACGGCCAGCCGTGACGAGTGACGACCGGCGATGAGCCCGCGCTCGTTTGTGGACACGAACGTATTGTTCTACGCCTATGACGCAGAGGCGGTCGTCAGGAGAACGATTGCGGCACAGATTTTCGACCGCTGTGGCGCGACGGCGCCGTTGCCGCGGAGCGAAGCCCAGCCACAGCCCGACCAGCGGGAGGGCGGCTCCCACAAGAGGTGGCTGTGCCACTCGAAAACCTGCTTGTGGCTACTTGCTGACCACCGCCGGTGGCGCAGCGGGCGAGGTGAGATTGGTGATGTCGCTGATGAGGTAGTCGCTGAGCGTGAACACCGCCGGGGTTTCGGAGTTGCGCGCGTAGTATTCGGCGGCGCCGGTTTTGGCGCCAATCGTGAGCGTATCCTGGCCGCCTTGCCATTCCAGCGTGACCACGTAGCTGGGATGGGCGAGACCATCGTTGGAGGCGAGCTTCGCCGCCGTGGCCGCGTCCGGCGCCTTCATGGCATTCATTTGGGCGTCGCTGAGCGATTCGATCAACGACGTGATGTTGCTGGCCTGAGCTTTCGGCCAGGCATCCTTGGTTTTGGTGAAATGCAGGGGCTTGCCTTTGGCGGTAAGGGTAACGCCCGTGACCTGACCGCTGGGGAAATGCAGCACCTGCTTGTCCTGGAGATCGAACGCCGCCTTGAGCGAGTCGGTCTTGATGTAGCTGGAGACCATCTCGATCGCACCCTGGCTGCCTACGCGGAAATAAGTGTTGTCGCCGGTCGGGGTATCGCTGCCGAAAATGAAATCGATGGTTTTACCGCTGGCAAGACCGAGCTCGACCGTCGAGGGTTGACCGGTCTTAGCCGCAGCATCGAGGCCGAAGTTCGCGAGCTGGATTTTCGGCGTGACGTCGCTAACCTTGGTGGCGCCGGTGATGTTGTCGAGAGTGTTGATCAGGCTGGAGACCGCAGTGGAATCGGCGGCAAATGGGTACGGTTGCTCGAGCCTCCAATTCGACCCGGATTTGGTGAGTACAACGTCGGGCTGCCCCGGCTGTTGAATCGCGATGCGCTGCACATCGGAAGCCGTTAACGTGACCAGGGGTTTGGCCGGGGCGACGGGCTTGGCCTTGTGGGGCCACCTGAGGACCGCGACGATCACGATCAGAACGATTACGGCAACCACCAGACGCCACCAGGATTTCACAGTGTCCTCCGCTTCAAGTTGACACCGATGCCGATGAGGATGATGAGCACCGGCAGCCCGATCAGGAACATGAGGAACAGGCCACGCATCTGGCCGGCGGTGATGTTTACCGGCGCCCCGGTAGGCGGCGTCGGGCGGATGGTGATGAACTTCTGCTGGCCCGCAAGCCAGTCCATGGTATTGAGAAACAGATCGCGGTTGCCCTGAAAGTCGATGATGGCGTTGGAGACGATATCGGGGCTGCCGTAGACGACAAAGCGGGCTTCGGTGCTGTCACCCACGTTTTGCAGGCCAACGCCGCTCGATACCGTTGGCAGCGTGCCCGCCACCCCCAGCGTGAGCGGACCGTGTCGGTCGCTAGCAGGATTGACATGTACCTGGTTGTTGGCGAAGTGGGTGGCGGCAAAGCTGTCGGGCGTGGTTTCCAGCAGCGGCGTCACCACCGCGCGCGAGTTGGCTATAGTGCCGGGCTCGACCGTACGGGCATAGGGAAATAGCGTCGCCACCTGATGCATATTGGCGGTGATGGGGTGCTGGTCGTAATGGGCGACAACCGGCATGAGCTCGCTGGCGCCAAACAGGCGGCCGATACCACTGGTATCGACGACGACATCGGGCGTGAGTTTGATGTCAAGCTGAGTGTCGAGATAGTTGATCAGCGGGCCGTTGGTTTCCGGATTGACCATGAACAGCGCATCGCCGCCGCCATTGATGTAGTCCTCAATTGCCGTGACCTCCGGCGCCAGCAGCGGGTGAGTAGGGCCGGCGACGATCAGCGCCGCACAATCCTTGGGTACGGCCGGGGTCTGCGCTAAGACCAGGGTCTTGACCGTGAAGTTTTCCGACTCCAGCGCGGATTTGAGGGCGCTGTAGCCATTGCGCCCATTGTCATCGGGAGATCGCTCGCCATCGCCCGCGACAAAGTAGACGATCTTCTTGGCGCCCTTGAGCACGCGGACGATGGCGTTGGTGACGTCCTGCTCGGTCATGTTGGTGACGATCTGCTGCTGATCGCCGCTCTGCACCACGATGGAGCCGTAAGACTGAATCTTGTACTGCCGTGCTTCGGCGGGATGGCGATCGGGGTCAATATATTGCACATTGACCAGACGCGACTGCCGCTGGTACCGGTCGAAAAACTGACGCGCAGCGCCGAAGTTCGAACTGCGGTCAAACAGAATGAGATGCAGTGGTTTGTTCAGCTCGGAAAGAATTTTTACGGATTCCGCGCTGAGCGTATAGCGGTGGCTTTTGGTCCAATCCCAGCTTTTGTCGTGCCGGTTGGCGAGGACATTGACCACCACCAGCACCGCCAGAACCACGATGAGATAAACGACCAGTGAGCTGCGTTGCAGCAGCCGGCTGGGTTTGCGGGCTTTTTGCGGAGTCTTTTCGTCGTTGGCCATGCGTTACTCCGCCAGCTCCATGCGGCGCGCCGTCAGGAACAGACCGGCAACGATGAGGCTGAGATAGTAAATGACATCCTTGATGTCCACAATGCCCTGCGTGAAGTTCTGCAGATGCGAGGTGATCGACAAGTAGGCGACTACGTGCGAAATGGCGCCACTGCCGTAGGCGGTCACCCAGTCGGCAACCCAGAGGAGCAGAAACAACATGAAGGTGATGGCGCCGGCGACAATCTGATTCTTCGTAAAGCTGGAGATCAGCAGGCCGATCGCCAGAAAGGCCGCGCCGAGCAGCAGCAGACCGAGAAAGTTGGCGCCGGCGGTGAGCAGATCGGGCTTGCCATAGTGCGCGATGGCGGCGACGTAGAAGCCGGCGATGATCAGCAGCAGGATCAGCAGACCGAGAGCGGCAAAAAACTTGCCCAGGATCACATCCATGCGGCGGATGGGGGCGGTCTTGAGCAGCTCGATGGTGCCGCTGCGCATTTCCTCCGAATACAGCCGCATGGTCACCATGGGCAGCAGAAATAGCAGCGTAATGCCGATGTCAAAGGTCAGCGGCGCCAGCACCTGCACGTTGACGTTGGGGCTGGTAGCGCCGAACTGGCCGCCACCCAGGCTCTGGACGACAAAGACGGCGAGCATGCTGTAAAAGAAGAACGCCGTCACCAGCGCGAACAGCGCGAGAACGACGTAGGCGATGGGTCCGGTGAAATAGGACTTCCACTCCTTGCGCATGATGGCCCACATGGCGCTCATTGGATCGCTCCTGACTCGGCAGCGGCGGCCGGAAGCGCCGGCGGCTGCGGTTGCGGCTGATTGCCGGTCAGCGAAAGGAAAATTTCCTCCAGACTCAGCTCCAGCGGCCGCAGCTCCAGCAGCCCCCAGCCGTTTTCGACGATGCGGCGCGCCAGCACCTCGCGCACCGGCGCGCCGTTGGCTTCGAGCTGCCAGGCGCCAATGCCGTCGCGGCTCTGTTTGTGCTCGACCTGGAGCACGCCCGGGATGTCGCGCAGCGCCGCGGTGACGGCGTCGGCGGGGCCGCGCACCTGCAGCGTGAGCGTATCCGTGGGCTTGAGCCGCCGGGTGAGATTTTCGGGAGTATCTTCGGCGACCAGCTCACCCTTGTGGATAACCACCACCCGGTGGCAGGTGCGCGCGGCTTCCGACAGAATGTGCGTGCTGAGAATGATGGTGTGCTTGCCGGCGAGTTCGCCGATGAGCTGGCGGGTTTCCAGAATCTGGCGCGGGTCGAGGCCGGCGGTGGGCTCGTCGAGGATCAGCAGCGGCGGATCATGCAATATCGCCTGAGCGATGCCGACGCGCTGACGGTAGCCCTTGGAGAGATGCCCCAGTACGCGATAGCGGACGTCGCTGAGCGCGGTCTTTTTGCAGGCGCGCTCGACGGCGTCCTTGCGCTGCTTCGATTTGAGCTTGCGCAGCCGGCCGACAAAGTTCAGGTACTCATCCACCGTTAGCTCGGGATAGATGGGCGGCAGCTCGGGCAGATACCCGATGCGGCGCTTGGCGGCAATGCTGCCCGTGCCGGCGCGGACGGGGATGCCGTCCACCGTCACCTCGCCCTGGCTGATCGGCAGGTAGCCGGTGATCATGCGCATGGTGGTGGTCTTGCCGGCGCCGTTGGGGCCGAGAAAACCCACCACCTCGCCTTCCTTGGCGGTGAAGCTGATGTTGTTCACCGCGTGAAACGGACCGTAGTTCTTGCTCAGATTGCGGACTTCGAGCACGCGTGCTTCCTCCGGAAAAACTCAGTATAGACGAATGGGGCAGGCTCAGGGTTACAGAATACGACAGGTCACGGTAGGAGCCGAAACAGGCGCATATTGTGATCTATATAGAGGTCGAGGCGGTCAGACGGGCGCGAAAGAAGTCTATGGTCCGGCGCAGACCGTCTTCGAGCGGGATTTGGGGCTGCCAGCCGAGCAACTCGCGGGCGCGGCTGATGTCGGGGCAACGGCGTTTGGGGTCGTCGGTGGGCAGCGGCTGGAAGGCAATATTCTCGGGCGCACCCACGAGCCGGGCGACCACCCCCGCGAATTCGATAATCGGCGTTTCGGTAGGATTGCCAATGTTGATGGGGTAAGGATCGGAGCAATCAAGCAGCCGCCGGAGGCCTTCGATCTCGTCCTCCACGTAACAGAAGCTGCGGGTTTGCGAGCCGTCGCCAAACACCGTCAGTGGCTCGCCCCGCAGCGCCTGGGCCACCAGTGCGGGGACGACGCGGCCATCATCGAGGCGCATGCGTGGCCCATAGGTGTTGAAGATCCGAGCAATCCGCGTCGGCAGGCCATAGGTGCGGTGATAGGCCATGGTGAGCGCTTCGGCAAAGCGCTTGCTTTCGTCATAGCAGGAGCGCGGCCCGACCGGATTGACGTTGCCCCAGTAATCCTCGCGCTGCGGATGCACCAGCGGATCGCCATAGGCCTCCGATGTGCAGGTAATCATGAAGCCGGCATTGCGCGCGCGCGCCAGTTCGAGGCAATTCCAGGTGCCCACGCTGCCCACCCGGAGGATTTCGAGGCGCAACCGGGCGAAATCGACCGGACTCGCCGGTGAGGCGAAATTGGCCACCATCCCGAGCGGCCCGACATCGGGCAAAGGCTCGCAGATATCGTGGCGCACGAAGGTAAAGCGCGGCTCGCGCTGCAGGCCCTCGAGATTCGCCTCGCTGCCGGTCACCAGGTTATCGAGGCAAACGACCGTATGCCCTTCGGCGATCAGCCGGTCGCAAAAATGAGAGCCGAGAAAGCCCGCCCCGCCAGCCACCAAAATGCGCATGGTTCTCAGACTAGCAGAGGCGCGGGTGGGGACGGTTGCGTGAACTAACGGAAGTCCGCATGACGGGGTATTGCACGCATGATCGTTATGCCGATAGGCAGCTACGGCGACGCCGAGGATGGCCGCAACCGCGATGATGGCCCAGCGCAGCCAGCGGTGCGACCTACGCACGGACGGCCGCGACTGCTCGGAAAGAGCCCGGGCGCGGACGCCGGGCAGGAGGGTTCGCGGGGACCTATTGACGGGAGCTTCTGCCGCGTAGCGGCTCGAGCCAACCCGTGCCGTCGCGACCGGCGCTGCGGCCGTTGGCAGCACAGTCGTGACTGGCGCCTGTGGAGCAGCAAAAAGGCCGAGTGGCGCTAACAGGGCGAGCGTCAAGTCTCATCGATCACCTCTGCCGACGCACCAGCAGCGAGCCTGGAGCAGATTGAGTTATGGCAGCCCCGTTGTGATCTGCTGGGTTTTGACGTTTTTGTTGATCGCAATTATCGCGATTACGCCGAGAATGGCGGCAACGGAGACGATAGCCCATCGCAGCCAGTGGTGCTGATTACGCGCGGACGGCTGCGTCTGCTCTAGTTGGACCGAATCGCCCGCGGCGGGTTGGGTGACTCCCGACGGCCGACCAACGGAGGCCCCCGTCGCGTGGCCGATCGAGACAGTCCCTGCCGATGCAGCCGGCACCGCCGCCCGCGACGGCCCGGGCGTGGCCGGCGCCTGTGCAGCAGCGAAAAGGCCGAGTGACGCGAGGAACGCGAGCGCCAGTAGCAGTTTCATCGGTCGCCTCTCGGGGTTGCTGGCGCCTTCGCTGATGGCTGAGGTGCGGGTTTCGAGGGCTTCACACTGGCCATAGTTCACTGCCAACCTCGTTCGCGTAATGCACCAGCACCGTGCCGTCGGTCATGAGGATCATGGTTCCAGGATAAAAGCCTATCGGCATGGTCGTCCAGCTTTGGGCGCGAGCAAAAGGCGATGCAAACACGAACGCGAGAAGGGCGACACAGCCAAAGAGCCGGGTGACAATTCTCAACAACATAACGCCTCCTTAAGACATGTCACGGCGCAATATTTCTCTGCGCACACTGTGACTGTGCCCCCCCCCCCGCGGCGTGTCAATGTAAAACGTTGAGAAAGAGCGCTCTTCCGGCCTTGGGACGCCAAAGGTCCATTCATCCTTGCGTCGAAATTGTCACAATGCTGTGAAGATCCAGGCGTGGTGGCGCGAAGGGGCACGCGGATCGGGGCCATGGCAAAATAGAGGATTGCATGGCGATCAGTGAAATCCGCGTCGTGGGGGCGCGGCAGCATAACCTCAAGAACATTTCTGTCCGCATTCCGCGGCAGACGTTCACGGTCATCACCGGCCTGAGCGGGTCGGGCAAAAGCAGCCTGGCCTTCGACACGCTCTACGCGGAAGGGCAGCGGCGATACGTCGAGACACTGTCGGCCTACGCGCGGCAGTTTCTGGATCAGCTCGAGCGGCCGGATGTGGACGCCATCGAAGGCCTGAGTCCGGCCATCGCCATCGAGCAGAAGACCACCAGCCACAGCCCGCGCTCGACGGTGGGCACGGTGACCGAAATCTACGACTATCTGCGGCTGCTGTGGGCCTCGATTGGCGAGCCGCACTGCCCCAAGTGCGGGCAGGCAATTGTGCGGCAGTCGGCGGACCAGATCGTCGAGACGGTGCTGAGCTGGGCGCAGGAGGGCGGTGCGGCGCCCAAGATTATGGTGCTGGCGCCGCTGGTGCGGGGGCGCAAGGGCGAGTTCCGGCAGGAGCTGGCGGCGCTGCCGGGCCAGGGCTTTACGCGGGTGCGCATTGACGGTGAAATGCGGCACTTGGAGGAAGAACCACTCAATGGCGAGCGGCTGGACAAACGCCGGGCGCATACCATCGAGGTGGTAGTGGATCGGCTGTTTGCACGGCCGGCGATGGCGGCGCGGCTGCGGAACTCGGTGACCACGGCATTGGCCATGGCCAAGGGCCTGGTGGTGATTTCCCGGCTGGATGGAGCCGGCGACGACGGCCAGGAGCGGATGTTTTCCGAGCTCTGGGCATGCCCGCAGTGCGGCTTGGGGTTGGCCAAACTGGAGCCGCGGTCGTTTTCGTTCAACAGCCGTTATGGGGCGTGTGAACGCTGCGAAGGGCTGGGGTCGCGGTACGAGTTCGATCCGGCAAAGTTCATTACCCATCCGGGCAAGCCATTGCTCGAAGGCGGGCTGGGCCCCGGCTCCAGCTCCCAAGCCTGGCAAAGAGAAATTACCGCGTTCGCGCGCAGCCGCCGCATTCCCATCGAGAAGCCCTATGCCGACCTCAAGCCGCAGCAGCAGGAGGACTTGCTGCACGGCGCCGGCGATTTCACCGGCGTGATCGGGCACCTGCAGGAAATGCAGGAAGACACCACCATGGACGTCGTGCGCGAGTGGCTGCTGGGCTTCATGTCTTCCGCGCCTTGCCCCGCCTGCCACGGTCAACGCCTGCGGCCGGAAAGCCTGGCGGTGCAGATTCAGGGGCGTTCGATTGCGGACTTCACCGCTCTGGCGCTGACCGGCGCCGCGCAGGCCGCGGCCGAGATGGAGCAGGCGATTCTGGCGCATCCGCGGCAGAAACAAATTGCCGGGCGATTGATCGCGGAAGTGCGCGAGCGGATCGGATTTCTACTCGAAGTGGGTCTGGGATATCTCACCCTGGACCGCCCCTCGGCGACGCTGGCGGGCGGCGAGGCGCAGCGTATCCGCCTCGCCAGCCAGATTGGCTCGCGGCTGCGCGGCGTGCTCTACGTGCTCGACGAGCCCTCGATTGGGCTGCATCCGCGCGATAACGGACGCTTGCTCCGCTCGCTGCTGCGGCTGCGCGATCTGGGCAACACCGTACTGGTGGTCGAGCACGACCGCGAGACCATTGAGCAGGCCGACCACGTGCTCGATTTAGGGCCCGGCGCCGGACGCCATGGCGGCGAGCTCGTCGCCTCCGGCGCCCCGGCCATGATCGCGGCCACTCCGGGCTCGCTGACGGGCGATTATCTGGCAGGCCGTGCGCACGTGAACGATGCCACGCCGCAGCGGCGCCCGGTGCGCGCCGGTCAAGGCCTGCGCGTCGTGGGTGCGCGGGCGCGTAACCTGCACGACCTCGATGTCTTTATCCCGGCGGGATTGCTGACCGTCGTGACCGGCGTCAGTGGCGCAGGCAAGAGCACGCTGGTGAACGACATCCTCTATCCGGCCCTGGCGCAGCGCTACTTCCGCGCGCTGGCCGCACCGGGCGAACATGACCGGATTGAAGGCATGGAGCAGTTCGACAAAGTGGTGCGCGTCGACCAGGACCCGATCGGACGCACGCCACGCTCCAACCCGGCGACCTATACCGGACTGTTCGGCCACATCCGCGATCTGTTCGCGGAACTGCCCGAGGCGCGGGTGCGCGGCTATGGCAAAGGGCGTTTCAGTTTCAATGTGCGTGGCGGACGCTGCGAAGCCTGTCTGGGCGAAGGCGTGAAGCGCATCGTCATGAACTTTTTGCCGGACGTGCAGGTGCGTTGCGAGGTGTGCGGTGGCCGCCGTTATAACCAGGAAACGCTGGCGGTGAAGTTCAAAGACCACTCGATTGCCGACGTATTGGATCTCTCCGTAGAAGAAGCCCGCGAACTATTTGCCAATATCCCCCACATCGCCGCCAAGCTCGCCACGCTATGCGAGGTGGGCCTGGGATACATCCATTTGGGCCAAAGCTCCACGACGCTTTCCGGCGGCGAGGCACAGCGGATCAAGCTGGCCAAGGAGTTGAGCCGGAGAGCTACGGGCAAGACCATATATCTTCTCGATGAGCCAACCACAGGTCTGCATTTCGCCGATGTCAAGCACCTGCTGCATGTGCTCAATGCCTTGGTCGCGCTGGGAAATACGGTCCTGGTCATCGAGCACAATCTGGATGTGATGTGGGCCGCGGATTGGATTATTGACCTCGGGCCGGAAGGCGGAGCGGGCGGGGGACGACTGGTGGCCGAAGGGCCGCCGGAACTCATCACCACCGTGCCCGCCAGCCTGACCGGCCGGGCGTTGCGAACCGATGCCGGACAACCGGCCCACGCTGGCATGCTATCCAAGCCGATGTGAAAACAGCTCTGGTCACCGGGTCAGGCGGGCTGATCGGGTCGGCGTGCGTGGCCCGGCTGTGCCGCGAGGGATGGGCGGTTACCGGCATCGATAACAACCTGCGGGCCTGGTTTTTCGGGCCGGGAGGTTCGACCGCATCGACCGTAGCCGCGCTCCGGCGCGATTGGCCGCAGTACATCCACTCGACACTGGACCTGCGCGACCGCAGCGCTGTGTGCGACCTCGTTGCGGGGCTGCGCCCCGACCTGATCATTCACACCGCCGCGCAGCCCTCGCACGACCGGGCAGCGGCGATTCCGGCGGAAGACTTCGACGTCAACGCCGTCGGAACCCTCAACCTGCTGCTGGCCGCGCACGAGAATTCCCCGGAAGCCCCCTTCTGCTTCACCAGCACCAACAAGGTCTACGGTGACCGCCCAAATCACCTGCCCTTGCGCGAACTGCCGGCGCGCTACGACTACGCCGACGGCCGCGACGGCATCGACGAACAGATGCCGGTCGATCAGTGCCTGCACTCGCTCTTCGGGGCATCCAAACTCGCGGCAGATGTGCTCTGCCAGGAATACGGCCGCTACTTCGGCATGCCCATCGGCATTTTTCGCGGCGGCTGCCTGACCGGGCCGCAGCATGCAGGCGTAGCGCTGCATGGCTTTCTGAATTACCTGGTCCGTTGCGCGGTGCAGGGTCTTCCGTACACGGTTTACGGCTACCGCGGCAAGCAAGTGCGGGATCAGATCCACGCGGCCGACGTGGCTTCCCTGTTCCTGCAATTCTGCGAGGCCCCACGGGCGGGCGAGGTCTATAACCTCGGTGGCGGGCGGGCCAATAGCCTGTCGATTCTGGAGGCGCTGGCAGCGCTGCGCGCGCGCGGCTTGGTGCTGCAGACCAGCTATCGCGATACCCCGCGCATCGGCGACCATATCTGTTATATCTCGGACCTGCGCAAGCTGCACTCGCATTTCCCCCACTGGCAGCTCGAATATCCCCTCAGCCGGATTCTGGACGAAATGGTCACCCACATGAGCGGCCGCCGCGCGGCGGCTTAAGGCAGCCTACCCCCAACGCCGGAGACGGGGGGAGTCGACCATCGGGGCAATCCTGACGGTGGCAGGTTTGCGGGGCGCAGCCCCGAGCAAAAACGGCGCGAGCCGCTGTAGACTGATCGTTTGGACGCGATGCCACCAACGCTGCCGCCCTGGCCGTACCCGGACATTCCGCCTGCCCCGCCTCCGCCGCCTCCGCGTGAGCCGGCGTGGAGCGGGCTGGAGCTCACCCTCATCGTCATTTTCACACTGGCGGCGATGGTGGTGGTCTCGCTCATCGCCGTCTTCACCTGGGCCATCGCCGCGCGCGCCAGCGGACAAGTGCTCGGTATGCCGCGCGAGCAGATGATCGTGGCGCTGATGCTGCTCGGCCAGACCGGCGGGTTTTTCCTCGGCTTCGGCTTCGCCTGGACGTGGGTGGCGCAGGCGCAAGGGCGGAAGTTCTGGGACGCCATTCACTGGCGCAAGCTCAGCGCCAGCGGTGCCGCTTACGCGTTGCTCGGCGGCGTGGCGCTGATGGCCGTGGTGCAGCTGCTCGGCCATTGGGTGCACATGCCCAAGAACACGCCGGAGCAGGCCCTGTTCACGCCTCACACGGCGTGGATGCTGGCGGTATATGGCGTGGTGATCGCGCCTTTTTTTGAGGAGTTCTTTTTTCGCGGTCTGCTCTACCCCACGCTGAAAGCGACGTTCACGTCGGGCATGGAGCAGGACGAGCTACGGCGCTGGCGGCCGCTGACCCGGATTCTGGCCGCGCTAGGGGTGCTGGCCGTCGTAGTGTGGGCGTTGCGCGCACACTTCATGCTCGGAACCAGCGTTGGAGTCGAGAAGCCCATCCTGGTGGTGGCACTGCTCGTAATTCTGGTGATGCCGCAATGGCTGCTCCAGGGCGTGGGCTGGATTCTGAACCAGATCGCACGGCTGAACCGTGGCGAGGCACTGGCGATTCTGGTGACCGGTTTCTTGTTCGGCATGATGCACGCCGCGCAATTGAGCTGGGCCTGGGGGCCGGTGCTGCTGCTGGCCTTCGTCGGCATTGTGCTGACCGCGGTGCGGGCGGCGAGCGGTTCGCTGGTGCCGAGCTGGCTCATGCACTGCGCCTATAACGGGGTTCTCTTTGTCGCAGAGTTCGTAACCACGCAAGGGTTTCATCACTTTCCCCATTAAACTGGGGTTGCACCATGGAAGAACGATTGCAGCTTCTGGATCTACTGGCGCGGGACTCGTTCCGGCTGGGAGAGTTCCATCTCTCGAGCGGCGGGACCAGCGACTACTACGTCGACTGCCGCACAACCACGCTGTCGCCGATGGGCGCGCTGCTGACGGCGCACCTGTTTTCGGAAGAGCTGCGCCAACTGGATACGCCGGTCGAGGCCGTGGGCGGCCTGACCATGGGCGCTGATCCCATCGTGGTGGGCGTAGCGATAGAAAGCGCCGGGACGGATCACCCGATCACCGGATTCTTGGTGCGCAAGGCGGAAAAAACGCACGGCACGCTGAAGCGCATTGAGGGCCTGGTTCATCCGGGAATGAAAGTCGCCATCGTCGATGATGTCTGCACCACGGCGGCCTCGACCATTCAGGCGATTGAAGCGGCATGGGCGGCAGAGTTGAACGTGGTCGCCGTGCGCTGCCTGGTCGAGCGCGAAGAAGCGGGCGGCCGCAATAATCTGAATCAGCTCTGGCGCGCGCATCGCGGCCGGGCGTGCCCGTTCGCCGCAATCTTCGGCGCCCAGGAAGTGCGTGCGGCGCACAAGGAGCTGCTGCGCGGCGGCAATACCATCGCCGAGGCGTCGCAGTGATCCCCACGCTGGAGTGGACCGAAGACGGCGTCCGTCTGCTGGACCAGCCGGCCCTGCCGCATGTGGTGCGCTATCAGCTTTGCCGTGACGCGCACGAAGTGGCGGAGGGCATCCGGAACATGGTCGTCCGCGGCGCACCCGCGATCGGCGTGGCCGCGGCCATGGGTGTGGCGCTGGGCGTAAAGCGGTCGCACGCGCAGAACGAGGCGGAGCTGGCAGCGGAGTTCGAGGCGATTTGCAACGAGCTGGCAGCGACACGGCCGACGGCGGTGAATCTGTTCTGGGCAATTGAGCACATGAGGGCATGCTTCGCATCGCAGCGCGGGAAGCCGCTGGAGCAGATTCGGAAGGCGCTCGAAGCCGAGGCCCTGCGCCTTGCCGCCGACGACGTGGCCATAAACCGGGCGATGGGCCGGCACGGCGCCGCCCTGCTGCCGGCGTGTGGCCGCGTGCTGACGCACTGCAACGCCGGCGCCCTGGCGACGGCCGGATACGGAACCGCTCTGGGCGTGATTCGCGCAGCGGTGGAAGCGGGCAAGAAGATCGAAGTGTTTGCCGACGAGACGCGGCCCTACCTGCAAGGGGCGCGGCTGACCGCCTGGGAGCTGGATCAGGATCACATTAAAACCACGGTCATCACCGACAGCATGGCCGGACATTTTTTGCACTCTGGCAAAATTACGGCCGTAATTGTCGGCGCCGACCGCATTGCCGCCAATGGCGATGTGGCCAACAAGATCGGCACTTATTCGGTCGCCGTCCTGGCGAAGGAAAATGGCGTTCCCTTCTATGTGGCCGCGCCGCTATCAACCCTGGACCTGAGCTTAGCGTCAGGCGAGCAGATACCGATTGAACAACGCAGTGCGGCCGAGGTGACGCATCTGCAAGGCGTGCCGATCACGCCGTCCGGCGTAGCCGTGGCGCATCCGGCGTTCGACGTAACGCCCAACCGCTACGTCAGCGCCATCATTACCGAGGCGGGAATCGCGCGCGCGCCTTATACCGAGTCCCTCGCCCAGATTGCCCATGCCGAACCTGCGCGAGCTGCTCACTGAAGGCGTGGCCGGGCTGGAGCGCGCCGGCGTGGCCGAGCAGCGTCTGACGGCAGAGCTGCTGCTGGCGCACGCACTGGAGCGCGAACGCAGCTATCTGTACGCGCATCCGGAAGAGGACGCGGAACCGGAGGCGCTGGCGCGCTGGCGCGCTGCCCTGTCTGCGCGCGCCGCGGGCACGCCGCTCCAATACATCACCGGCGAACAGGAGTTTTATGGTCGCCGGTTCACCGTGTCGCCGGCAGTGCTGATTCCACGGCCAGAAACCGAGATGGTCGTCGAGGCGGCACTGGAGCGTACCCCCGCCAATCCCCCAGTGCGCGTGCTGGATGTAGGAACCGGATCAGGCTGCATCGCAGTGACCCTGGCACTGGAGCGGCCGCGTGCGCAAGTGATGGCCACCGATGTTTCGGCATCGGCGCTGGAGGTCGCTCAGGAGAATGCACGGCGGCTGGGAGCGTCCATCGAGTTCAAACAGACCGATCTTCTCGCCGGCGTCGAGGGTCCGTTTGACCTGATCGTTTCGAACCCGCCCTATGTGGCCGAAGGCGAGCTGGCGGCGTTGCAGCCAGAAGTACGGGAGCATGAGCCCCGCGTAGCGTTAGTTTCCGGGTCGCAGGGTAACGAAATCTACCAAAGACTAATCCCGCAGGCCCAGGCTGCGCTTGTGCCGGGCGGCTGGTTGGTGCTGGAGATGGGCTACGCCTCAGCCCAGACCGTCGTCCCACTGCTGGCAGCTTGGGGCTGGACCGATATCGCAACCCAAGCCGACACCCTCGGCTGGCAACGCGTCCTGACCGCGCGGCGCGGCTAAACTAAAGAGCAATGTTGGATCGCAACTACGTACGCACGCACCTGGACGAAGTGGCCGCCATGCTGGAGCGGCGGCACACGCAACTTGACTTGAGCGGCTTCCGCGAGCTGGATCAGCGCCGCCGCGAGTTGATTCAACAATCTGATGCGCTCAAGCAGGAGCGGAATCAGGCCTCGGAGCGGGTGGCGAAGCTGAAGCGCGGGCCGGAGCGTGACAGCCCGGAAGCGGAGCAATTGATTGCCTCCACGCGCGCGCTGGGTGAGCGCATTACCGCGCTCGACGCCGAAGCCAAAGCGCTCGATGAGGCGCTCGATCCCATTCTGCTCAGCATTCCCAATATGCCGTCGGCGGCTACGCCGGTGGGCAACTCGGAGGCCGACAACGTCGAAGTGCGGCGCTGGGGCACGCCGCGCGAATTTGCGTTTACGCCCAAGCCGCATTGGGAACTCGGAGCCGAGTTGGACATTCTGGATCTCGACGCCGCAGCGCGGATTTCCGGCGCGCGGTTTGCGGTCTACAAGGGCGCCGGCGCCCGGCTGGAGCGGGCGCTGGCCAACTTTATGCTCGACCGGCACACGGAGCGGCACGGCTACACGGAAGTGTTGCCACCCGCGCTGGTGAATAGCGCCTGCATGCGCGGCACGGGCCAGTTGCCGAAATTTGCCGCAGACCTGTTCAAGTGCGAAGGTACGGACCTGTGGCTGATTCCAACGGCCGAAGTACCCTTGACGAATCTATTTGCCGGCCAGGTACTGGAGGCGGCCTCGCTACCGGTGAGCGTGACCGCCTACACGCCCTGCTTCCGCAGCGAAGCAGGATCGTATGGCAAGGACGTGCGCGGCATCATCCGGCAGCATCAGTTCCAGAAAGTCGAGCTGGTTAAAATAGCGCACTCGGAGAAATCGGCCGCCGATCACGAGCAGCTCACGCGCGATGCCGAGGCAATTTTGCAGGAGCTGGAGCTGCCGTACCGGGTGATGAACCTGTGTACTGCCGACCTGGGCTTCAGTGCGGCCCAGACCTACGATCTGGAGGTCTGGCTGCCGAGCCAGCAACAGTACCGCGAGATCAGCTCCTGCTCCAATTGCGGCGACTTCCAGGCACGGCGCGCCAACATCCGTTTCCGCGACGGCAAAAAAACCGCACTCGCTCACACCATCAACGGCAGCGGCCTGGCCGTCGGCCGCACCTGGATCGCGATTGTGGAGAACTACCAGCAACCCGACGGGAGCGTGCGGATTCCGTCGGCGCTTCAGCCCTATATGGCTGCGGAGCAGATTGCAACGACACTTCGGTAAACTAGGGTGCATGGACCTGCCTGCCAAGCTGCCTGTGCTGCTGTACCCCGGCGAGGACGGTGCGACAGTAGCGGAATGTCCGCTGATACCAGGGTGCATCAGTCAAGGGCGGGACCGCGAGGATGCACTCCGGAATATCCGCGAAGCAATAGCACTCTGCCTGGAAACCCAGTCGGCGGAGGGTTGGAGCTTGCCGCCGGAGTATGAGCTCACCGATGTTGCCGTGAGCCACTGATGCCCCCGCTGCCGGTGTTGTCGGGAGCAGAGTTGATTGCTGCGCTTCGCAAGCTTGGCTATGTATCGCTGCGACAGCGTGGCAGCCATGTGCGGCTGGCGGCGCCGGGCCGCGTACCGGTTACGGCCCCCTTGCACGCTACTCTCGATCGGGGCACCCTGCGCGCGATTCTGCGGGCGGCGGAGATCACCGTCCAGGAACTCATCACGCTGCTGGACTGAGAATCCGTCCGCTAAACTGGAAGGATGGCGGAGCGGTACGACATTGTTGTGGTTGGTGGCGGTCACGCGGGCTGCGAGGCGGCCTGGGCGGCGGCGCGCATGGGCCTGCAGACGGCGCTGTGTACGCTCAAGATCCCCCTCATCGCGCAGATGTCGTGCAATCCGGCGATTGGCGGCATCGCCAAGGGCCACCTGGCGCGCGAAGTGGACGCGCTGGGCGGCATCATGGGCGAGATCATTGACGCCGTTGGGATTCAGTTCCGGTTGCTGAATACCAGCCGCGGCCCAGCCGTCTGGTCGCCGCGCGCACAGGCGGACAAGAAGCGGTACCGGGAGAAGATGCAGGAGGTGCTGGCTGCGACGCCGAACCTGACGCTGCGCGAGGCCGAGGTGGCCTCGCTGGACGTAGAGACCCTGCCGGATGGTACGCGGCGCGCGCGGGGCATCAAGCTGCGCGACGGCAGCGTCATCGCCGCTGAAGCCGTGGTCATCACCACCGGAACATTTCTGAACGGACTCATCCATGTGGGCGAAACTACATATCCTGCCGGGCGCGGGGGTGAGCCGGCGGCGCAGCTTCTGGGCGAGTCCCTCAAGCTGCTGGGATTCAACTGCGGACGCCTGAAGACGGGCACGCCGCCGCGCCTCGACGGCCGGACGATCGACTGGACCAAATTCGAGCCCCAGCCGGGTGACGCCGAACCCACGCCATTTTCGTTCAAAACGCGGCGGATCGAGCGCGAGCAGGTGCTCTGCTACTCGACCTTTACCAACGAGCAGACGCATGCGGCGATCCGGGCGAATATTCATCGCAGTCCACTGTATTCAGGCCAAATTGCAGGCGTGGGGCCGCGCTACTGCCCCAGCATCGAAGACAAGGTCGTCAAATTCCCCCACAAGGACCGGCACCAGATCTTTCTCGAACCGGAGGGCCTGGACACGGACGAAACCTATGTCAATGGCCTTTCGACCTCGATGCCGGTCGATGTCCAGGCGGCGGTTGTAGCCAGCATTCCAGGCCTGGAGCACGCAACCATGATCCGGCCGGGCTACGCCATCGAATACGACTTCGTGCAGCCGACCGAGCTCCGGCCGACGCTCGAGACCAAGAAGATTGCCGGGCTGTTCCTGGGCGGCCAGATCAATGGAACTTCAGGGTATGAAGAAGCCGCCTGCCAGGGACAGGTCGCCGGGATCAACGCCGCCTTGCAGGTGAAGGGCGAGGCGCCGCTGGTGCTCAGCCGCACCGAGGCCTACACCGGCATTCTGGTCGATGACCTGATCGCGCGCGGCGCGGATGAGCCCTACCGCATGTTCACCTCGCGCGCGGAGTTCCGATTGCATCTGCGGATCGACAACGCCGATGCGCGCTTGACGCCGCACGGGCGGCGGATCGGACTGGTGGATGAGGATCGTTGGCGGCTGTTTGAAGCCAAACAGCGAAGGATTGCAGCCATTTCGGCGCTGCTCAACGCGACTCCTGCAGCACAGAAGCTGAAGCAACCGGAAATCAAGATGAAGGACTTTGAGCCCTGGCTGCGCGAGCGGCTGCCCGAAGTGATGCAAGAGCAGATTCGCGAGGATCCCGCCGGTTGGGAGCTGAAAACGATCGAGACTGGCATCAAATTCGAGGGCTACTTGGCCCAGCAGAAGCGGCACATGGTGCAACTACGCGAGGCCGAGGGCAAGCCGATTCCGGATAGCTTTGACTATCACGGCATCGCCGGCCTCTCGCGCGAAATGCAGGAAAAGCTCACCCGTGTCCGCCCCGTGACGCTGGGCCAGGCCTCGCGCATCCCGGGGGTCACCCCGGCAGCGCTGTCGCTGCTGCTGGTCCACCTGGAACTCCGCAAGCGCCAGGCGGCCTCACCCGCCTCGATTTGACGCCCAGCCTGCCTGTGTGTACTCTTTAAATGAGTACAACTTCATGCCACGAATTCCTGTCGGAAATAACCAGCGTCTCCAGCTTCGCGTCCGGCCCACGGAGAAAGCTGCCCTGCTGCGAGCGGCCGCATTGCGAAACACCGACCTGACGGACTTCGTCCTGCAACCTGCCTTGCGGGAAGCCCGGTCAGCAATAGAGGAGGCCGAGTGCGCGAAGCTGTCCGAGCGGGATAGTCTTCGCGTTCTTGACCTTCTGGAGCACCCTCCGGCTCCTAACGCGAAGCTCCGCGCCGCCATGGCGGCCCTACGCAAGCAAGAGCGATGACCCCGGCATGGCACGAGGAGCCGATCGCGCGCCGGCACAACCGTAACGCGTTTGACTGCGGCGATACGGCGATGAACGATTTTCTTCGCCGTTATGCACGGCAAAGTCACGATGCGGGAGGCGCAAAAACCTTCCTGGCGATCGACGATTCCGATAACCAAACCATTCTGGGGTTCTACAGCATCGCGCCGGCATGCCTTGCGTTTGCAGATACACCCGAAGTCATGCGGCGCGGCCTCGGCCATCACGAGGTGCCGGGGTTCCGTTTAGCGCGAATCGCGACGGACGTCAGCGTACAAGGCCAGGGGCTGGGTGGCCAGCTTCTGGTCGCTGCCGCGCAACGCTGCTTGCTGGCCGCAACACAGGTGGGAGGAGTCATTCTCCTAATCGACGCCAAAAACGACCGCGCCGCACGTTGGTATGCAAGCTACGGAGCCCTACCGCTGCAGGGCAGGCCGCTCAAGCTCGTGCTGCCGCTGACGACATTTCTGCAACCCTAAGCCGCCAGATCGGCGCGCGTAATCCGCAGCCCGTTCAGGTTGCCGAGCACCGTTAGGCCCATGCGGGCGGGGTCGAAGGCTGCGGCCGTGATGTGCTGCACGTCAGCCATGCTGACCTGCTCGATGCGCTCCAGCAGCTCGTTCATCCCAATGAAGCGGCCGAAGTAGATTTGCTGCCGCGCCAGGTTCGACATGCGCGCGCCGGTGGACTCCAAGCCCAGCATCAGGCTGCCCTTGAGATTGTCCTTGGCGCGGCGCAGTTCCTCTTCCGGAATCGGCTGGCCGCGCAACTCCCGCAGCTCCTTGAGAATCGAGTCGATCACCTGGCGCACCGACTGGTTGCTGGTGCCGGCATAAATGCCGAACATGCCAGTGTCGCTGTACGGGCTTAAATCGCTGAAGACGGCGTAGGCCAAACCCTGGCGCTCGCGGATGTTCTGGAACAGCCGCGACGACATGCCGCCCCCCACCACTGTGTTGAGCACCGACCAGGCATACCGCTGCTCGCTCATCAGCGACTCGGCGGGCATGCCGAGGCAAATCTGCACCTGCTCGAGCTGCTTTTTATTGCGCAGGATAATCCGGGCGTGCGTAGTGGGAGCAGCGTCACGATGGCCGTTGGGGCAGATTTTCATCTCCTCGAACCAGCGCTGGGCAAGCTCCACCAGCCTCGCGTGCTCGATATTGCCCGCCGCGGCGATCAGCAGATTGTCGGGCGAAAAGCAGGTGTGATACCAGTCGAACAGCGTCGGCTGCAACAGACGGCGGACGGTCTCCTTGGTCCCGAGAATGGGCCGCCCAAGCGGGTGGTCCTTCCAGAAATTTTGCGTGAAGATTTCGTGGACGAGGTAGTCAGGGTTGTCCTCGTCCATCTTGATTTCCTGGAGAATGACCCCCTGCTCGCGCGTGATGTCTTCGGCGCGGAACAGCGGGTTGAGCACCAGATCGGCCAGCACCTCGAAGGCGAGCGGCACGTGCTCGTCCAGCACTTTGGCGCTGAAGCACACATTCTCTTTGGAGGTGAACGCGTCCAGGTTCCCCCCGATGGAGTCCACCGAGCGGGCGATTTCCTCCGCCGAGCGGTGGCTGGTGCCCTTGAATACCATGTGTTCGATGAAGTGGGTGATGCCGTTCAGCTCGGCCGCCTCGCGGCGCGAACCGTTCAGCACCCAGATACCCATCGTCACCGAACGGACGTGCGGCATGCGCTCGCTTATAATGGTCAGACCATTGGCGAGCGTGGTGCGCTCGATCTGTTGGTTTTCGGGTGCGTCCGCGTCACGGCCGGCAACCAATTGAGAAGTGGGGCTGGACATTTTCTTCCTCGGCTTCCTCCGGCTGTACTGCGCTGTTGCTATTGTGGCATAAACGATGGGGAGCATTGGGACGTGCCAGTCAGCCAAGAAACTGCTGAAAATAAAAGGCTTACTCAAGGCGCTCTGAGCCTTGCTCCTTTAGAGTGGAAGGAATTGGCCGCAGAATTCGGCTTGCCTGCGTTCCGCGCCAAGCAGATTTTTGCCGCCCTCCAGCGCCAGCAGGCAGCCAGTTGGGACGAGGTCCGGCAGCTCAAGCCTGCGGACCGCAAACGCCTGGCGGAGCGGCTGCATCTGAGCTGGCCGACGATTGCGCAGCGCATCATCTCCAGCGACGGAACCATCCGCTACCTGTTGGCTCTGGAAGACGGCCAGCAGGTCGAGGCGGTTTACCTGCCCGATGAGGAATTCGACGGCGAAGGCCGCTCCGTTCGCAAACGGACGACGTTTTGCATTTCCAGCCAGGTAGGCTGCGCCGTCGGCTGCCAGTTCTGCCTGACCGCAACCCTGGGGCTGACGCGAAGTTTGACCGCGGCTGAAATCGTCGGGCAGGTTCTGTTGCTGCTGCGCGAGCACAACCTGCGGCCGGGCAGCACCCACGGTCGCGCCGACCGCGTAAATCTGGTTTTCATGGGGCAGGGAGAGCCGTTTCTGAACTATGCGCACGTGGTGCGGGCGGTCCAGGTGCTGACGCATCCGGACGGCGCCGGCTTGGCGGCACGCCGGATTACCGTCTCCACCTCAGGCATTGTGGAAAAAATCCGGCGCTGGGGAGAGGAAGAGTTTCCCCATGGCCGCCCGCGCCTGGCGATTTCCTTGAATGCGTCGAACGACGAGCAGCGCCAGCGGTTAATGCCGCTGCATCGCGGTCAGGGCAGCATGGATGCTCTGTGGGCCGCGGTCGATGCCTACGCCTACCAGCCGCGCGAGTACCTGACCTTCGAGTACGTCCTGCTCGCCGGCGTGAACGACACCGTCGCCGATGCCGACCGGCTGATCGCGCTGCTGCGCCACCGCCGGGCAAAGGTGAATCTGATTGCCTGGAATTTTGGTGGTGGACTGCCATTCCAAACTCCCGATGCAGAACATGTGCTGGCCTTTCAGACACGGCTGGTCGCCGGCGGCGTGGCGACCTACATCCGCCGCCCGCGCGGCCGGGATATTTACGCGGCTTGCGGTCAGTTGGCGGTGGCGGACGCAGGCCGGACGTTGCCGGAAACAACCGTGCGGATCGAACCGTCGGGGGTGCGAACCCGCAGGAACCCATCGCCGTCGAGCCCCTCGGTAACGCCCGACCAGGCAGCGTCGACGGTTACGGCCAAGCCCCGCGCGTAGCCGCTCCGGCGCTCGAATTCCTCGCGGATGGCCTCGTCATCCCCCGCGTTCCAGGCAGCGTAGCGCTGCAGCAGCGAGTCCACGACAGCAATGCAGAGCTCCGAGCGATCGCAGGGCAAAAACGTCGCAATCTCGCTCAGTTCCGGCGGCAGCGCGGCGGGGCTGGTATTGATGCCAAAGCCTAGGGCCGCAGCGCCACGGTCGCTTTCAATCAGCAGCCCGCAGAATTTCTTTCCCTCCAGCAGCAAGTCGTTCGGCCAGCGAATCTCCGCTTCGACGCCACAGACCTGCTGCACGGCGCCGGCGACAGCGAGCCCGGCGGCCAGCGTCAGCCAGAGCAGCTTGTTCACCGGACGGCGCGGCCGCAGCAGCAGGCTGGCGTAGATGCCGGCGCCAGGCGGCGAAATCCAGATGTGGCCGTGACGGCCGCGGCCGGCGGTTTGCTGCTCGGCGACAAACAACGACCCTTCGGGCGCCCCGCCGGTGGCGGCGGCCAGCGCCTCGCGCTGCGTTGAACCGATGCTCTCGAAAAAGTGCAACGCCGATCCGAAGCGCGCTGCCAGATCACGGCGGAACGCGTCGCTCACACCGGCACGATCCGCATGGAAATATCGACCGCGGGCGCGGAATGGGTGAGCGCGCCCACGCTGATGAAATCGGCGCCGGTTTCCGCATAGGCACGCACGCTGGCCAGCTTCACCCCGCCCGAGACCTCGATGGGCACGCGGCCCGCCACCGTCTTCACCGCCGCCGCCACCTGCGCAGGCGCCATGTTGTCGACCAGCAGGCGGTCGGCGCCGCCAGCCAGCGCCTGCTCCAGCTCCTCTGGCGTACGCACTTCAATTTCGACGCTCTGGCCGGCGCGGCGGTGCTTGCGCACGCGCTCCAGCACCGGCGTGATGCCGCCGGCAAGACGGATGTGATTGTTCTTGATCAGGATGGCGTCGGATAGGTCGGCGCGGTGATTGCGCCCACCCCCGCACGTGACCGCGTACTTGTCGAGCCGGCGCAGCCCGGGGGCAGTCTTGCGGGTATCGAGAATATGCACTTTCAAGCCGGCGACAGCATCGACGAACTGGCGGGTGAGCGTGGCGATGCCGCTCATACGCTGCAAGAGATTGAGCGTGACGCGCTCACAGGAGAGCAACGGTCGCGCCAGCCCACGCAGCACCGCCAGCGTTTGGCCTGGTTGCACGCGCACCCCGTCGAACACCTCCGGGTGGTGCGAAAACACCACCGCCCGCTGCGGACCGGTGGCCCCGGCTTTGGCCTGCATGGCGGCAAAGACGGCAAAGACCTGAGGAATCAGATCCAGCCCGGCGAGGACACACTCCTGTTTGGCAATGACTTCCGCCTGCGCCTCGGCTTCCGCAGCGACGGTAAGCAGTGTGGTAGCGTCCGCCAGCGCGTGATCTTCCGCCAGGGCGCGCTCGAGCAGAGAGTGGATACGGGGACTGTGCCAGTCCATGTCTCTAGCTTACTGGAATAGAGTGGCGGCTACACGAATACGGTTTCACGATACTCGCCAAAGACGGCGCGCAGGGCATTGGCAATTTCGCCCAGGGTGCAGTTGGCTTCGACGGCGGCGATCAGCGGAGGCAGCAGATTGCCGCTGCCGGCAGCAGTATCGGCGATGCGGGCCAGAGAAGCCTCGGCGCGGCCGGCGTCCCGCTTCTGGCGCAGTGCGCGGAGGCGCTCGCATTGCTTGCGCTCGACTTCGGCAGCAATCTGGAGAACCGGGGTGGGCGTGGCTTCCTGCTGCTGGAAACGGTTGACGCCGACGATAACCGCCTCGCCCTTTTCCAGGCGCTGCTGCTGGTCATAGGCGGCGTTTTGGATTTCGCGTTGCACATAGCCGCTCTCGATCGCCTGTAGCATCCCTTCGAGCGCCCCCCCCCAGCTTTCAATTTTCTCCAGGTAGGCTTCGGCTGCCTGCTCGAGCTGGTGGGTCAGGGATTCGACGTAGTAGGAACCCGCCAGGGGATCGATGACCTCGGGCACGCCGGTCTCGTACGCCAGCACTTGCTGGGTGCGCAGAGCAAGGCGGGCGGCATTTTCGGTCGGTAGGCCAAGCGCCTCGTCGAACGAATTGGTGTGCAGCGATTGCGTGCCGCCGAGCACGCCTGCCAGGGCTTCATACGCCGTGCGGACGATATTGACCTGCGGCTGCTGTGCCGTAAGCGTGGAACCGGCCGTCTGCGTGTGGAAGCGCAGCATCCAGGACTTGGGATTTCGCGCGTGGAAACGCTCGCGCATCCGCCGCGCCCACATGCGCCGCGCGGCGCGGAATTTGGCGACCTCTTCCAGCAGGTTGGAATGGGCGTTGAAGAAAAACGACAGCCGCGGCGCAAAGGCATCCACGTCGAGGCCACGGTCGAGCGCCGCCTGCACGTAAGCGGCGCCGTTGCCCAAGGTAAAGGCGATTTCCTGCGCCGCGGTCGAGCCGGCTTCGCGGATGTGGTAACCGGAAATAGAAATCGTGTTCCACTCCGGCAGCTCGCGCGAGCCGTACTCGATGATGTCGGTCACCAGACGCAGCGCCGGCCGGACCGGGTAAATATAAGTTCCGCGGGCGATGTATTCCTTGAGGATGTCGTTCTGCACCGTGCCCTGCAGCTTGCGCGGGTCCGCCCCTTGCCGCTTCGCCGTGGCCACATACAGCGCCAGCAGGATGGCTGCGGTGGCGTTGATGGTCATTGAGGTCGAAATTTTCTCCAGCGGGATGCCGGCAAACAGCCGCTCCATGTCCGGCAGCGAGGTGATGGAGACGCCGACGCGGCCGACTTCGCCCCGCGCCAGCTCGGCATCGCTGTCCAGCCCGATCTGGGTGGGCAGATCGAAAGCCACCGAAAGCCCGGTAGTTCCCTGCTCCAGCAAATAACGGTAGCGGCGGTTGGACTCTTCAGCGTCGGCAAATCCCGCGTACTGGCGCATGGTCCAGAGACGGCCGCGGTACATGTCCGGCCGCACGCCGCGCGTGAAGGGAAACTTGCCGGGATCACCCAGCTCGCGATCGTAGTCGAACCCCTCGAGATCGGAAGGCCGATACAGGTCCTTGCTCATGCGCGCTGCGCCGCCCGCGCCAGCGAGCTGATACCAAAGTAGGCAAACACCAGCGCCAACGCTAACTCAACCTGCGTGCCGGAGGAGGCTTGCGTCAGGCTGGAAATTAGTGGAATGCCGGTATGGGCCCGATCCGCGGCCCAGCTTTTGTATCCGGCAAAGCCGAAGCCGGACGCAAAGAATAAAAAAAGCACGGCCGCGACTTGCAGGCCGAGGCGGCGCAGCGCATTGCCGGAATGCACCCAAAGTTGGCGGGCACTGCGGCGGAAGGCAGTTTTCACTGTGCCGGGCGCGCTCTTGTGTTTTTGGACCTGATTGCCCACCAGCGTGCCAGCGGCATGGCCCAATCTTGCACCCATAGGCTCCACAGGCGCCTGTTGCAGGCGTTGGCGCTGCCGGATTAAATATGCCGCCGCACGGCCGATTTTTGCGCCTGTGCCCATGCTTCCATTCTAGGCGGCTCGCGCCTAGACGGTTTCGGCTAGACCGTGGCGGCGCAGCAGGCCGGGAAGGTTCTGCGAAAAAGCCGAGCGCGGCATGACCAGATCACAGCCGGCTTCCTGAGCTTTGATCTTAAGGTCAGCCTGGAGGTGATTGAGAAAGCCGATCAGGGGAATCTTCTTCAGCTCGGGATTGTGGCGGATTTTGCCAATCGTGGGAATCGGCTTGAGGGCGGTGCTGTTCAGGTCCAGGATGATGGCCGCCGGCGGCGGGGCGACCTTTTCCAGTAGCTCGCGGTCGGTCTTGGCCATGTCAATATTGACCTTGAGCTGACGGGCCGTTTCGCGGATTTTGGCAAGAAAAAACAGATCATCCACCGCAACCAGAATGCGGCGCTGAACCTGAACAGCGGGGGCTGTGGCACCCTCCACGGGGGAATTCGTAGTAGCCAACGGTTTACCTCCAGGGCGGAAATGTTCCGCCACGGAATCAGTTGTCGCAAATCGTAACAGCGGCAGCGAGCGGGACCCGAAAAGTCGCAGCTCGCGAGCTGGGGAAGCGCTCTCCAGCCAAGGCCGATACTGCCATCATAGCGCAATACCTACTTACTTGTGCCCGGAGAACCGGACCCGTAAGAGGCTGAATAAATTAGCCATTTCGACCGCCGCGAGCGCGGCTTCCGCACCTTTGTTGCCAGCCTTGAGACCGGCGCGCTGGATGGCCTCCTCTAGCGTCTCACAGGTAAGGACGCCAAAAGCATGCGGGACGCCGGTTTCGAGAGCCGACTGGCCAATGCCGCGGGTGACTTCCCGGGCGATGAAGTCGAAGTGTGGCGTTTCGCCGCGCAGGATGAGGCCCAGGCAAACGATGGCGTCGAACCCGTGGGTATCGGCCGCAGCACGCGCAGCGGCAGGAATTTCAAACGCGCCCGGCACTTCGATGACCTCGATCGTGGCGGCACCGAGACGTTCGAGCATATCCACGGCGCTGGCGCGCAGCCGTGCGGTAATGAATTCATTGAAGCGGCTGACCACAACCGCAAAGCGAAAACCTTTGCCACTGAGGCCGCCGGCGGTTCTACCTGCCATGGAATTGCGCAGCACGCTTTTCGAGAAACGCCCGCGTGCCTTCTTTCATGTCCTCGCTGGCGCAGGCAAGGGCAAAGAGGTTGGCTTCAAAGGCCAATCCTTCCTCCAAGCTCATTTCCACCCCGGCGCGTACTGCTTGCAGGCAATATTGCACCGCCAACGGCGCATTGGCGGCAATCTTGTTGGCTAGGGCTTCGACCGCCGGCAGCAGTTCTGCCTGCGGATGGACGGAATTGACCAGGCCGAGGCGATGCGCTTCGGCGGCAGGAATGGGGTCGCCGCTGAGCAGAATCTGCAGCGCAGGACCGCTGCCAATGAGCCGCGCCAGCCGCTGCGTGCCGCCATAGCCGGGAATGACGCCGAGTTTAACTTCGGGCTGGCCGAGCCTGGCGTTATCGCTGGCCATGCGGAGCGTGCAGGCCATGGCCAGCTCGAGGCCCCCGCCCAGGGCAAAGCCATTGATCGCCGCTAGCACCGGAACCGGGAACATCTCGATTTCACGGAACAGCGCGTTGCCCGCCTGACTGAAGGCGCGCGCTTCGGTGATGCTCAAGCTGGCGATTTCGGAAATATCGGCGCCGGCCACAAACGCCTTTTCCCCCGCACCCGTCAAAATGATGGCGCGCAGGCCCGCTTCCGCACGGCAGGCATCGAAGGCGCGCTTCAGATCCGCGAGCGTCGCCCGATTGAGTGCATTCAGCTTTTCCGGACGGTGCACGGTGATGCGCGCCAGCGGCGGCGCGATCTCCAGACGGACGTTCTCGAGTGCCAAGGGGGTGCTCATCGCTTCCTATGAGTCTAGTAGACTTGAAAGCGAGCCGCTAGCCTTTCAGCCGCATGGAATCCCGCTTTATCCGTAATTTTTCAATCGTGGCGCACATCGACCACGGTAAGAGCACGCTTGCCGACCGGCTGCTGGAGGCCACCGGCGCCCTCACCGCGCGCGAGATGCAGCAGCAGGTGCTCGACAACATGGATCTCGAGCGTGAGCGCGGCATCACCATCAAAGCCCACGCCGTCCGGCTCGACTACAAAGCCCCCGACGGCCAGCTGTATCAGCTCAATTTGATCGACACGCCCGGCCACGTGGATTTCTCCTATGAGGTTTCGCGCAGCCTGGCGGCATGTGAGGGCGCGCTGTTGGTGGTCGATGCGGCGCAGGGCGTCGAGGCACAGACGGTCGCCAACGCCTACCTGGCCGTGAATCAGGGGCTCGAGATCATTCCCGTAATCAACAAGATCGATCTGCCCGGAGCCGAACCCGACCGCGTGCGCGAGCAGATCGAAACGGTGATCGGCCTGGACGCCAGCCGCGCAGTGCTGGCATCAGCGAAGACCGGGTTAGGCACCGATGCCGTGCTGCAGGCCATCGTTGAGCGCGTTCCGCCGCCAACCGGCGACGCCGCGGCGCCGCTGCGGGCACTGCTGTTCGACTCCTGGTTTGACGCCTACCGGGGCGTCATCCTGCTGACGCGCGTTATGGAAGGCACCCTGCGCGTCGGCCAGAAAATCCGGCTGATGTCCAACGGCCAAAGCTTTCAGGTGGAATCGCTCGCGGTGCGCACCCCCAAACCGGTCGAGGTCAGCGAGTTGGCGGCGGGCGAAGTCGGCCTGGTGGTCGCCAACATCAAGCGCGTGGCCGATGCCCGCATCGGCGACACCATTACCGGTGACGACATGCCGGCCGCGGCGCCACTGGCCGGCTTCGAGCAGGTCAAGCCCATGGTGTTTGCGGGCTTGTACACCACCGAAAGCGATCAACACGCCCTCCTGCGCGATGCATTGGAGAAATTGCGGCTGAACGACAGCTCGTTCTTCTTCGAGCCGGAAAGCTCGGCAGCGCTGGGATTCGGCTTTCGCTGCGGCTTTTTGGGGCTGTTGCACATGGAGATCGTGCAGGAGCGGCTGGAGCGCGAGTTCAACCTTGACCTGATCGTGACCGCGCCGGGTGTGCGTTATCACGTCTTCCTGCGTGATGACACCGAGCGCGATGTGGACAACCCGGACAAGCTGCCGCCCGCGGGCGACATCGCGCGCATCGAAGAGCCCATCATTACCGCGACGATTATCTCCAACGACGATGCCCTCGGCGGCATTCTGGCGCTGTGTGAGGACAAGCGCGGCGTGCAGAAGGGTTTTGAGTATCTTGGCCCCGGACGCGTGATGCTCACCTACGAGCTGCCCCTGAATGAAGTCGTGCTCGACTTCTACGACCGCCTCAAAACCGTTTCGCGCGGCTATGCCTCGCTCGATTACCACCTCAGCGGCTACCGCGCCTCCGATCTGGTCAAACTCGACGTGCTGGTGGCGGGCGAGCCGGTTGATGCGCTGTCCATGATTCTGCATCGCGATAAGTCCTTCGAGCGTGGCAAGGCGCTGGCCGCGAAGATGAAAGAGCTCATCCCCCGGCAGCAGTTCGAGGTGCCCATCCAGGCGGCGATTGGTGGCAAGATCATCGCGCGCGAAACCGTGCGGGCAGTGCGTAAGGATGTGCTCGCCAAATGCTACGGCGGCGACATCTCCCGCAAGCGCAAGCTGCTGGAAAAACAAAAAGAAGGCAAGAAGCGGATGAAAAAGCTGGGAAAAGTAGAGATCCCGCAGGAGGCATTCCTGGCGGTGCTCAAAGTCGAGTAGGCGCCAGGGCGGCGACTTCCACAGTAACTTCGTCGACCGTAAGCGCGCTCAGAGGCGTGCGTTGCAGCCAGCGTGCCGGCGCTTGCCAGGGATGCCATACGTCGACATCCGTGATCGAGTAGAGCACAACCAGCGGCTTACCTAAAGCGGCGGCGATATGTACCGGACCGCCGTCGTTGGTGATCACCAGATCGGCTTCGGCCTCTAGCGCCATCAGTTCTTCCACACTCGTGCCGGATAGCAAGGTTGCGCCGGGCACGGGCTCGCCCGCCGTGGCGCTCGCTTGGACGCTCGCCAGACCGTACGTGTCGCGCAACCAGGCGGCGAGCCGGCCAAAGCAATCGAGTGGCCAGCGCATGTCCGGTTCGCGGGCTTCCGTGCCCAAAAAAGCGTAGCCGCCGGTGACCCCGCGCTGCGTCAGGTGCTTGCGGACGCGTGCGCGAGCTTCGGGCCGCAGAACCAGCTTCAGAGGGCCGGGCGCGACCGGCGGCAAGCCAAGTGAAGTAAGCAGCGAAAGCACGTGCTCGACGGTGTGCAACCGCACCCGCCCCGAGGGCGGTGCTTCTGGGGGAGTAAGGAGGTTGTACGCCCACGCGTGGCGTAGGCCGGCAAAGGTGGCGCGCTGCGGCGCGCCGGAAAAACGGGCGAGCCAGGCTGCCGTCGAGCCGCCATGCAGGCCGGCAACCAGCGCAGGATGAAAACGCCGCAGCTCGCGCAGGGCTTGCACGCGCCCAGCCAGGGTCGCGGGGGCCTCAATGATGGCGTCGAAATCAGGATTGCGCGCAACCACTGCGGCAAACCGCGGCTCGACGAGAATCGCCAGGCACACATCCGGCCGCCAGGATTTGAGGGCGGCGGCGGCAGGGGTGAGCAGCAGTGTGTCGCCCAGGCTGCGCAGGCGGATAAAGCCAACCCCAGCTCCCTGCGGCAAGTCCGGAAGGACTTCAACCATTGGGGGTGTCGCGCGTAGCCTCTTCCAGCAACATCACGGGGATGTCGTCACGAATCGGATAGACGCGCTGGCATTGCTCACACTTCAGGCCCGTAGGTGCATCGGCCGGACCGACCAGCAGTACCCGGGCGTGGTCATCCGGGCAAACCAGAATTTCGAGCAGCTCGCGTGCTATCGCCATAGGCTACCGATTTCCTTCGATGCTCTGACGGATGGCAAAGTTGATTGCCGAATAAGCTTCCGCCGCATGGTGCTGAAACCATTTGACCACTTCTTTGCCGTCGGGATCGTCACAGCGATGAATGGCGTGGTCTTCGGGATGAATGGTGGAATCTACGACGACCAGGACATCGCCCGCGCGCAGCGACTGCGCATTATCGACCACCTGCCGCACGGCAACGTTGAAGACAAACGCGCGTGCGGTCGCAGCCACGCCATCGACGGGCTGATGACAGAACGGACAGTGATAGATTTCCATGGACCGTTCCTTATCCTACCGCGTGGTAGGTGCGGCGCAAGAACTTTCGAGGTAGGCATCCCGTGCGGCCAGCAGCAGCCGGCCGGCCGCCTCAGGGTTGGCACGGCGTAAGAGACGGCGAGCCTGAAGGCGAAGTTTGCGGTTTTGATCCAGTGGCCGCGCCAGTTCAGCAGCTAGCAAGTTTAGGTCCCACGGAAGCGCGCCGGCTTTAGGGGCGGCAGCAGGTGCTGACCTGTGCCTGCGGCGGCGTGAGTTTGACGTGAACGGACTCATTAGGTTTCTTCAGGATAAACGCTTGGCCCCAGGTGTTGAAGGAGGTGTCAATCACCTGCACCAACACTACGCCCGGTTCAAAACCCTGCACCACGACTTGGCCGTGCTCGTCGGTGTGGGTATCGATATTGAAGGGATCGTGAGGAATGCGGCCTTCATGGTCGCGCATCTGCTTGAGTACCACGAGCGCCCCTTGAATTCGATTGCCCGAAGGATCGACCACGGTGACCGTCACGCGAATGGTGGGGACAGCCTGTTTCTTTTGGGCCGACGCCGGGAGAACGCAAAGTACCAGCGCAAGCAGCCCGCAGAGCGCCATTGTTAGCCGCGCCGTCCTCATAGCCGCAGTGTAGCAGGGGTCAGCAGTTCGCGGATAGCCGTGAGGATGAGATCGGGATCTTCGAGCGGAATCCAATGCCCGCTGGATGGAGCGACACGGTGCACCCCGTGCGCCACCGCAGCCAGAGCCTCATGCTCGGCGCGCTGCGGTTCGGGCGTATCCGCCGCCGAAAGTACCACCAGCGGAATGTCGTCGAGCGGTGGAGCGTCGGCCATGCGCCGGCACGCTTCGGGCAGGCACTCCATTTGACTGGCCAGCGCCTGATAGAAGCGCGCGCGGCTCCAGAACCAGCGCATCGCCGGTTTGAGTTCAGGCGGCAGGCGGGTGGCGGGCGTAAAGTTGAAATCCGACTTGGTCCGCAGCTTGCCGCCGCTGATCAGCGTGGCGCACCCGGCGGCGAGTCTCAGCGCGCCGGTCGACACCAGCCAGGCGGCGAATTGGGCAATGCCGCAACGGGCGGCGTACATGCCCCGGCGGGATAGGCGAATGCCGCTCTCGAGTTTCGCCTGATGCGCCGCATCCGGATGGGCCCACTCGGCCAGCGAAGGCGGATCGGCCAGAATCACGCCGGCGGTTTGCTCCGGATGCCGGCCGGCAAACTCGCGCACGATCAGCGCGCCATAAGAATGTCCTACCAGAAGATAAGGCGCAGGCGCCGCCGTCATAGCCAGCACCGCTTCCAGCTCCTCAACCATACGGTCCAGCGTGCGTGGCTGCCGTCCTGCAGCGCTATAGCCCAGCCCCGAGCGGTCGTAGCTCAGCGTAGCCACAGTTTGTGTCAGCGCCCGCTGCACGAACACCCAGCCCAGCGAGGTCCCGCCCAGCGCCGCTTCCAGCACTACCGTCGGCTGCTTCGGCCCACCCGCCGCGGCGGGCTGGTACTGCACATGCACCGCGTGGCCGTCAATCTGCAGAACTTGTCCAGGTGCCGGAACCGGAGGAGCCACACTCCCAGTTTACAGTTCACAGTCCACAGTTGAGCCCGGCGTGCCCCCAGATTCTGAGCCCGACTGTAAACTGTGAACTGTAAACTGTGAACTTTTCCCCCATGGACCAGCCCCGCCTCAATTTCGAATTCGAGCGTCAGGTCTGGACCGTATCCGCGCTCCTCGCCAACCTCAAAGGGCTAGTGGAGCGCGAGTTTTTCGACGTCTGGATCGAGGGCGAGGTCTCGAACTGCAAGTATGCCGCCTCGCGGCATTGCTACTTTACGCTCAAGGACGCCCGCGCGCAGTTGCGCGCCGTTTTATTCGCCACCCAGGCGCGGCGGGCGAAGTTTCAGTTGCGCGATGGCTTGCAAGTGCGCGTGCGCGGCCGCATCAGTTTGTATGAAGCGCGCGGCGACGTGCAGTGCATCGTCGAGCACGTCGAGCCGCTGGGGCGCGGCGGCCTGCAGCTTGCCTTCGAGCAGCTCAAGGAAAAGCTGGCCGCCGAGGGACTGTTTGCGCCCGAGCGCAAACGCCCGCTGCCGGTGCTGCCGCGCCGCATCGGCCTGATCACTTCACCGCGGGGCGCCGCGGTAGCCGACATGATCCGGATTCTGCAGCGCCGCTATCCGGGCCTGCACCTTCTGCTCTATCCGGTGGCCGTGCAGGGCGCCGCGGCCGCGCCCGAAATTTGCGAGGCGCTCTCGTTTTTCGGCGCGCAACCGCCGGACAGCGCCTTCGCCGTGGACCTGCTGATTGTCGGCCGCGGCGGCGGCTCGCTGGAAGACCTCTGGGCCTTCAACGAAGAGAGCGTGGCGCGGGCGCTGGCGCGCTCGCCCGTCCCAACGATTTCCGCGGTGGGTCATGAAACCGACTTCACCATCGCCGATTTTGTGGCCGATCTGCGCGCCCCCACCCCGAGTGCCGCCGCCGAGTTGGCGGTGCGTCCCCACGCCGACTGGCTGCGCGAGCAGCAGGATCGCTGCCAGCGGCTGGAGCACGCCATGCGCTACGGCCTGCTGCGGCGCCGCCGCTATCTGGAAGATCGCGCGCGCCATGGCGCCTTTGACGCCGTGCGCCAGCGGCTGCGCCACGGCAGCCAGCGCACCGATGACCTGGCGCACTCGCTGGAGCAGCTCCTGTGGCGGCGGCTGGCAGCCGCGAGGCGCCGCTGGGTGGCCAGCCAGGTGGGCCTGCGCCAGCGCGATCCGCGGGCACAACTCGCCGCGGCACGGTTGGCTCTGACGGCACGCCAGCGGGACTTGGCCGGCGTGGCGCTGGCCCACCTGCAGCAGCGCCGGCAGCGGCTCGACCGCCTCGCGGCGGTGCTGCGCGAGCGCGACCCCCTGCGCATCCTCGGCCGCGGCTACACCCTGGTCTATGGCGCCAACGGCAAACTGGCGGCCCGGCGCAGCGCCGTCGCCGAAGGCGAGGCGCTGCGCATCCGCTTTGCCGATGGCTGGCTCGAGGCCGACGCCAGAGCAAAACCAGACCCGCTATAGCCCGACGACCCGGGTCGATTGCGGCTTCGACACCAGGAGAAGCCGCACGCAACCCGACTGCGCGTGCTACACCAAGTCTGGTTTTGCGTTAAAAAAGACCGTGATACGATTTGACAGAAACGGAGGACTCAGTGGATCTCATCCCCAGTGAAAGCCAGGTGCGGGAACAGTTGGAACAGACCGGCGCGCTGCGGCCCGGCCATTTCCGCCATGCGAGCGGCACCCACTCCGATGTTTACCTGCAGATTCCTCTGGCAATGCGCTATTACAACGAATCCAAAGTGCTGAGCGTGGCCCTCAGCCGCATGCTGCGCCAGGATGACGCCGTGCGCCGCGCCATACCCAATGTCAGTATCGTAGTTCCGGCGACGGGCGGACTGCCGGTTGCCTTTGGCGTGGCCGAAGCGCTGCAGGCCTCGCAGACCTACTGGGCGGAGAAAACCGACAAAGGCGATTTGGAGCTGCGCCAGTTCGTCCAGATTCACCGCGGCGAGCGCGTCATTCTGGTCGATGACATCCTGCGCACCGGCCGCAAACTCACCCAACTGCGCAAGCTGGTCGAAACCGCCGGCGCCAAAGTGTTGGCGTTGGCGGTGTTGGTGCATCAGCCGTTTGAAAACTGCGCGCGCTTTGACGATCTGCCACTCTTCAAGTTACTGACGCTCGAGCCTCATTACTGGACCGCGAAGGACTGCCCCCTGTGCGCCCAGAAAGTGCCGGTCATCGAGGTGCACGAGTAGCGCCTCGCGGCGCTTTTCCGCGGGGCTCCGCCCCGGGCCTCCCGCTGCCTCCCCGGCATGGACCTCGCCTCAGGAATCTTCGGTCGTTTAGTCCGGGCGCGGGATCGCGCCTATGCAAATGGGCGCCTGGGCGTGGCGCACCTGCCCCGGCCCGTGGTCAGCATCGGCAACTTGCGCGTCGGCGGCAGCGGCAAAACGCCTACCGTCATTGCCCTCGGCCAGGCGTTGCAGCAGCAGGGGTTGCGCCTCGATGTGCTCTCGCGCGGATATCGCCGCGCCAGCAGCAAGTTGGCAATTGCTGAAACCGGCGACGAAGATGTGACCCAGGTGGGCGATGAACCTAAGCTCATCGCCGCGCGTTTAGGGGCGCCGGTTCTGGTCCATCCGGACCGCTTCCGCGCTGGCCTGGAAGGCGAGCGCCGCTTTCAGCCCCAACTCCACCTATTGGACGATGGCTTCCAGCACCGCCAGCTTTATCGAAACTTTGACCTCGTCCTCGTCGCCCCGGGCGACCTCGAAGACCGGCTGCTGCCTGCCGGTCGCCTGCGGGAACTGCCCCGCGCCCTGGCGCGCGCACACGCCGTACTCTGGGTAGGCGATGAGGCCTCGTTCGCGGCGGCACAGCCGCAACTGGCGGCGCTGACGCAAGCCAAACTGCTGCGCGGCGAGAAGCGGGCCCAGCCGCTGGACGAAATTCCCTCGCGCCCGGTTGCATTTTGTGGCCTCGCGCGTCCAGAATCGTTTTGGGAGACGCTTGCGGAGCTGGGTGTCGTCCCGGTGGCGCGGCAGACCTTCCGCGACCACCACCATTACTCTCTGCGTGACCTGGCCCGCTTGCGTGCGCGCGCCCAGGCGGCAGGCGCGGACGGATTCATCACAACGGCGAAAGATGCCGTTAATTTACCTACGCCACTGCCGCATCTGCGCGTGGTCGAGATTGCCATGCATATACCCGCCATTCAGGAATTGACGGCCATCATCCGGGAGGCGTGCGGGCTTTGACCACGGGGGCAATCCTGGCGCCAAATTGGCTGGGCGACGTCATTATGAGCTTGCCGGCCGTATCCGCATTGCTGGCGGCCACGCCCGAGCGTTCCTGGACCGTCCTCGCCCGGCCCGGGGTTGCCAATATTTACGGCATGGCGCGGCTGCCGCTGCAGGTTGAGCCTCTGCCCCACCGTCGGAGCCTGCCCCGCCTCGCAGGCGCCAAGGCGACGCGCGAGCTCGTGATTTTTCCAAACTCCTTTCACGCCGCGCTGCTCGGCCTGCGGTTGGGCGCGCGCCGCCGCGTCGGTTATGCGCGTGACCGCCGCGGCTGGCTGCTGAAACCGGCCGTGCCCGTTCCGGTGCCGGGCAGCCTGCCGGCGCACGAGTCGTTTTATTATCTGGAACTGCTGCGGCGTGCAGGCTTGGTTGCCGAGCTTCCGGCAGAAGATCCGGTGCGTCTGCGCGTCCCGCTCTATCCCGATCCGTCCCGCGTGCAGCGCTGGCGGCGCAAGCTGGTGCCCGCCACCCCGGGCGCCGATACCGGGCATATTGCCGCCTTGCATGTGGGAGCTTCCGGCGGCACCGCCAAGTGTTGGCTACCGGAGCGGTTTGCGGAGCTGGCGGGCGAGCTCTCCCGGCGCGGAGTATCGGTCGTCATCGTCGGCGGCAATGCCGAGCGCGAGCTGGCGCGCAAAATCCGCATGTTGGCGCCGCATCCCGAACAAATCAAAAATCTCGCCGGAGAAACGTCCCTTGAGGATCTCGTGGCCCTGATCGCCGCGGTGGACGTGCTCGTCGCCAACGATAGCGGCCCCATGCACGTGGCGGGCGCGGTCGGGACGCCGGTCGTGGCCCTGTTCGGGCCGACCAATGAGAAAGCCACCTATCCGCTGGCCGAAGCCGGCAAGCTGCGGCTGGTGACGGCTGCCGGTGTGGCCTGCCGCCCGTGCAAGCTGCATGAATGCCCCATCGACCACCGCTGCATGGGCAACATCTCCGTCGCCCAGGTCCGCGCCGAAGTCGACGCCGTGCTGTGGGCAGACAAAAAGGTGACACGAAGATGAGCGGCGAACCAGTGGTGACCGCGCCGTCCCTGGCGGCGCATCTGGCCACTGCCGGTATGGCCAGCATTTTCCTGTCGCTCTTTGGCGGGCTGTGGATGGTGCTGGCGCTGAACAGCGAAACCTGGCTCTGGCTGGTCGCCTGCGTCCTGATCCCGGTGGTGCTGCTGCTGATGCGCGGCGTGGGGTTGATGATTTCCGGCCAACAGGCGCGCGGCCCTGCGCTGGCCGCAACCGAGGAGCGGAGCATCCGCGCCGCCGCCGGCCGCCGTATCGGCTGGGTCGTTCTGGTGGACTTTGGCGCCATGGCGGTGGCCGCCAATATTCTCTATTCCGCCCATCTCTCCGCCTGGACCGTAGCGGCGATTGCCGCCGTCGTCGCTGTGCAATTTCTCGCCTGGCCAACCCTGCTGGGCGATGCCCTCTATTACTTCCCTGCTAGCCTCGAAATCATTGGCGTCAGTGTCGTTGCCCTGACCATGCGCCATCACATTACGCTTGCCGATTCGCTGTTTGGTTTAGTCATCGGCCTAACGCTCTGGCTGACGGTGATCTTTCTGCTCTTGCGCGGACGGCGCGTGGTGGCCCTGCTTACGCAAGCGGCGGGGGAGGCAGCGGCGTCACAGTGATGCCGCCGGGCGCCTCAGCCAAAACCACCGCAGCCGCATAGCCAGGAGCGGTTTCCAACTCACACACCCACCACGCCCGGCCCAGCGCGCGCAATTGCGCGGCAGTGCCCTCGAGTTCCGCCTCGGGTTGCCGCAGCACGGCGAGGCCTCGACCATCAGCTTTCATCCACGCCTCTTTGCAGGTCCATAAGCGGGCGAAAGCGTGTTCGCGCGCCGATTCGGGCTGCGCCGCCAGCCAGGCCTGCTCGGACGCGCTGAAATAGCGCTGCGCCAAACCGAGAAAATTGCGCGGCCGCTCGGCTTCAATGTCCACGCCCAAAGCAAGTGACGAGTGCACGCCCAATAGGCCCAGAGTTCCTGAATGCGAGAGGTTGAAGTGCAAGTTATGACCGGCCAGCCGCGGTTTGCCGCTGCTCTCACGCTCGAAGCGAAGGCTGCCAGGAAGGCAACCCAGCCTTTGCGCCAAAATCCAGCGGAGCTGGGCATGAGCGGTCAGGTAACGTTCGCCATGGGCCGGGTTCAGGTAGCGGTCTGCGCGCGCGCGCTCCTCCGCCGATAGCCAGACGCGCCAGGCCGCCCGCTGGGCTGCCGGTGCCTTGAGTTCGAACCAATAGACGGTCAGTTCGGCCACGCATTCAATCTACACTGGAGTTCTCATGGCATGCAGCCGTCGGGAGTTTTTGCGGTTCGCCGGGGCCGCGGGCGCAGGGCTGTCGCTGGCGCGTGCCGCCTGGGCACAAACCCGGGCTGCCACGCTCGATCCGGATGCGCTGCCGCACTGGCTTGCGCCGCTGCCACAACTGGATCTCGCACAGCCCACCGCCGGCGGCGCCTACCAGATGACCATGCAGGAGGCGTTCGTGCACCTGCACCCGCATCTGCCGCCAACCCGGGTTTGGACCTATAACGGAACCTTTCCGGCGCCGTTGATTGCGGCCGAAAGCGGAAAAACAGTGACCATTCGCTGGCGCAACCGGCTGCCGCCGCACCACTTCCTGCCCGTCGATCCCACGCTGGCAGGCAATGGCTCAACCGCGCGCGCCGTCGCGCACGTGCACGGTGCGCGCGTGCCCGCCGCGAGCGACGGCTACCCGGAAGATTGGATCGTGCCCGGCCAGGAGCAAATATTTCAGTATCCGAACCGCCAGGAAGCGGCGCCGCTGTTCTACCACGACCACGCCATGGGCACCAGCCGGCTCAACGTTTACGCCGGTATGCTGGGGCCATACTGGATCCGCGATGCAGAGGAGCGGGCTTTGCGGCTCCCGGACGGCGAGCGCGAGCTCCCGCTGCTACTCTGCGACCGCTGGCTGGATCCGCACGGCCAGCTCTACTACCCCACCAGCGGCATCGCCGCGCATCCGTGGGTGCCGGAAGTGTTTGGCAATTGCATGCTGGTGAATGGCGCCTTGTGGCCGCATCTGACTTTACAGCCCACGGTCTACAGGTTGCGGATCTGCAATGCGGCCAATAGCCGGTTTTTCACGCTTTCGTTCTCAGAACGCTTACCGCTGTACGTAATTGCCAGTGACCAGGGCTTGCTGCAGGCACCGGTCGAGCAGAACGCGCTGCTGCTGGCGCCGGCAGAGCGTGCCGACGTGCTCGTAGACTTTCGCCAAGCCGCCGGGCACGCGCTCTACTTGCTCAATGACGAGCAGCCGGTTCTGCAGTGCAGGATCGCCTCGGCCCATGGACCCGGGCGTACGGACTGGCGCCCACCGGTGCGCTTACGGCCCATAGTTCGGACCGCGCCACCCTCCGCTCGGCGCTCGCGTCCGCTGACGCTGGATGAATTCGACGGTTATCACGGCTTACCCAAGCTCATGCTGCTCAACAGCACGCGCTGGAGCGCACCCGCAACCGAAACCCCCGCTTTAGGCGACACCGAGATCTGGGAGTTCGTCAACCTAAGCACGGATACCCACCCGATTCATCTGCATCAGGTTCGGTTTCAAATCCTGGACCGGCGCACCTTCGACACCGACCAGTACCTGCTTGACCAAACTCTGCGGTATCTGGCGCCGGCACGCCCGCCGGCGGCGGTTGAGCGCGGCTGGAAGGACACTGTGCGCTGCCCCGCCGGCGATGTAACCCGCATCATTGTCCACTTCGAGTCTTACTCCGGCCGCTATGTCTGGCACTGTCACATTTTGGAACATCAGGCCAACCTGATGATGCGGCCGTTGGAAATTCTCCCGCCAAAAACATGCGCGGGTACATAATCGCCCGTATGAGGTTCACCCGCGTTCTTCCCCTCCTGCTCGGCATGGCCGTGGCAGTAGTCGCCCAGCATCCGGCTCACCCCCGTCCTGAACCTCCTGGGCCGGCGGGGCGGCTGCAGCATATTGTGGTGATCTTTCAGGAGAATATCTCCTTCGATCACTACTTCGCGACTTACCCGCACGCTCTCAATCCCCCCGGCGAGCCTCCCTTTCATGCGCTCCCCGGCACGCCCTCCGTAGAGGGTCTCAGCGGCGCGCTGCTGACGCAGAATCCCAATTTCACCAACCGCGCCAACGGCGCCAACGCCGCCAACCCTTTCCGATTGGACCGCTCTCAGGCGGCGACCGCCGATCAGAGTCACACCTACCATAACGAACAGTTGGCTTTCGATCACGGCAAGATGGACCTGTTTCCCAAATACACCGGGCGGCGTGGGCCCCCGCCGGGCGAGCATGCCCCCTCGTGGCTGAAACCGCCGCTGACAACGCAAGGGCTGGTCATGGGCTACTTCGATGGCAACACCGTCACCGCCCTCTGGAACTACGCCCAGCATTACGCCATGTCCGATTATTTCTTTGGCACCACCTTTGGGCCCTCCACCGTAGGAGCTCTGAATCTGATCTCCGGGCAAACCAATGGCGTCAGCGCCACGCGCAATGGTCACGGCGGCATTGTTGACGGCGGCGCCGGATCGCTGACGGACAGCAGCGATTCCGATCCGCTCGGCGACGTCTGTTCGAATCCCGCGCGGACGCAGTTTGCCATGGGCGGCAAAAACATCGGCGATCTGCTGACCGCAGCAGGCGTCACCTGGGGATGGTTTCAGGGCGGATTCGACCTGCAGATGGTCAACCCGGACGGATCTACCGGCTGTCGCAGGCGGCATTTCTCCCGCATCGTGGGCCGCAATATCACCGATTACGTGCCGCACCACGATCCCTTTCAGTACTACGCCTCCACCGCCAACCCGCAACACCTCCGTCCCTCATCGCTGCAGGCCATCGGCCACAATGGCGGCCGTGCCAACCACAACTACGATCTCGAAGACTTCTTTGACGCCGTCCTCGGCGGCAATTTCCCTCAGGTTACCTTCCTCAAGGCCCCCGCCTATGAGAATGGGCACGCCGGCAATTCCGACCCCCTCGACGGCCAGAACTTCATCGTGCGCGTCATCAATTTCCTGGAACGGCAGAAGCAGTGGGATCACACCGCGGTAATTCTCACTTACGATGATTCCGACGGCTGGTACGATCACGTGGCCAGTCCGCGGGTCAATGGTTCCCGTTCCAGCGAAGACGCCTTCACTTCACCCGGCGTGTGCGGCGATGGCACACCTCGCCTGCGCGGCATCGCCGCCAACAACCCGCGCGCGCAAGGCCGCTGTGGCTACGGTCCACGCCTGCCGCTGCTGGTGATCTCCCCCTGGACCCGGCCGAATTTTGTCGCCCACAACCTGACCGACCAGACCTCCGTCCTGCGCCTGATCGAAGACACCTTCCTGCACGGCGAGCGCATCGGACGTGGCTCCTTTGACGCCATCTCCGGCTCGCTCGATCCCATGTTCGACTTTAGCGGCACACAACCAGGAAACACCAAGCGGCTGCTGTTGACTCCCTCAACCGGCGAGGCCCGGGGCTCCCGGGGCCCCCGGTTTGGCCGAGTGTCAAGCGTGGTAAACGACACAGTGCGTCGTTTACGGGCGCAGCCACGCCAGGTCCCGCGCCAGTCGATGTCCGGTGGCGGCAGCTCGGAGGAGTCCTGAGCGCCAGCGGGCGGACCCTGCCGGGAATCGAAGCCCGCACTCCAAGCGGCCATCGGGAGCGACCAGGGCAAAAAGTGGCGAGCCACCAACGGAGCCCCGCAGGGCGTGACTGAGGTCATGGACGGACCGTGCGCCCCGAGCCAACTTCTTAGGAAGCAATGGCCGTCGGCGCCAAATCCGATTTCAATGACGCACCCTTCATTGCCATTTGGGAAGTAACCCAGGCGTGTGATCTCGCCTGTCAGCACTGTCGCGCCTCAGCGCATCCGGAGCGCTCCTCGCGGGAGCTATCGACGTGCGAAGGCAAAGCTCTGTTGCGGCAGGTGCGTGAGTTGGCCGTCCCGGTCTTCGTACTCACCGGCGGCGACCCCATGAAGCGCCCCGATATCTTTCATCTGGTGGAGTACGGCACCCAGCTCGGCGTGCGTGTCTCGATGACGCCGAGCACCACGCCACTGCTGACGCGCGAGGCCATCAGGGACCTCAAAGCTTCCGGCCTGGCGCGGCTCGCCGTCAGCATCGATGGCGCCACCGCCGCCGTCCATGATCACTTCCGGCGCGTGCCGGGCGCCTTCGCGCGCGCGCTCGACACCGTCCGCTGGGCGCGGGAGGTGGGCCTGCCGGCGCAGATCAATACCACCATCGGCCGCCATAATGGCGGCGGCATCGAGGCGATGGCGGCCCTCATGGAAACGCTCGACATCGTGCTCTGGAGCGTCTTCTTTCTGATTCCGGTCGGGCGCGGCCGGCCCGAAGATTGCCTCGATGCGGAGAACATCGAACGCGTTTTCGCGCAGCTTTACGCTATTGCGTGCCGCGTGCGCTTCGATGTGAAAACCACCGAGGCGATGCATTACCGCCGCTACCTCTTGCAGCAGCGTGCGCGCGAGCGGGCCTCGACCGGCGCAGTAGCCATGCCGCTGCCCTGGGCGGCGGCCGGCTCGGCGCGGGCACCGCGCGGCCTCAATGACGGCAAAGGCTTCATCTTTATCTCCTACCGGGGCGAGGTCTACCCCAGCGGCTTTCTGCCGCTGTCGGCCGGCAATGTGCGCCGCGCGCCGCTGGGCGAGATCTATCGCACCTCACCGTTGCTGCGGGCGCTGCGCGATGCCACTCTGCTCGAAGGCAAATGTGGCGTCTGTGAATTTCGTGAGATTTGCGGCGGTTCGCGCGCGCGCGCTTATGCCGTCTCGGGCAGCGTCTTCGCCGCCGATCCCGGCTGTGTCTATGAACCGCCCAGGTGGCTCAATAAAGGTCTTTAGTGCCGGCGCTTCTTCTTTTTCTTCCGTCCCGGCTGCCCCACCGGTGTCGCCTCCGCTGGTGCGCTCGGTGTCGTCGCTTCCGGCCGCGCCTCTGCATGCGCTTCCGGTGCTGGCACGGGCGGTGGTGGCGGCACGTCGCTGATAGCCGGTCCCCCTGCGGTCGCAGGCGCCGGGTGCATGCCGTGGTCCGTGAGATCCATCCAGGCGAACCACGCCACTCCAATGCCAAAGAGGGCATCCGGAATCGCTATCCACCACATGTTTTCCTTCGCCATCCACACCGCCAGCACCACGACAATAATGCCCAGCACGATTAACAAGTACTGGAAGCTTTTCTGAATGCCCTCTGCCATAAGCCTCTAGCCTACCGCCTTTCGCCCGCCCATCGCCACTGACCCCTGACCCCTGTCCCCTGTTCCCTGGTGAAATTCGCTCCGCTTCCGGCCGTAGTAGTAGTACACCAGCAGTCCAATAATCATCCAGCCGAAAAACCGCACCCACGTCTCCACCGGTAGCGCCAGCATCAGCACGCCGCAAAACACCACCGCCAGGATCGGAAACAGTGGCACGAACGGCACCCGGAAGCCGCGTGGCCGGTCCGGTTGCTTCTTCCGCAGCACCAGCACCCCCAGCGCCACCAGCGCAAACGCGAATAGCGTCCCGATGTTGCTCAAATCCGCCGCCGCGCCGATGTCCACCAGTCCGGCCGGAATGCCCACCACCAGCCCCGCAATCCAGCTCGAGGCATACGGCGTCTGGTATTTCGGGTGGACTTTCGAAAATACCGGCGGTAGCAGCCGGTCGCGCGACATCGCAAACCAGATGCGCGTCTGCCCGTACTGGAACACCAGCAGCGACGACAGCATCCCCATCAGCGCCCCGATATCTACGGCGTACAGCACCCAGGGGTTGGCCTTGAGCACGCGCAGCGCGTACGACACCGGCGCATTAGCCGCCTCCCCGCTCAGAAACGTGCTGTACTTCATCATTCCCAGCAGCACCACGGCCACGCCCACGTACAACACCGCGCACACAATCAGCGACCCGATGATGCCGAAGGGAATATCCCGCTGCGGGTTGATGGCTTCTTCCGATGCGGTCGAGACCGAGTCAAACCCGATATAAGTGAAGAACACAATCGCCCCGCCGGTGATGATGCCGGCAAAACCATGCGGCGCGAACGGGTGCCAGTTCGCCGGCTTCACCAGCATCCCCCCGGCGATGATGAAAATCAGGATGGCGGCGAGCTTGATCACCACCATGATATTGTTCGTCTCTGCCGATTCCCGGATGCCGCGCACCAGCAGCACCGTCAGAATCATCACCACCAGAAAGCCCGGCAGGTTGAACCACGCCCCCGTCCGCACTCCGTTCTCCCAAATAGGCTGCGTCAACTGCGGGGGCAGGCGGATGCCCATCGCTCCCAGCAAACTGGTGAAGTAGCCCGAAAATCCCACCGCCACCGCGACGTTGCTGACCGCGTATTCCAGAATCAGATCCCAGCCGATGATCCAGGCGATCAGCTCGCCCAGCGTGGCGTAGGAGTATGTATACGCCGACCCTGCGATAGGAATCATCGATGCCAGCTCGGCGTAGCACAGCCCCGCAAAGCTGCACACCACCGCCACCAGAATGAACGAAATGGCGATTGACGGCCCCGCCGCTGGCCGCCCATGCATCATGGCGTGCGACAAGTTGCCGTACTGTATCAGGCTGGTGATGATGTCCAGCACCTGCGCATGCAGAATCGACGGCACCTTGTAGGCTTCGCCCGCCGCCGCCGTGCCCGTCAGCACGAAAATGCCCGAACCCACAATCGCGCCTATCCCCAGCGCCACCAGGCTCCACGGTCCCAGCGTCTTTTTCAACTTGTGCGACGGCTCTTCCGAGGCGGCAATCAGCTTGTCGATGGATTTAGTGCGCCAGAGCTGGGAAGACATGCAGGAGTTCTTTCAGGCTAACACTGCTCCGCCGTTTGCGCTAACCACCGAGCCGGTCATGAAGTTGGCCCAGGGCGAGCACAGGAAGGCAATGCAGCCGGCGATTTCTTCCGGCTTGCCTACCCGTCCCAGCGGAATCGCGCCAAACACCCGGTCGGCATGCGCGCGGAAAGCGGGCCGCGCCATGTCGGTGTTGACCCAGCCGGGGGCCACACAATTCACCAGAATGCCGTCCCGCGCGACCTCCGTCGATAGCCCGCGCACGAAGCCGATCACGCCTGCCTTCGCCGTCCCATAATCCGCGTGCCACGCCTCGCCCCGCTGTCCCGCCGTAGAGGCAATCGCCACAATTCGCCCGCGCGGCGTCTCGCCCTCGCGCCCCTGACTCTTCATCTGTTTCACCGCCGCCCGCACCAGATGAAACACGCCGCTCAGATTGATCGCCAGGCCGTTATTCCACGCCCCGGGCTCTAGATTCTCAATCGCCACGTCCTCGGCATTCCAGATGCCCGCGTTAGCCACGGCAATGTCCAGCCGCCCGAAGCGCTCCACCGCCGCCCGCACCAGCGCTTCACCCGCCCCCGCCTCCCGTCCATCCGCTGCAATCGCACAAATGCTCTCCGGCGCCGTCGCCACCAGCGCCTCCGCCGCGCCCTGGTCCGCCCGGTAGCTGAACGCCACCTGCGCCCCTGCCTCCACCAGCAGCTTCACTGCCGCTGCGCCAATCCCCCGCGACCCGCCGCTCACCACCGCGACTTGCCCATCCAAATTTATAAACAGCACGTGCGCATAGTACCGGCCCCGGCCCTTTCTGCGCAACCGTCCCACGCGCTTGCATTTTGCCTGCAACGCTGGCATTATGACTGCATGGCGGTACAGATCACCATCCGCAACGTGCCTGACGCCGTTCGCAACGAACTCGCCTCCCGTGCCGCCGCCGAGGGCCGCTCCATGCAGGAATATCTCCGCCTCGCTCTCGAGCGCCTGGCCTCCCAGCCCACCAACGAATCCCTGATGCGTCAGATCCGCGAACGTAAGCGTCTTAGCCAGTCCAGGATCAGTGCCGAGCAGATTCTTAGATATCGCGATGAAGACCGCAGGTGAACCTCGTCATTGATGCTTCGGCGATGGTCGTGGCGCTCGCCGATAGCGGTTCCGATGGTGCTTGGGCGGAGCGTTTAGTGCACGAACACTCCCTCGCCGCCCCAGCACTGTTCTGGGCGGAGGCGACGAACCTGTTCCGCCGCATGGAAGCGGCCGGAGATCTCACCCTGGCAGAAGCCGGCGCAGTACGCGAAGAGCTCATGCAATTCGCGGTCGAAGCCTTCCCCTTCCGCCCGTTTGCCGCCCGCATCTGGGAGCTGCGCCACAACCTCACCAGTTACGATGCCTGGTACGTGGCCCTGGCCGAAAGCCTCGACTGCCCCCTCGCCACCCTCGATCTCCGCCTCGCCCGCGCCCCCGGCCCCCGCTGCGCTTTCCTCACGCCCGTCGACTAAACCGTCCAGCACGCGAGAGCCGTGGCCCACCCGTCCGAGATCGGCATCGGATGATAGTAGAGAATAGAATCGAAGGATCCGGTCACGGATACCGCTCTCAAAAGCGTCCTCATTATCGGCGCCGGCTTCGCCGGCCTTCACTGTGCCCGCAAACTCGCAGCCGTCCCTAATCTGTGCGTCACCCTCGTTGACAAACACAATTACCAGCAATTCCAGCCCCTGTTGTATCAGGTGGCCACGGGCATTCTAGCGCCGGAAAATGCCGCCTTCAATCTTCGTGCTGTGTTGGTCCAAGATACCAACGTCGAGGTAACGCTGGCCGAAATTGTGACCGTCGATCTCGCTGCGCGCCGGGCGACGGCGCGCAATGGCGCCGTCTTCCATGCCGATTATCTGGTCCTCGCCGCCGGCAGCACCGCCAACTTTTTCGGTATTCCCGGCGTCGCCCAGTTCGCCTTCCCTATGTATTCGCTGCAGGATGCCGAACGCCTGCGCTCCCGCCTGCTGGAGTTGCTGGAAGCGGCCGACCGCCGAGGCACGGCCGCCCCCGGCCCGGCGATAGTGATCGTCGGCGCCGGCGCCACCGGCGTTGAAACCGCGGGCGCCATCGCCGACATCCTGCAGCGCATGCCGCCGCATCTCTACCCCCATCTCGACCGTCATCAGGTTTCCATCACCCTGGTCGATAAGGGTGCCACCGTCCTTCCCGGCTTCACCGCTCAGTCGCAAGCCTACGCGGCCGCCATCCTCGGCGAGCGCGGCGTAACCCTGCGCCTGGGCGCCGCCGTCCGGGAAGTATCCGCTCACGCTGTCCTGCTCGCCGATGGCTCCCACCTCCAGGCAGACGCGGTGATCTGGGCGGGCGGCCTCAAGGCCTCTGGTCTAGCCGCTGCCCTCGGTCTCAAACCGGGGCACGGCGGCCGCCTGGATGTGCAGTCCGATCTCACTCTCGCCGGTTACCCCTGCGTGTACGCCCTCGGCGATTTCGCCAACTGCAGGGACGCCTCCGGCAAGCCCCTGCCTCAGTTAGCCGCGGTCGCCCAGCAAGCCGGCCGCCACTGTGCCGCCAATATTGCCGCCCACGCCGCCGGTGACCCCCAAACCCCTTTTGTGTATCTCGACAAGGGCGTCATGGCAATGATTGGCCGCAATGCCGCCGTCGCAGAAATCGGCGCCCGCCATCACCCCATCTCGGGCGTTTTCGCCTTTGCCGCCTGGCTGGGCGTGCATGTGGTCTTGCTGACCACGGTGCGCGCGAAAATGGACACCTTCCTGGAGTGGGCGTGGGATTATTTTGGTCGCGTCCACGTCAGTCCGGTTCTCGATCGTCCCACTTGGTGGCAGCCTGGAGGAGCCCCGAGCGCCAGCGGGCGGACCCTGCCGGGAATCGAAGCCCGCACTCCAAGCGACCATCGGGAGCGACCAGGGCAAAAAATGGCGAGCCACGTCGACTGGGCGCCGGAGACACCCACCACGCCCCGTGGCCCCAGGCCAAATTCTTAGCGCCTGACCGCGGCGTAGATATGCCGCAGCAGCTCGCCGTTGGTCATGCCGCCGTTCCAGCCGTGCGGCTTTTCCGGCCGCCCGTAGACAAACGTGCCGGCATAGTGCGGGTTTTTCGTCGCCGCCAGAAAGTTCTGCATGTCGTACACGCCCAGGTTCAGGTAGTAGGTGTCCATGTCGCCCACGTACACGTGCAGCTTGTTTACGAGCTTTGGCCCCAGCGTCGGCCAGTGGGCTTGCAGATACGCGGTCAAATCGAACCCGTGCGTGCGCGCGTACTCGGCCGCCGCGCGGCTGATCGCCCCGGTGCGCAAATTCCAGAACGCTACGGGATAGCCGTCGGCGCCAATCGGCCCGCCAGTGGCAAACCAGGCATCAAACTGCTGGCCGCTGCGGCCGTGGGATCCCTCCACCGCCTCCGCCTGGCTCATCTGTGCCACGGAGATGATCGGCTGGCCATCGCTTTGCCGCGCGGTGTAACGCGGCGTGCGCAGCCACGGCCCCAGTTTTGGCGCCCAGAATGCGTTGGCGTCCTGATACAGATCGACCATCTGGAAATGGTGAAAATCGAGGGGATCGGGATACAACGACCAGGTGCCTCCGAAAAAGTCCGGTTGCTTCAGCATCAGGTTCATCGACTCCCAGCCGCCGGTTGAGCCTCCTGTCAGCATCCGCGCGCCGGGCTTGCGGACAATCCGGAAGTGCGTCTCGACATATGGGATCAGCTCTTGCATGATGGCGTCTAGGTATGGACCCGAATTCACCGAATTCACCGTGTAGCTGTCGTCGTAGTAGGGCGTCGGCGTCTGGAAGGTGACGACGATCATGCGCGGAAATTCCGGCGATGACCACTCCCGGTAAAACTCATAGCCACTCTCGATCCCGAACACCGCGCGCATGTACCGGCTGCGCGCATCCGGCTGACTCGGCGTGGTGGTGAAACCGTAGGGCGGCCGCAGCGAGAAATGCCCTTGCACATAAACCACGGGATACTGCTGCTGCGGATGCTGCGTGTAGCCGGCAGGCAGCAGCACCGTCGCCCCCATAAAAATCGGATGCCCCCAGAACTTGGTCAGCATCGGACTCTGGATTTTGACGTGCTTCACCCACTCGGTATCCTGCGGTGGCTTGTGTGGGGGAATCACCTCATCGAGCGAGAGGGCAACCGTCTGCGCCTCGCCCGGAGCAAGATGCACCTTCTGCACCGCGCTATAAAGATTGTCGGGTGAGGTATTGAACTGCTGCCCGCCCCAATGGTCCATGTGCGCCCAGATTGTATGACCGTCGGAACGCGGAAACCGCGTGTAGACGTTCATCAGCGCCTGCACGTAGTAGTCCCCCGCCGGCAGGTCACGAAGGCTCTTCACCACCGTGCCCAGCGCCGAGCCATCCAAAGTGACCGGCTGCCCCGGCGGAAGCTGACTGACATCTTTGCCGAAGAAGGGAATGTTTCCGTTGTACCCGCCGGCCTGTAGGCGCGGCTCGCCGTGTTCGCCGCGCGTGAGGAATACGAAAGCCCGCCCCGTGATCGGCCCGCGATGCACGCTCGCCGGAAACGAGAGAACAAACCGCGTGCCGGGATTGTGCGACGAGCAGCCCACCGCCGCCACCGCCGCCATCGCCAACACCGTCAACCACCCCAGCTTCCGCATCGCCCCCTCGCTCTACCTACTGAAATACTGACATACTGATCTACTGAAATACTGACTTACTGACATACTGAAATACTTCTTTCACTTCCTCACCGCCGCGTAAATCTGCCGCAGCAGCTCTCCGTTCGTCATACCGCCGTTCCAGCCATGCGGCTTCTCCGGCCGGCCGTAAACGAAGGTGCCGGCATAATGGGGGTTCTTCGTCGTCTCCAGAAAGTTCTGCATGTCGTACACCCCCAGGTTGAGGTAGTAGGTGTCCATGTCGCCGACGTAAACATGCAGCTTGTTCACCAGCTTCGGCCCGATTGTGGGCCAGTTGGCTCGCAGATAGGCGGTCAGATCAAAACCGTGATCGCGCCCGTAGGCTACAGCGCTGCGATTGATTGCACCCGTGCGCAGATTCCAGAACGGCACCGGATACCCATCCGCTCCAATCGGCCCCCACGAAGCAAAAAAGGCGCAGAGCTGCTGTCCGCTGCGGCAATGCGTCCCCTCGACCGCCTCCGCCTGGCTCATCTGTTCGTAGTTGACCTCCGGCTGGCCGTTGGGCTCGCGCGACATGTAGCGCGGAACCTTAAGCCACGGGCCAAAACCCGGCGCCCAGAACGCGTTGGCGTCGTTGTAGGCGTCCACGCTCTGAAAGTGATGAAAATCGAGCGGGTCAGGATACAGCGTCCATGTTCCGCCGAAAAAGTCCGGATGCTTGACCATCAGGTTCATCGACTCCCACCCTCCGGTCGATCCGCCCGTAAGCATCCGCGCGCTGGGTTTCCGGTCAATCCGGAAGTGCGTCTCCACGTAGGGAATCAGCTCCTGCAGGATGGCGTCGCCGTAGGGCCCGGAGTTGACCGAATTCACCGTGTAGCTGTCGTCGTAATAAGGGGTGGGCGTCTGGAAGGTGACCAGAATCATCCGCGGGAAATTGGCCGCCGTCCATTCCTGATAGAACTGGTAGCCCGTTTCCATGCCGTACACTTTGCGGATGTAGGCGCTGCGCGCGTTGGGCTGGCTCGGCGTCGGGTTAAATCCGTACGGCGGCCGCAGATTGAAGTGCCCCTGAATGTAGACCACCGGGTAGGTCATGTGCGGATGCTGCTCGTACCCCGTCGGCAGCAGCACCGTCGCGCCCATGAAAATCGGGTGCCCCCAGAACTTCGTCAGCATCGGACTTTGAATCTTGATGTGCTTCACCCACGTCGTATCCGCCGGCATTTTGTGCGGCGGCAGTGCCTGATCCAGCGACAGCGTGATGGTCTGGGCCTGCTGCGGGTCGATATGCACTTTCTGCACCGCGCTGATCAGGTTCCCGGGGGCGGTATTGAACCGCTGCCCACCCCACTGGTCCATATGCGCCCAGATGACATGCCCGTCCGCACGGGGGAAGCGCGTATAGACGTTCATCAGCGCCTGTACGTAGTAGTCGCCGGCCGGCAAATCCGCCAGGCTGGTGACCACTGTCCCCAGCGCCGCGTCGTCAACTACCGCCGTCTGCCCCGGCTGGAGCTGGCTGACATCGGCGCCGAAGAAAGGAATGCTGCCGTCGTAGCCGTTGATCTGCAGGCGCGGCTGCCGCTCATCGCTCCGCGTCACAAACACAAACGCCCGCCCGGTGACCGGCCCACTATGCACGCTCGCCGGAAACGACAGCGCGAACCGCGTCCCGGAAGAGTGCGACGAACATCCCGCCGCCAGCAGGGCAAGGACGGTTAACAGCAGAGTAGCCGCGCAGGTCAGTTTACGCATGCGCGTAGTGTAGCGGAAAATTTGCGCTTCCGGGACGACGGGTGTAGAGTGACTCTCATCAAATCTCCTCCTGGGAGTCACTATGCGTCGAACTGTGAGCCTTCTGGCCGTTTCCTTCCTGCTGATCACCGCGGCCTTCGCGGTCAATGGCAACAAGGCGGAATATGACGGCGGAACCGAAAATCAGGTCAAAACGAAAACCGAGGGGACGGTGTCGACTACAGGCACGGTGAACTTTGTCTTCTCCGCTGATCATGGCTCCATCTCCATCCCCTACGCCGAAGTCAATGACCTCGAGTACGGCCAGAAGGCGGGCCGTCGTGTCGGCCTGGCCATCATGGTCACTCCGCTCGCCTTGTTCTCCAAGAAACGCAAACACTTTCTTACCATCGGCTGGAAGGATGAGCACGGCCAGCAGCACGTAGCAATATTCGAGCTGGGCAAGCACATTGTCCGCGTGACCCTCGCCACGCTGGAAGCCAGGACCGGGCGCAAGGTCGAGTATCAGGACGATGAGGCGCGCAAATCCGGCCTCGGCGGCGAGTAATGCTCGCCGCGATCCTCCTGCTGGGCCTCTTTCCTGCGATGCCGCAAGCTCCAGCGGCGCCGCCCGCTCCCTCCGGGCTGACGGCAGTAAAACGTATCTACGTCGAACCCTTCGGCAAGGACGCGCAGTCACAAGCCATACAGTCCATGGTGATCTCCACACTGGTGGCGAGCGGTCGCTTCATCGTGACAGAAAACCGTGGCCGGGCCGACGCCGTACTCCAAGGCCAGGCGATCGAGCGCACATCGCAGCAACTCCATACTTACCAATCCGCGACCCGTGTGGGAAGACTAGCATCCAACGACCGCACCGCAGATACCGAGACCGACTCTCACGCAGCGGTCTCGGTGCGCCTGGTCGCGAAAGATGGCGACATCCTCTGGTCCACAACCCAGGAGAGCAACGGCGGCAAATATGAGGGAGCTGGCGCCAGCGCCGCCGACGCTTGCGTCAAACAGCTCCTCCACGACGCCGGACCCTTACCGGTTCCGCACTGAGCCTGGCGATGCGAGCGCCTCGCGCAGGCGCGGCAGCAGCCCCGCCGCCAGAGCGCCGGGAAGCCGGTGCGCCAAGCCCTGGCCGTGTCCGCGCCAAGCCCGGATAACGTGGCCGGAGCTATCCGCCAAGTGCAGACCGTAGCTCATAGACAGCCGGCCGGCGGCTGGTGTCCAGGCCTCCACTTCGCCAGTCAGCTCTGCGCTCGAACGATCGCAGTCTTGGTCCACTCCGATTCCCGAACCGACAAGGCCGTCAATCAAGGCTTCCCGAAACGTACTCACTGCGGCCGTAGTACCAAGATCGGTGATACAAACATTCCGCCTCCGAACCGGTGCGGACCTGGCCAACCGTCGTTGTGCAACCAGCGCTGCCACCTGACTTGCGGGAACTGCGAGATTCAAATCCTGGCCATTCGCGACTTGTGCCGTAGTAATGCCCACCAGCCGGCCCCCGGCATCGAATAACCCGCCACCGCTGCTCCCGGCCGACAGTGGCGCGCTGGTAACCAAGCGTGGACTACCCTTTACTTCGCGCAGGCCCGAAAGCAGGCCCTGCGAGATCACCGAGGGGATCCCCTCCGGCGCCCCCAGCGCGTACACTGTTTCCCCCGGCGTAGTCGGGCCCGCCAGGCGCACCCCGGACGGCCCCTCCTTCTCCGTCGATTGCACCCGAAGTAAGCAAAGGTCGTCAGCCTCATTGCACCGCGCCACCCGGGCAGGCGAAGCCTCACCCAGTCCCAGTACGCGCACAGAGGCAGACCCTTCGACGACATGGTAGTTTGTTGCGATCCAGCCGCCGCGCAAACGTACCCCGCTGCCCTGATCCAGCAGCGATCCGGAGCCGTCCATCGCCTGCACCCGTACCACATCGGCTCCCAGCTTCCGCAGCAGCCGCGGTCCCGGACCGAACGACTCACTCCGAGTCCAGACCACTACCGCCGCGAGGGTTACGGCTAACGCCAGCGTCAGCGCACGCAGCCATGTGCCTCGAGTACCCCTCACGATACGCAGCCTACGGAGTTAAGACTTCATCCACAATCACCCAGTCGGGTGCCGGAATTCCCTTGCTTGCACTTCAGGCCACAGCCATAATCGCGGGGTCAAACTCTTACCTATCAGGAGAAATTCATCATGCCCAATCGCAATTTTCTTGCCCGTGCCGTGGGCCTGGCCCTGGGCGCGGCCCTCGTGGCCTGGCTGCCCGCCGCCGCCCAGGGCCGGCAGCGCACTCCCGAGGCCGACTCGACTTCGTCGCCTTTTATGTTTGAGACCGCGGCTACCGATCCGCCGCCGGTCGTCACCCACCACACCATTACCATGGACGGCAAAGTTCTGCATTACACCGCCACCGTGGGCAAGCTTCCCGTCCCCGACGACGCCGGCAAAATCGAAGGCCATCTCTTCTACATTGCCTACACCCTCGACAACCCCGACCCCGCTCATCCCCGCCCCGTCACCTTCAGCTACAACGGCGGCCCCGGCGCCGACTCCGTCTGGGTCGACATCGGCGGCTTCGGCCCCCGCCGCGCAGCCCTGGGCGACGACGCCCAAATCTCCCCGCCGCCCTACACCATGGTCGATAACCATCAGACCTGGCTCGACGCCAGCGACCTGGTCTTTATCGACGCCATGGGCACCGGCTACAGCCGCGCCACCTCCCTCGCCAATCTGAAAAAAGCCGCCAGCGTCAGTGGCGACCTGCAGGCCTTCAGCGAGTTCATCCGCCTCTGGCTGTACGACAACAACCGCCTCAACTCGCCCGTGATTCTCGCCGGTGAAAGCTACGGCACCTTCCGCTCTGCCGGTCTCGCCGGAACGCTCTTGCAGCATCACATCGCGGCCAGCGGCGTGGTGCTGCTCTCGAGCGTCCTCAACCTGATGACCCTGTCGCCCTCGATGAGCAACGACCGCCCCTATTGGCTGGCGCTGCCGACGCTGACCGCCATCGCCTGGTATCACAAGAAGCTCCCCGCCGATCTGGAAAAAGAACCGCTCCCGCAGGTCGTCACCGCCGCCGAGCAGTGGGCCAGCACAAAGTACGAACACTATCTGGATGAGGGCGATACCCTGCAGGGCGCTGAGCGCCAGCAGGCTCTCAGCGAAATGGCTCGCTTTACCGGCCTGCCGGCGGAATTCTTGAACGCCAACAACCTGCGCATCGGCACCAGCCAGTTCGATACCCGGCTGCTGCAAGAGCAGGGGCTGGTGGTTGGCCGCTATGACGGCGAAATGACTGAACCCGTCCGCACTCCGGGCTCGCCCTTCCAGATGGGCGACCCCAGCAGCAATATCAATACGCCCTACGATCACGAATTCATCAACTACCTGCGCAACGAGCTCGACTACAAAACCACGCTCGAGTACGGCGACCGCAACGCCGGCGGCGCCGGCAATCCCGGCTGGAACTATGAGCTCGGCCGCGACTGGTTCGGCACCGCCGATGTCACCCCGTTGCTGGCCCGGGCCTTCGAGCAGGTTCCTTCCATGCGCTTAATGCTCTGCGAAGGCTACTTCGATCAGGCCACGCCCATGTTCGAAGCCACCAACAGCATGAAACACCTGTTCATCACCCCCGCCGAGCAGAGCCACATCTCCATCGAGCACTACGGCGCCGGCCACATGCTCTACACCCACCGCGCCTCCCGCGTGAAGCTGCACCAGGACTTCGTGAACTTCGTCCACTCCCTCCCCGGCGAGCACTAGGCCGCCCGACGCCAGGGCCGCGCTCCCCGCGCGGCCCCCTGGCGTAACATGCGAAATTGATGAGAGTATACTGAGCGCATGTCGTCGACCACCATGATCCAGGTCCGCAACGTGCCGCGCGAACTCCATCGTGAGCTCAAAGCGCGCGCGGCCCGGGAAGGCATTACCTTATCAGCGCTCATCCTGCGTGAGCTACGCAATCTCGCCGCGGTGCCGCCCCAGACCGAACTGTTCGAGTACTTCCGAACGCACCCGCTGCCGGAAATGAAGCCGAGCCCCGCCCAAATCATTCGCAAGATGCGGGGCAAGATTTGATCGTTGCCGACGCCTCGGCTCTGGTGGAGTTTATCTGGGGGCGTCCCTCCGCTGTCACCCTCGCCGGTAGATTCCAAGATCTCCTGGGTGGAGTGCACGTGCCCCACCTGACGGACGTAGAGGTCGCCAGTTCCCTGCGGCAGTACGCCACTTCGCCGGCCGGCGCCGCGGCCGCATCGGACGCGCTTGGCCGTTATCGCGCCTTGCGCCTATGGCGCCATCGCCACGAGCCTCTGCTTGCACGCGTTTGGGAACTGCGCTACAACCTAAGCGCCTACGACGCCATCTACGTCGCGCTGGCCGAACGGCTCGATGCGCCCCTGTTCACCTGCGACCGCCGCCTCGCCCGTGCCCCCGGCCACGCGGCGCGCATCGAGCTTCTCGCGCCTCCGGCGATGTAGCCCCGCCGAGCGCCGGTGTCTTAGTCGCGAACGGCTTGTGGCTCCAGCGCCGGCGCGTGCCCCCCGCCAGCGCGCCGCAGGTAGTAGTCCACCGCCGGCGTGATCAGCAGCGACAGCACCATCGAGATCACGATGCCGCCAATTACCGAGATGGCCAGCGGCTGCAGCATCTGCGCGCCCGCGCCCAGCGCGAAAGCCAGCGGCAGCATCCCCACCACCGCCGCCGCCGCCGTCATCACGATCGGCCGCAGCCGCCGCCGTCCCGCCTGCACCATCGCTTCCAGCGCCGGCAGCCCCATACGCCGGAACTGCTCATCGGCGTCGAGCAACAGAATACCGTTCTTCGCCACGATGCCCACCACCATGATCAGTCCCATGAACGAAGCGATATTGAATTCCGTCCCGGTAATCCACAGCAAAAAGAACACGCCCGAGGTCGACAGCACCGCCGAGGCCAGAATGCCTACCGGCGCCGAAAAGTCCCGGAACTCGAACAGCAGTACCAGAAACACCAGCACAATCGCCAGCACCAGCACCAGCACCAGATCGCCGAACGATTTCTGCTGCGTCTCGTAGGTGCCGCCGTAAGCTACGCGAATGCCGGTGGGCAAGTGCACGCTCGCGACCGCCTGCTTCACCTCGGCAATGCCGTGGCCGAGGTCGATGCCCTCCAGGCGCGCCGAAACCGCGATCTCGCGCTGCAGGTTTTCGCGCAGAATCTCCGTCTGGCTGGGCAGCTCGGTCACCGTCGCCAGCGTCCCCAGCGTAGCCGTGTGACCCGAGGCGCTCACCAGCACCGTGTTACGAAGGTCCTGCAAAGTCGCCCGGTCAGTGGCAGGGTAGCGCACCCGGATGGTGTACGCTCGGCCGCCGGTGATCACCGGCGTGGTCGCCGGCACGCCCTCCAGCAGCGCCTGCGCGTCCGTCGCCACTTCCTGCGCCGTAAACCCCGCATGCGCGGCGATGGCTGGATTGACGTGAAACACGATGGCCGGCCCGCTGGCGGCATCATCGATACCATTCAGCACATCCACTACGCCGCGCTTCTTCGAGATGGCATCGGCCACAATCGGCGCCCAATGGTTGAGCAGCTCGCCATTGGGGTTGAACATCTTGATCACCACCGGCTGCGGCGCGTTGGTCAAATCCCCGATCATGTCCTGCAGCGTCTGGGTGAAATCGATGTCGAGTTGTGGATAGGCGCGACTCACCCGCCGCCGTGCTTCCTCCATGATGGCCTGAATGCCCCGCGAGCGGTTTTGCGTCAGATCGACCGAAATGTCGCCCGTATTGGCCTCCGTCACCGCCGCTAGCCCCAACTGCAGACCCGTGCGGCGCGAGGTGCCTGCTACTTCCGGAATCGTATGCAGAATGTGGTCCACCCCCACCAGCACGCGGTTCGTTTCCGCCAGCGAGCTGCCGGGCGGCATCACGTAGTCGAGCGTGAAGGCGCCTTCGTCCATGAACGGCAGTAGCCCCGTACCCAGCGCGTTGTAGCAGAACCAGCTCGCGGCGATGAGCACGATACTGAAGGCTACCAGCCACAGCGGCCGCGCCAGCGCGCGCCGCATCCAGCGGTCGTAGAACTCGACCACCTTCAGGAAAAAGCCGCTTAGCGAGGCTTCCTCCGCCGCCAGCACACGATGCACCCCGTCCATCTGATCGAAGTTCGCCGGCATCGGCTTGGGCGGCCGGTTCTGCAGCAGGTGCAGGCTCAGCACCGGCGTCCAGGTCAGCGCCAATGCCAGCGACGTCAGCAGCGCCACCCCCACCGTGATCGCCAGCGCCCGGAAGAAAACCCCCGTGACTCCCGTTATGGAGATCAGCGGCAGAAACACCGCGATCGGCGTCAGCGTCGAGAACACCAGGGGCTTGCCAATCTCGTGAATCGCCGCATGGATCGCCTCCAACCGCCCCTTGCCCGCGTCCCGGTGCAGCACGATCGTCTCCACCATCACGATGGCGTCGTCAATCACCAGGCCGACCGCGGCGGCCAGACCGCCCAGGCTCATGATGTTGAAGCTCTGGTGCAGCACCGCCATCACAATGAAGGTGATCAGAATCGTCGACGGAATCACCAGCCCCGCCACCAGCGACGTGCCCCAGTCGCGCAGGAACAGCACCATTACAATCGAAGCCAGAATCAGCCCCAGAAGGATCGCATCGCGCACGCTGCCGATCGACTCAGAAACGATGGTGGACTGGTCGTAGAACGGCTGCACCTGAATCCCCGGCGGCAGCTCCCGCTGCAGCTCGGCGATCTTGGCATGCACCTCGTCGGCGACGGCGAGGGTGTTGCTTTTGAGTTGCCGGTTGACGTAGAGCAGCACCGCCGGCACCCCATCGGCGTCCACCAGCGTGTACTTGGGCTGGGTCGAAGGGTGGACGCTGGCCACGTCGCCCACCCTCACCGGCACACCCGTCGCCGTGCTCTTGACCACGATATGCGCGATCTGCGCTGGGTCGGTGACCTGCCCGTTCACCAGTCCCAGGAACAATTGATGGTTCCGCGCCAGCAGCCCGGGCGAGCTCACCAGGTTCGTGCTCTCAACCGCACTCAGCAGGTCCTGCACCGTGATGCCGGTGGCTTCGAGCTTGGCCGGATCGGGCGTGATCTGAAACTCGGGCACCTGCCCGCCCTGCACCAGCACCGTCGACACCCCCGGCAGCCGGTTGAGTTGCGGTTTCAGGTCGTAGGTCGCCAGCGTCCATAGTTCCGTCTGCGGCACGGTCTTCGATGTCAGGCTGTAGCCGATGATCGGGAAGCTCGAGAACATCAGCCGGTGCGAGGTGATCTGCGCCGTGGGCGGCACCGAGGACTGCGCCTGCGCCATAGCGGCGTTCACCAACTGCAGCGTCGTCACCATATCGACGTTCCAGTTGAAGTACAGGTCGATCTCCGCCGATCCCCGGCTGGTAATGGAGGTGACCTTCACCAGCCCCGGCACGCTGTTCACCGCTTCCTCCAGCGGCCGCGTGATGGTCACCATCATCTGGTCGATCGGCATTACACCGTTGTCCACGCCCACCACAATGCGCGGAAAGCTGGTATGCGGAAACACCGCGATCGGCAGCTTCAGTGCCTCGAAGATCCCCACCAGCGACAGCACGACGATGAGGAAAATCACCGGCCGCGAGAAGCGCTTGACGTAGCTGCGCGCTCCCGCCGCCGCCGGTTCGGCGCGATGCAGATCCATAAGGCTCACGGCTGCGGACTCTTCACCGGCGTGACGGTCACCGGCGTGTCATCAGCCAGCGCGTAGGCGCCCACGCTCACCACCGGCTCGCCCGCGCGCAGGCCCTTAAGAATTTGAATGGCATCCGGTTCGCGCACGCCCACCGTTACGGCACGCGAGTGCGCATGATGGTCCGCTCCCACCACCATGACCGTCGTGGCGCCGGACGTGTCGGTGAGCAGCGCGCTCGCCGGGATGACTAGCGCGTCCGGAATCGTCCGCGCCAGCATCGCCACCGTCACCGTCGTACCCGGCCGCAGCGCGTCGCCGCGATTGGCCGCCTGCGCCCACACCTGCACCGTCGTGCTGCCGATATCAGTCGCCGCGCTGACGATGGTCACCTTCGCGGGGAACGTCTTGCCCGCCGGCCCCGTCAACGTCGCCTTGGCGCCCGGCCGCAGCAGCGCCGCCTGATCCGCCGGCAGATGCGCGCGCGCCACCACCTGCGCCAGATTCATGATCGTCATCAGCGGGCTGGACGTCGTCGCCAGCTCCCCCTCGTACACCGGACGGTCCGTCACCACCCCATCCATCGGACTCCGGATCTCCGAAAAGCTCAACTGCGCCGCCGCCGCCGCCGCCCGCGCCTGGGCGCCCGCCAGCGTCGCCGCTGCCTCCCGCAGCGCCGCGCTGTGGCCGCCGCGCTCCAGTGCCTGCAGATGCTGTTGTGCCAGCGCGGTCGCGTTTTGTGCGTCGGTCAGATTCACTTTGGCCTGATCCAGCGTCCGCTTCGGCAACGCCCCTTGCGCGAACAGTTGCTTCCGGCTCTCGTAAATCGTCTGCGCGTTCGCCTGTGCCTGCTCCGCTGCGGTGACATCGAGCTGCGCTTTCTTCAGTGCCGCCGGAATCGCCCCCGCCACTGCCGTCTGGTAGTTCGCCTGCGCCGCCTGCAGTTGCGCCTGGGCGTCTTCGTTGCCCGCCTTGAGGTCACTGTTTTCCAGTTGCGCCAGCAGCTCCCCGGCATGCACGGTATCGCCCCGCTGCACGTAAAAATGCGCCACCGGCGCGCTGATCTTCGGCGTGATGATGGCTTGCTGCAAGGGATACAGCACCGCCTGCGTGCGTACCCACTGCTGAATCGGCATGCGCGCGACCGGCGTCACTGCCACGGCGACGCTGGGTGCAGCCGTCGCCTCCGAAGCCGAAGTACAGGCCACGCTGAGCGCCGCGGCCACCGCCGCCAGCGAGAGCAATACCACTGCTTTGCCTCTCCACATAAGGTTAGAACGGCCCCGTAAGCGTTTTAAGCTGCGCCAGCGCCACATGATAGCGGACCAGGCCGGTGTCGTAGGCGTCGCGCGCAGCCGTGTTGGCAGTTTCGGCGTCCACCAGTTCGACGATGGTGGCTTCGCCATCCTTGTAGCGCAGCGCGGAAAGCCGCAGGCTTTCCGCGGCCAATTGCCGCGAGCGCGCCAGCGTCGCCAGCTCGCCCTCGGCCGCCTGTGCTTCCGCGTAAAAACTCAGCAGTTGCCCTTCCAGTTGCCGGCGCGTAAAGCCGAGCTGCGCCGCCGCCTCCTGCTGCAGCAGGTGCGACTGCCGCAGTTGCGCATGCCGCGCGCCCCAATCGAAAATCGGGATGCTGAGTGAGGCCGTCGCCGATGAGCCCAGATTCGGCAGCCCCAGCTCATTGCGTACCGCAAACTGCGCGGCGTCGATGCCGTAGGTGTAGTCGAGGGTAAGCGCCGGCAGCAGGCCCGCCCGGGCAATCACCACGTCCTGCCGCGCCTCCTGCAGCGTGGCCTGCGCCGCCGCCAGAATGGGGTTGTGATTCCGCGCCAATGCCTGAATGCGCGCCAGCGCTGGCAGCGCCGGCGTCGTCGCCAGGTCATCCACCAGCGTGAAATTCTCCTCGAAGTTCGGAAACAGCAGCACCGCCAACTGCAGCCGCGCCTGCTGCTGCGCCAACTGCGCCTGCCGCAAATCGCGCTGCCGCTGCTCTACCTGCAAGTCGGCCTTGATCACGTCCGAGTGCGCCACTTCGCCGCCGTTTTCCAGTTCCTGGCTGATGTGCAGATACTTTTGCGCGTCCGCCAGCGCCAACTGCGCCGTCGTCAGACCATGTCCGGCCGCAACCAGCATGTAATAATCCGCCGTGACCGTGGCATCCAGGCCGCGCCCGGCAATTTGTGCCTGCGCCGCCGCGAACGCTTCCGCCGCCTGCGCCTTGCTGACCGTGGCCAGCGAGCCGAAGCTCAGCGCTTCATGCACATCGCCCTGACTCAGGTATTCGTGCACCGCGTTGTTGGCGATATAACGGTTCCCCTGCGTGTAGAGATAGCTGCCCAGGAAATTCGCCGACGGCAGCAGTCCTGCGCGCGCCACCGTCGTCCCCGCCTTGGCGATCGCCTCCGTCGCCACCGCGGCCTCGAATGTGGCGCTGTTGGCGCGCGCCATCCGCAGCGCCTGGGGCAGCGTGAGCTGCCGCGCTGGCGGCGCCTGCGCGCCCGCCGCCAACACCAGCACGGCCGCGGATAAACCTAAGATCCGAATGCGCATGAGAAGGCTATAGTTTACATTGCAGCCGGAGCCACCTGAAGCCACCCTTAACGGCTCTAGTGGTTGGGGTGCAACTCCGCCTGCGCCGGCGCCGGCAGCCGCTTGGCCCGTTGCAGCAGCAGCGCCAGCGACCAGATTTGGTCATCGCTGAGCGTGGGCCGGAAAGCAGGCATGCCCGTCAACCGGATGCCATTCTTGATCCGCCAGTAGATCACGCCGGTCGGGTCATCGTCGACCTTCGTGAAAAACTGCGGCGGCGGCGGGAACATGCCCGTGGCGGCATGGGGCACGGCCTGTCCCGGCAGGCCGTGGCAGAACGCGCACTCGGTGGCATACAGTTGGGCGGAGGACGTAAGCCCCGCATCGCTGACTTTCACCGGAACCACCGCCGGTGCCCCATCGACCGAGGCGTAATGCAGCGCCCGGTCCGCCAGGCTCACCTCCAGCGGCAGCGGATGCGAGTTCGTCGCCACCGGGAAATGACCACTGTAGGCCACCAGATACGCCAGCACCGGCAGGGTAGCGATGCCCAGAAGATACGCGATCACCACCTTGAGTTTTCCCGCTCTGCGGCGTTCGCCCACAACTGGGCTTGCAATCGGCTTCATTTCTCAGTTCACCTCGAAAACCAGAATCTGCGCCGGAGTGTTCGCCGCCTTCGGCACCGCGACAAAATACCGGCGCAGCGACGGCGCCAGCAGGGCTGTCTTGCCCAAGGCGGCTGATCGGATGATCTCCGTCTGATACTGCGTCGGCGTCTGCTGCTCGAACACGTAGATGTTCCCGTCGCAGGCGGCGTACACCCGCCGGCTGGCCGCATCATAAACCATGTCGTCCACCATTTTCCCCAGCGGCAGCGACTGCACTTGTTCGCCCGTTTGCGTGTCGAAAATCACCATCTGCCCGCTCCGGCAGCCTACAAAAAGCAGGTGATCGGCCTCATCCAGCGCCATCGCGGTGGGATTGTTCGCGCCCTGGATCGGCCACTCGGCCTCGACCTTGTGCGCCTGCGGATCGATCACGGCGATTGCGGCTTTACTGCGCAGATTCAAGTAAATGCGCGCGCCCCCGGACGCGATCTGCATCGCTTCCATATCGTTGGCGTCGATGTGCATGTCCGAGTGCCGCTTCGCGCTGGTGGTGTCGATGGCGCTGAAGTGCGAATACGGTTGATGCAGTGCATCGCCGCCGCTATCCACGTAGAGCGTATGGTCGGCCGGGTTGAAGCCGACCGAATCGGCATCCGGCCACAGCTTTACGCTTGCCACCTGCTGATAGGTTTTGCCGCTATAGATGCGCAGCAGCCCCGCCTCGCCATCGGTGACGTAAAGCCGGTCCACGTCGGGCCGGTAGACGATGCCGTGCGGCTCTTTGTCGTTGGTGATGGTGTGCAGGATCTTGCCACTCGCCAAATCCACCACCTCAATCGCCCCGCCTTCGTCGGTGCTGAACAGCCGGCCGCCGCTCAGATCGATCGCCAGATGGTCGAAGTGGCCCGCTGGCGCATTGTCCAGCGGATAACTCGTGAGCAACCGCAGCGGCGCTGCCGCGGGTGCGACCGTCGTTACCGCGCTGCTGGATTTGCTGCTGGGGTTCGAACTACTGCAGCCGATCAACAGACCCGCGAACAGGATCAGGGTAAATAGTTTCATTGCATCTCCCGGCGCAGCCGCCTAGGTTCTTCCGACCCGCTCCGCGCCTCCACATTCAGTGTCGGCTCGCGCCCAATCCTGCGGCTGAAGCAGCTATTAATTTTTGTTTATTTCGCGGCAGCAGCCGGTCATCGGCTGCTGCCGCACAAGCGAAATGCGAACCGCTACCAGGTCAACTTCAGCGCGAGCTGCATCTGCCGGCTGGTGCCCCACGTGGAGTCAATCAAGCCGCCCGACGAGAGCGCATTGCCTTTCGCATCGAACATGTCGGTATTGTCTACCGGCGGATTGAAGTTGGGATGGTTGAGAATGTTGAACGCCGCAATCCGTAGCTCCAGGTTCGAGCTCTCGTTGATCACGTGCACGGGTATGTTCTTCACCAGCGACAGATCCAGATCGTAGTCGTTCGGCCCGGTGAACCCGTTACGCGCCGTATCGCCGCGCACGTTCGCCGGACTGGGCACAGAGAAGCAAGCCGGATTGATGTAATACGGCCCCGCCTGGTACAGGCTGCCCCCGCATCCCGGTGCGCTGAGATTCACGTTGGGCACATCCCACGGGTGCGAGGCGAACTGGCCCAGCCGGTCGCCGCTGATGGTCAGCGTAAACGGCGCGCCGCTGGACATGTGCAGGATGCTGCCCACCTGCCAGCCGCCCACCACCGCTTTCGCCACCGAGGGGAGCGAATTGCCGTTCGGCAACTGCCAGAGCACGTTGTACATGAACGTCTGCCCCACGTTCAGATCCGAAGTGCCCCGGTCCGCGTGCAGGTTGAACCAGAACAGGCCGGGGATGGCGTTGGCGTTGGTGTCCCCCGCGACCGTATCCGTGCCGTCGTCGATTGCATGGCTCCAGGTGTAGGTTGCGGTCATCTGCACGCCATGGCTCATGCGCCGGTTGAGCTGCGTTTCGAGCGCGTTGTAGTTGCTCTTGCCTTCGAACATCAATCCCCGGATGACGCCCCAGTTAGGATTGACACGATCGTTGTTGGTGGTGTTCGTGGGCCACACCAGCACGTTCGGGTTGGTGGGCACCACGCCGTTCACTTCCTCCGAACGGAACGGTTCATGCACGCCGCCATCGCCGACGTAACCCACCATCAGTGACATGCTGGGAGTGAACTGGTGCTCGATGTTGAGGTCGTACTGCATCACGTACGACCGCTTCGGGTATTGGTCCATGAAGGCGTTACGCAGTGTCTTGGTGCTCGAGGCAATCGAGTAATAGGCATCGGACGGATTCGCAGAGTTGGTAAAACTCCCCGCCGGCGGCGCGTTCGTCACCCCCTCCTGAAAATACGGCGCCGTGAACACATACTCCAGGTTGAACATGTACGGCAGCGGCAGAATGTCATACATGCCAAAACCGGAGCGGATCGCCGTCGTGCCATGCCCGGTGGGATCCCAGGAAACCCCGAAGCGCGGCTCAAAATCATACTTCGTAGGGTTGCTCAGATAGTAGCCCCCGGTCAGGTTGGGATTGCAGGCGCCGGGGACGTAGCGGCCGCAGCGGTCCTGGGCCGCGCTCAGCGTCGGCAGGATCGCGAGATCCCCATGAGTTTCTGTCGGAATGCTGGCGTACTCGTAGCGCAGCCCCATGTTGACCGTCAGGTTCGAGCGCAACCGCCAGTCATCCTGCACGTAGGCGCCCAGCACCGATTGCCGCACGCTGCGGCCGGTGATCACGCCCCCGCCCAGCAGCGCAGTGTAGTTATGCGGCGCCGCGTTTGTCAGAAACGAGGACAGCGAGCCATAGCTGTACACGCCGTTGCCGTCCGTCGCCGCGGTGAGATTGTCGCGGATGCGCTGCGCCTCGAAACCGTACTTCAGCGAATGATCCCCAGCGGTTTGGCTGATGTCGTCGTAGAACTGGATCGTTGTGTAGTGAAAATCGTAGAACGACGGCGCGCCCACGCCCCCGGTGAACTCGGTGAGGCCGCCGATCTTCACGTCCGGAGCGGCGTGGCCGGGCACGCTGTCCCAGTCCTTGGTGTCCCCGGCTGCCGCCGTCACCGGCGTGGTGACGCCCACTTGCGCCGGCGTCCGGTAAATCCCCAGCCGCATCGAGTTCATCAGATTCGGGTCAAAAATGTGCGTCTCCTGCAGGGCATACAGCTCGTGCTGCACTCCGTAGTTGGCGCGTTTCTGATTGAATTCGTCGGGTGAATTCAGATTGTTTTTGTCGTATTCGAGCGTGCCCGACAAAATATCGTTCGCGCTGAAGTGGTGATCCAGCCGGCCCGTGAAGAAGTTCTCGTTGTTGATCTGCCGCCCCGCGAACGAGTAAATGCCCGTGTCGCCGGTCACCGCCCCGTTCGGCTGCGGAAAGAACGTGTTCATGAACTTCTGCGCGTACGCGTCCGGCGTCACCGTGCCCGTGCTCAGGTTGCCCGCCCGTGCCGCCGCGCTCGGCACCACGTCCACCGCGCTCAGCGACTGCACCTCGCGAATCGCTTCATAGTCGCCGAAGATGAACGTCTTGTTCTTTTGGATGGGGCCGCCGGCGGAGCCCCCGAACTGGTTGCGGTTGAGCGGCGGCTTGGTGCAGCCGGAACCCGCACCCCAGCAGTCGAAGTAATTGGCAGCATCGAGCGAGCTGTTGCGGATGTACTCGTACAAGGAGCCGTGAAAGCTGTTGGTCCCCGAGCGCGTAATGGCGTTGATTACGCCGCCACTGGAATCGCCGTACTCGGCCGGATAGGTCCCGGTGAGCACGCTGAACTCCTGCACCGCGTCCACGCCCAGCGCGCCGCCTTCTACGTTGCCCGGCCCGCCATTCATGTAATCTTCGACACTGATGCCGTCGATGCGGTAGTCATTGTCCTGCGGCCGCCGCCCCGAAATCGAAATCTGGCTGCCGAAGCCGCGTTGGCCGCGCCCGCCGTTGAACGGCGGCTGCATTTGCGGATTCGATACACCCGGCTCCAGCGTCGCCAGATCCGTCCAGGAACGGCCATTCAGCGGCAATTGCTGGATGGTCTGGCTGTTGATCGTCTGGCTCACCGTCGAGGAGGCCACCTGCACCGCCGGCGCCTCGCCCGTCACTTGCACCACCTGCGAGGTGCTGCCCAGCACCAGCTTGGCGTTGATCGCGAGCTGCTCGCCCACCGTCAGCGTCAGCCGCGGTCGCACCTGTTTGACAAATCCGGTAGCCGAATAGGTGACGTCATACTCCCCCGGCTGCAGGTTGGCGAGGTTGTAAAATCCGTGCGCATCTGAGTTGACGGTGCGCGTCGCGCCCGTGCCCTCGTTTTTGGCCGTGACCACCGCGCCCGGAATCGAGGCGCCGCTCGGATCCGTGACATTGCCGGAAAGCGTTGCCCCTACGCCTTGCGCGGCCAGCGGCAGCGCCGCTCCCAGCACCAGCGCCAGACTGGCAATCAGCAATCCCCTGCATAAGATTCGGCTTGATAGCATGACGAGTGTTCCCTCCGCGTACAAGGCGAAGTCTACGGCGCGCACTCCCGCCAGCATGAACGGCAAATTAATATTTGTTAACTTCCTCCAGCGCCGCGCCGCTGGACACCGCGCCCTCCGGCGCCGGGGGCAGCCGGACGGCAAAGCGGGAACCTCCGCCCTTGGCGGCGTGGTAGCTCACCGCGCCCCCGTGCGCCGTCGCAATCGCCTGCGCAATGGAAAGACCCAGGCCGCTTCCGCTTTGATTTTGAATGGCCGGATTCACGCTGCGGTAGAAGCGTTCGAAGATATGCTCCACCTCCGCCGGCGCCACCCCCGGACCGTGATCCCGGAACGCCACTTCGATCTCCTCCATGTCCGCACGGAGCGTGACTTCCACCGGCGCTCCCGCCGGTGAGTACTTCACGGCATTGTCCAGCAGGATCACGAACAGCTCGTGCAGAAAAGCTTCGTCGCCGCCATACGCCACCCCCTGGCCGAGCGCGCGCGCCAGCTTTACCTGTTTGGCGGCCGCCCGCGCCGCCACCAGCTCGCAGGCGTCTTCCAGCACTTCGTTGAGGTACACCGGTTCGCGCAACAGCCGCAGCTGTCCGGCATCCGCCAGCGACAGCGTCAACAGCCCTTCGACGATATGCGTCAGTCGCCGCAGTTCCTGATCCATCCCCGCCACCGCCCGCTGCACATCCGCCTGGGCCAAGCTCCCGCTCAGCAGCAATTCGCTTTCTCCGCGCAGCACCGCCAGCGGCGTGCGGATTTCGTGCGACGCGTCCGAGATGAATTGCCGCAGTTGCCGCATCGCCTTGTCGGCGTGGCTGAACAATCGGTTGAAGGTGGAAGTCAGCCGCTCGATTTCATCCTGGGGCACCGGCAGCGGCAGCGGCTGCCAGCTCTCGCCCGGGCGCGGGTGAATCATCCGGTCCGCCATCAGCTCAGCATGCGCGGTGAGGGCGCGCACCGGCTCCAGGCTCTTGTCCACGTACCAGGCGGAGATCAGTCCCGCCAGCAACAGTCCCACGCCCAGCGTCACCGCTACCACCTTGCCAAAGTCGTCCAGAATGTGGTTCATCCCAAACGTAGAGAGCGCCGCGATCAGGGTGTACTGTTGCCCCAGCCGCGTAAACGGTAGCGCCAGCACTCGCAGCCGCTGCCCGTCTGGACTGTGCGAATAGCCCCAGGCGGGCGTGCGCAGATTGGTCCAGTTCACCGCCGGCAGGTCCAGGCCGCTGCTCAGCGCGCTCGATAGTTCCCGCACCTCTCCGGACGAGTCGAGAATCTCGAAATACTGTCCGGGCGAGCCGAACTCCTTCAGGTCGGCCATGGTCTTGTCTTTGGTCGCCTCAAAGTGCTGCAGCACCGGCACCGCCGTGCTCCGCAGCCGCCGGTCCAGCTCGCGCTGTGCCTGCTGCCGGAGCAGCAGAAACATGCTCACGTAGGAGGCCAGCAGCAGCGCGCCCACCGTGATCCACGACAGCCGGATCATGCGGTAGCGCAGCGGACGCAGAGAGTGAGCACTCATGCTTCCTCAGGCCCGATGCGGTAGCCCACGCCGCGCACTGTCTGCAGCAGCGCCTCACCCGTCGCTCGTTGCAGACGCCGGCGCAACCGCGCAACGTAGACTTCAATCAAATTCGAGTCGCGCACGCTGGCGCGGTCCCAGAGGTGAGTGGCGATATCGGCATGCGTAGCCGGGCGCGGGGCGCGCAGCAGCAGCAGTTCCAGCAGGGCGTACTCCTTCCGCGTCAACTCGATCTCGACCGTGCCGTGGCGCGCGCACCGGCTCTGCGGATCCAGCATGAGCCTGGTCGAGGCCACGCCGGCCACCGCCCTCGTGCGGCTGGCAGATGCACCGGCGCCTGCGCCCGCACCATAGACCAGATGCCGCAGCCGCGCCCGCAGCTCGCTCACCCGAAACGGCTCCCGCAAAAAACTGGTGCGGCGGCGATCACCCTCCGCTTGCTCTTCCACGATCGCGGCCGCGTGCCCGGCCGCCGGCAGCAGGAACAACACCGGCAAATTCACCTGGTGCGCGCGCAAGTGCTGCCGCACCCCAACCGGACTCATCTCCGGCTCCAGATCAGTGTCCAGCACCAGCGCCGCATAGTCAGCCGCTTGCGCCGCGCTCAGTACTGCCGCCAGGCTCGCGACCCGATCCACCGCGTGTGCGTCTTCCCGCAGCGCGCGCGCCCAAAAAAGCGCCGTCCGGCGTTCCGCCTTGCCCAGTAAGACTCGCATACCCTCTCAGCTTGCAGGCAGCCTATTCCCTTTCCTACTCGCCTGTCAACCACCACCCCAGGTCCCTGGCCCCCGCCCCCTGACCCCTCTTGCTAGACTTGGGAGGCATGCGAGTGCTGGTGATCGAGGACGAGAAGCGCATGGCAAGCCTGATCGCCCGCTCCTTGCGCAGCGAGGGCTATGACGTAGACTTGGCGGCTAGCGGCCGCCGCGCTGTGGATCTCGCCGAAGGCTCCAGCGAATACGACGCCATCATCCTCGATCTGCGCCTTCCCGGCATGGACGGCTTGGAAGTCTGTCGCCAGCTTCGCTCCTTGAACCTGCAAGCCCCGGTCCTGATGGTGACCGCCCGGACCCTGGTGGGGCAGCGCGTCGAGGGTCTCGACGCTGGCGCCGATGACTACCTCACCAAGCCCTTTGAGCTGGCCGAGCTGCACGCCCGCTTGCGCGCCCTGATCCGGCGGCGCCTGCCTGCCAGCGGCTCCATCCTGCGCTTCGGAACCCTGGAACTGGACCGCCGCCGCCGCAGCGTCCGCCAAGGCGACAGCGAGCAGTCTCTCACCCCCAAGGAATTCAGCCTGCTCGAGTGCCTCATGCTGCGCAGTCCGGAGGTTGTGACCCGCTCGGAAATTGTCGAATATGTCTGGAATCGCAACTTCGAGACCGAAACCAACCTGGTCGAGGTCTATGTCAACCGCCTGCGCCAAAAACTCGGCCCTGCCCTCGGTCCGCGCCTGCAGACCATCCGTGGCGTCGGGTACCGCCTGCAGTAGTTAGCCTCGGCCAGCACCCCGCGCGGGAGCATTCGCCACCACGCTGGCGATGGCCGCTGCCGCCTCGTCCGTCGACGCACTGCCCCCCAGGTCCCGCGTCCGCGGACCGCCGCTCGCCAACGTGTCCTCGATGGCTCTCTCGATGGCGTCAGCCGCGGCCTCCTCACCCAGATGCCGTAGCATCATTGCCCCGCTCCAAATCTGCCCGATGGGATTAGCGATGCCCTGCCCGGCAATGTCGGGCGCAGAGCCATGGACCGGCTCAAACATCGAAGGCAACTCCCGTTCCGGATTCAGATTCGCCGACGGCGCAATGCCGATCGAACCCGCGATCGCCGGCCCCAGGTCCGAAAGAATATCACCGAACAGATTCGAGCCCACCACCACGTCAAACCAATCCGGATGGCGCACGAAGTGCGCCGTCAAAATATCTATGTGATACTGATCCGCCTTCACGTCGGGATACTGTGCCGCCATCGCCCGGAACCGCTCGTCCCAGAACGGCATGGTGTGCACGATACCGTTGGACTTGGTCGCCGAGGTGACATGCTTGCGGCGCGTGCGCGCCAGCTCGAAGGCGTAGCGCAGAACCCGGTCGCAGCCCCGGCGCGTAAATACCGATTCCTGCACGGCCAATTCTTCCTCGGTGCCGGGATAGACCCGGCCTCCAATTTCCGAGTACTCCCCTTCGTTGTTTTCGCGCACTACGCAAAAATTGATCGTCGCCGGCGTTGCTCCCCGCAGCGGACTCTCGGTCCCCGCCAGCAGCCGCACCGGCCGCAGATTCACGTATTGCCGGAAGCGGCGGCGGATGGGAATCAGCAGTTGCCAGAGCGAGATGTGATCGGGCACGTCCGGATGCCCCACCGCCCCCAGATAAATCGCGTCGCAATCGAGCAGCGTTTCCAGTCCGCCTTCCGGCAGCAGCCGCCCGGTGCGGACATATCGCTCGCATCCCCAGTCAAACGTCCGCCACTGGAGGCCGAAAGCAAACCTCCGCGCCGCCGCCTCCAGCACACCCATGCCCGCCGGCACCACCTCCTGCCCGATGCCGTCGCCCGGAATTACTGCAATCGTGAACTGTTTCATAGCTAAGTCTTGCCCCGTGCCAGGGCGCGGATCAGCGGCGACACATCGGCTAGCTTCTCCAGCGCCGCCACCGTCGCAATCACATACTCGGCTTGGCGCGCAGGCCAGCGCGCGTATTCGGCGTTACCCCGGAACTTCTCGGCAACCTCGTCGTAGCTCATCGGATTCTGCGGGCTGCCCTTCTGCGGTTGTGTCACTGCTGAAATGGTGCGGCCACTCTTCAGATGTAGCGTCACCACGCTCGGCTCCAGCAACACTGCCTGGATGTCGGCTCCCTCCGCCGCGCGCCGGTCATACCGCGGATCCCGATAGAAACGCACGCGCTCGATCATGGCCTGCATTTCCGGCCGCTGCACCGAGGCGTCCGTGAACTGCACGAGGCCCGCCTTGCCGTCCATTAGAATCACCGCCACCGCAAACTCCATGCTGAACTTCGCTTCCAGGCCATTCTGCGGATGGTGCCGCATCAGCGTAGTGATGTTCCTCTGGTTACCACCCACCTCCGCCTGCGCCACCTCGTCCGCCGTAATGTGGTTCTCGCGCACCAGCCGCAACACCAAATCCATCACCGGCTGCTGAATCGTTCCGCACGGGAATCGCTTGATCATGTCGCCCGGCGTCAGGAACATCCAGGGGTTGCCCAGCCGTCCCGCGATCAAATGCGGCGTGTAGGTCCCGCCGTAAGCCTGAAAGAAACCCAAGGGCGCTTCCAGAATATCGGCCGCGGCCGTAAATCCGCTCGCCGCCAAATCGGCCGCTGCCACGCCGCCTTCCGCGGCATGGCCCGCGTTGAACGGCTTGGTCATGGTGCCGTAGTTGCGCCGCAAACCGCTCGCTTCCGATCCCGCAATCCCGAGCGCCATCGCCGTCTCGGTAGGCGTCAGCCCCAGCAGCTTGGCGCTCGCCGCAGCGCTCCCGAACACGCCGCACGTCCCGGTGGTATGAAATCCGCTGGCCTTGTGCCGCGGCGAAATCGCATCTCCGATCTTGTTCTCGACCTCGACGCCCACGTGAAACGCCGTCATCAGGTCCTTGCCGCTGCGCCGCCCCATCTCGCAATAGGCCACCACCGCCGGCAGCAGCGGCGCCGAGGAATGCAGCGATGAGCCGGTATCGTCGAAGTCATCCGCATGAATGGAAATGCCGTTCGCCAACGCCGCAAACCGGGCCGGTGACTTGTACTCGGTGCCCCAAATGCTGACCTGGCCCTGCAACCATCCCTGCCGGCCCAGATAGAGCCGCACATGCCGCCCCGGTTCCGATACCGATCCCGCCAGTCCCACCCCGAACGCATCCAGCAGCGTCTTCTTCCCACGCGCAATCACTTCCGCGGGAATATCTTCGTACTTCGTCCCCACGATGAACTCGGATACGTAGCGCGTGAGTCCCGGCGAATGCGGAAGCGCCTCCGGTTCGCACGCTGCTGCCGGCTTCACGGTCTGGGCCCAAAGCCCCGGCCCGGCGCTCGCGGCCACCGCCGATGATCCCAGGACAACGCTCGTCAGAAACTTGCGCCGTTCCATCGTTCCCTCAATTCGGCAGAATCTGCAGCCGTGCAATCTTGCCGCGATGCACCTCCGGAATCCAGATGGTCGGTGGCGTGGTCGAGCTATCGACCGTGATCCAGCGGATTTCGGCATTGCGCGTCGGCAGCAAATAGCTGGTCCATTGCCCGGTTTTGGGGTTCAGGCGATAGACGAAATCCGTGCTCATGCCGCCCGTCCAGACATCGCCCAAGCGGTTGCGCATCGCCGGATACGGCCCGCTCCAGGGAATTGGCGGCGTCCATTCCCGGAACTGATGCGTGCGAGTATCGAACATGCCCAGCTTGCTCGAATAGTTTTCGCCAAACCAAAGCTTGCCCGTCGCATCCATCGACATGCGCCGCGGACCCGATTCCAGCGTCGGCGTCTTGTACAGCGTCGCCTTCCCCGTCACCGCGTTGATCTCGCCAATATTGCCTCCCGCGATATCGGCGAAATAGACGTTGCCCGCGGCATCGCACGCCGTGCCGTAGCTCCGGTGGCCCGTCGGCTTGGTGCTATGCCCATAGACATCCACGGTATGGGCCGGATGATAGCTGGGGAAAAGCGGAAACACATCAATCTTGCCCGTCGCCGGGTTGAGCTGGTACATCACGCGGTTCTCCGTATCCGGAAACCAGACTACGCCATTCGGCCCGCACGGGGAGACATGCGAAGTATCCGAGCGCGCGTTGTTATAGTCGGCCGGCACCGGCCAGGTGGTGAACTTTTTTGTGCGCGGATCAAAGCGCGTCATGCCCGCCTTGCGAAACCGTGGGATCCACAGGTCGCCCTCCGGACCAAACTTCAGCGACAACAGCCCTTCCGGCCACCCCGGCTTCAGCGCCGGAAGCTTCCATTCTTTATACTGGCCGGTGCGGGGATCCAGTCGCCCGACCAAATCACGCTGAAAATCGTTGTACCAGATGTCGCCCCGGTACGGTCCCGGGCGATAGTCCACAATGGCGTCGTGCGGCAGCGCCCCCGGATCGAGCGTGTATTCCGTGATCAGCACGTCCGTCGCGGCGCCCGCCGGACGCGGATTGGTCGTGAGCTTGGCCGTCTGATAGTCCCACTTGGCATCCGGACCGCGGTTGATGCTCGCCAGGTAGGCTGCCAGCACCGGATCCGGCTTGATCGCCTCGCTGAACGGCAGTTTCACCGGACTCGACCGCACGCTCTCGCCGCCCCAGTTCCGCATCCGGATCAGGACCGCCATCCAGCTTTGGGCGCTATAGCTGCTCTCGACGATGGGCGTGATCGAGTGGCACGCCACGCAGTGATACAGCGCCTGCTTTTGCGCGGGCGTGCCGGGCACGCTCTGCAACCATTCCGAGCCCGTCAGTTGGCCGGCCTCATCGCGGGCTGGAACCAGCTCCAGGTCCACGTGAGCCGTCTTGCCCGCCGCTACCGCCGCCGGCCGCGCTTGGACAAGATCGAAGCCTTCAGCACGAATGGTCAGTTGGTAACTTGCTCGCGCCAGCGTTCCGGCAGGAAAGCGATAGCTTCCATCCGCCCGGCTATCAACGCTGACCGCAATGTTGCTGTCCGGCCGGCTGGCGGTGACCACCACCCCTTCCATCGGCTTGTGGTGCGCGTTCCGCACCGCACCCCGCAGAGCCGGTGCCTGCGCAAAGACGAGCGCCGACGTCGCGAAAAAGAGGACTGCCCAACCGGACCAGCGCCGGACGTTAGTGAACACCGAATCCGGGAACATCCGGTAGCACCTCCGTGCCTTCGATCCGCACCGCCTGCAACTGGTTCGGATCCGCCCCCAGCAGCTTCACAATCGTCGGTGCAAGCTGCATCGTATGCACCGGTGCGCGCACGTGCCGCGGCCTCCAGGCCACGTTGCTGATCATGATCGGCACGTGCGTGTCTTCGTAGCTGAAACCGCCATGTTCGGCGATGGTCGGATTGCTCGGTTTCGTGTAGATCACCCCCAGCGAAGGCTCGACGATGATGTCGGGCGTGCGCGGATCCGTCGCCGGATTACGGTACAGCAGGTTCAACGCCGTACCCGAGAAGATCCGCCGGATGTGCGCCTGCTTCTGGATGGCTTCGAGTGCCGTCACCGCTGCCGCCGTCTTGCTGTGGTCCTTCAGCCAGAACATGTAAATATCGTCGCCCGTGCTGTCCGCCACCAGACCTTGCTGCACGCCATTGACCGCGTTCACCATCACGCTCGGGTCCACCTTCACCAATTTGTTGATGTCAATCGGCATCTGCCCGTGCTTGGCGGTCACGATCACCGTGGTCGAATCGTACAGGCCGTTCTTCCGGAGCTCGGCCAGCACCCGGCCGATCTCCATGTCCGTATGGTCGAAGGCCGATAGCAGCGCCGGGCTCTTGGTGCCGGTGCCGTTCGTCCAGCCATAGCCGGCTTTCAGCTTCTCGCCCACGCTAATGGCCTGATAAGTGAGCCCCATGATGTTGGGCACCGGCTCTTTGTGCGCGCCGGTATGATCCCGGCCGTCAATTTCGTGCAGCAGCGCCTCGGTGCGCAGGTCATCGAAATGGAAGATGCCGGGAAGGCTGTGGGCCGCATGGGCGTGATGCAGTTCGATCTTCAGGAAGTCGTCAATCGCGTGTCCAGTCGGCCCCTGATCCATCTCGTCGCCAATCTGCTTGTCAATCCACGCGGTGTACAGCCCCTTCGCCTTGAGCACGTCAAAGATCGTGTTCACCCGCAGCAGGTCGTGTGGATACACCGGCGTACAGCCCTTGTCCGGGTTCAGCGTCAACTTGGCGGGATCGATGCCGCCACCGCCATTGAGCGCGTTGGGATCGTAGTCGATCGATTCATCGAGCGCGATTTCGGTTCCCCGTGTGGCACAGTGCGAGCCCGGCGGCGAAAGCTTGCGGCTGTAGCTGATCTCGTACCACACGCCCGTCGAATAGGGCGTGCCGCCGGTGATGATGGCCATCTCCGCCGGAAACGAATCCGACGGCCAGGGCGTCGAGGCGTCGTTATAGAAGATCGCGTGCCGGTAAAGCGCCGCCAGATTAGAATGCGGATGGCTGTTAACGTAGTTCTGCAGATCGATCGCGTGACTGCCGTCCATCGTCAGCACCAGCACATGTTTCGTCTGCCCCGGCGCTGTTTCCTGGGCGCGGGCACTCATCCCCACGCTGCTCACCAGAACGGCCGCAGCGGCAACAAGCAAAAAACGGGTTCGCATCAGCGGTTCACTCCTCTCCCGCAGTTTCGCCCCGGCGTGCGCCCCGAATCTGAAGCGGGCATTAAAATTTATTCACCTGAGCGGCCCGCAAACGCTCCCGGCTGGATGTACCGATTCAGCTCGCCAGCAGGTGCGTCAGCGCGCTCGCCGCAGGCAGCGTCTCCAGTTTGGCCACCAGGCCGACCACCTGCCGGGCGCGGCTGCGCTCCCAGCCCGCAAATTCGCAGCAGCCGTAAAACTTTTCCGCCACCTCGTCGTAGCTCATCGGATTGGCGGGGCTGCCTTTGGCAAAATCCACGCGCCCGCTCAGGGTCCGGCCGTCCTTCAGGTGAATCGCCAAAAAGCTGGTCATCTTGTCGAAACCGGCGGCGTTGGCGCGCGCATCGGCATACACATGCACGCGCTTCACCATCGCCTGTACCGCCGGCTGCTGCACCGCCGCCGTGGTGTACTGCGCCAGACCGGCCTGCCCGTGGTTGACCAGCAGCACCGCCAGGCAATACTGCATGCTGAACTTCGCCTCCAGGCCGGTGTGCGGATCGCTATACAGCAGCGTCTTGACGTTGTGCGAGTTGACGCCGATATCCACCTTCTCGATTTCGTCCGGTTGCAAATGATTTTTCCGGATCAGCTCCTGCATCAGCCCCATCGCCGGATGCGTCAGCGAGCCGGAAGGAAACGGCTTGATCGAAACTCCCGGCTTCGCAAACGTCCAAGGATGTCCCAACTTATGCAGCAGCAAGTCGGGCCGGTACTCATAGCTGCCGCCGGCCGCGTGAAAGAACCCCAGCGGCGCCTCCAGAATCTCCTCCGAAGCCGTCCATCCCAGCTTCGCCAACTGCGCCGCAAACAACCCGTTGGCCGCCGCCCGCCCGGCATGAAACGGCTTGGTCATGGTTCCGAAGTTTTCGCGCACCCCCGCCGCTTCGCTGCCCGCAATGCCCAGCGTACGCAGGGTTTCCGTGAGGTTGAGGCCCAGCAGCCGGGCGCTCGCCGCGGCGCTGCCAAAAGTGCCGATGGTGCCGGTGGTATGAAAGCCTTGAATATAATGATTCGGCGAAATCGCTTCCGCGATCTTCGTTTCTACTTCCACGCCCAGGTGATACGCCAGCAGGAAATCCCGCCCCGAGTGCCGTCCCGGCTGCGTCAGCACCACCGTCGGCGGCAGCACCGGCGAAGTCGGATGACACAGCAGCCCGTAAACTCGGCTGGGCTCACCCGCAAGCTGCGTATCGTCGAAATCCTCGGCATGCATCGCCACCCCGTTGGCGAACGCGGCCGATCGCGCCGAGGTCTTCAGCGACGTGCCCAGCACGCTATAGCTGCCCGCGCAGTTTCCCTCGCCGCGCAGATACTCCAGCACCAGCGGTCCCGACGGCGCCTTGGCGCCCGCCACCGCCAGCCCCAGCCCGTCCAAAATCGACTTCTTGCCCAGCGCGATCACCTCGGCCGGGATCTCCTCGTACCGTGTGTTCAAAATGAATTCGCCCACATAGCGGGTAAGGCCCGGCGTCGCCGGCCACGCCACCGCCGCGTCCGGCTGCGCGCTCCCGGCCGGCTGCGCCGCCAGCCGGCCGGCGCCGCCCAATCCCAGCGCCGCGCAGGCGGCCAGCGATGCTTGCGTAAATTCCCGGCGGTTCATAACGGCTTTCCCTCCAACCCATGCGTTTGCGCAACCGAAGCTCCGCCGGCTTCCTTACCTGTTTGCACAAAGGAGATCCCGCGCGCTTCCGGCCCCACGGCGATCACGATGGCCGCCGCCACCAGCACGATCACCGCGACCACTCCCATGGCCGTCGAATACGGCAGGTGCTGCCCCAGCGTCGCCTCCAGATAGATCACCGTCGAGGCGATCAAAACGCCCAATTGATAGGCAAACCCCGGGAAAAAGCCCCGCAGCGCCGCCGGCGACAACTCGTTCAGGTGTGCCGGAATCACGCCCCACGCCCCCTGCACCATAAATTGCATCAGGCAGGCGCCCACGATGATCCAGCCCAGACTCGAACCCGTCACCCACAGCGGTATGGTCAGCACCGCCAGCAGCAGCGCCACGATCATCGACCGCTTGCGCCCAAACCGCTCCGACCACAGCCCGAACACCAGGCCGCCCGCCAGCGCCGCCAGCATCGAGAAAATCGTGATCCAGGAGGTGGTGTGTACATTAAAGTGCCGCTGCACGCGCAAAAAAGTGGGGTACAGATCCTGCGTGCCGTGCGAGACGAAGTTCATCATCGCCATCAGCACCACCAGATAGAGAAACAGCTTCTTATGCCCGAAGATGGCACGCTTGTAGCTCTTCCAATCCGTCTTCGCCTGATGCCACGCCTCCGTCTCCTTCACCTTGGCGATGATGAACAGCGACAGCAGCCCCGGCAACCCGCCCACAAAAAACATCGCCCGCCAGCCGTACACGGGATAAATCACCGCATAGGCGATCGCCGCGATGATGTAGCCCACCGCGTAGCCTTCCTGCAGCAGTCCTGAGAGCAGGCCGCGCCAGCGCGTCGGCACCGATTCCAGCGCCAGCGACGCGCCTACGCCCCACTCCCCGCCCATGCCCACGCCGTACAGGAACCGCAAGGCAAGAAATATGCCATAGGTCGGCGCCAGTCCCGACAGAACCTCGACCACCGAATAGAAAATAATGTTATAGATCAGCAGCTTGCGCCGGCCCAGCCGGTCCGCAAGCAGGCCAAAAATGAACGCGCCTACCGGCCGCGTCATCAGGCTGGCGCTGATGGCAAAGGCAATGTCGGGAATCGAGCGCCCAAAGCCATGCGCCACCGGCCCCAGCACCATCACCAGGATGAAGAAGTCGAACGCGTCCAGCGTCCAGCCTAAAAATCCAGCCATCACCGCGTTGCGCTGATTGGTTCGCTCCTCGGCCGCAGTGAAGGTAGTCATGATAGTCCGGCCCGCGTCACTCTAGCATCGCGGTGACCGCAGCAGTAAAGATGAAACAGACATTAACATCTATTTAGGAGCTTCCGCCACAGGCAATTGCACCCGCAGGACGGTTCCCTCCGCTGATGACTCTGCGCGGATGGTCCCGCCAGCCGCTTCGACCACTGCCCGCGCAATCGCCAGCCCCAGCCCGAAGCCTTGGCTTTCCGGCCCGCGGTGAAACCGCGCAAACAGGAAAGGCATCTGCTCCGCCGGAATGCCTGCGCCATGATCGCGCACCGTCACCACCGGCCCGCGCCCATTCGTCACTGTACAAGCCAGCTCCACCGCCGCGCCGCGCGGGCTGTGCAGAATCGCATTTTCGAGCAGATTCACCCACGCCTGTTCCAGATCTTCCGCCTCGGCGCCCACCGCCGCCGCGCTGTCCAGGCCGCGGCTCCGCAACTCGATCTCGTGCGCCTGCGCCAGCGGCCGCGCCCGTTCCAGCGCACCTTGCAGCGTGGCTCCCACCTCCGCGCTCGCCGCCGCGCACCGCGCTGCCGGTTGGCCGTCCTGCTCCGCGTCCAGCCGTGCCAGCCGCAGCATCCGCTGTAATAGCAGCTCCAGCCGCTCCGTGTCCTGCAGCGTCGCCTCCGCCGCCGCGCGGTATTCGGATTCCGCGCGCGGCCGCTGCAGCAGCGTTTGCTGGGTCGATTTCACGATCGCCACCGGCGTCTTCAGATGGTGCGCCGTGTCGGCCAGAAACGTAAGCTGCTGCCGGTGCGCCGCTTGCAGCCGCTCCAGCATGCGTTCCAGCGCGGCAATCAGCGGCTGCACCTCCGCCACCACCGCCCGCGCCGGCGGCGTGAAGCTCCAATGCTGGGGTGAAATCGCCGCCGCCTGCTGCGCCAGCTCGTCCAGCGGCTCCAGCTCCCGCCGGATCCGCCAGGCCGCGTACCAGCAGGTGAGCGCCAGCAGCACCAGGCTCACCGCCGCAATCGCCACCCCTGCCGCCACCGTCTGCTGCTCCAACGCCGAAGTGGGTGCGGCGTAATACACTGTCAGCCGCGGCAACGGCAAGGACATGTGCTCTTCGGTGTCGAGCACCGGCAGGTGCGACAGCACCAGGCCCCGGTACGGCACACCGCGATAGGAAAAATTCCAGTAATGCGCCGCCGCCCCCGGCGCCGGCAGTGCGATGGCGCTGGGAATGCTTCCCGCCACCGGCGTCGCTCCGCTGCGGATCAGGTACAGCGGCGGCTCCTGCGGCCGCACCGGCGGCGGCACCCGCGTCGTGTCGAAGCGCAGCCCCGGCCCCGTCTCCGGATACCGTACCAGTGCCGCTATCGCCGCCGCCCGGCCATTGAGTGCCGCGTCGAAAGCCAGCCGCAATTGCCGGTGCGTGAATGCCGTCCCCGCCCATACCAGCCCCGCCGCCAGCAACAGTTGCGCCACGATCACCGCTGCCAGCAGCCGCCCGCGTAGCGATACCAGCTTCACCTTAACCCTCCGGCGCCGCCGGCGCCACGGCTGTTTCCTCCCGCAGCACGTACCCTTGCCCCCGCAGCGTATGGATCAGCTTGCGCGCAAACGGATCGTCCAGCTTGCGCCGCAGCCCGGAAATATACACTTCAATCACGTTGCTGAATTTTTCCCAGTTGAAATCGTACAAATGTTCCAGCAGCTCGGCTTTCGAGACCACCGTCCCCGGCCGGTGCGCCAGATACTCCAGCACCCGGTACTCCATGGGCGTGAGGTTGATCGCCCGCTGCTGCCGGCGCACGCTCCGTTCCGCCGTATGCACTTCCAGATCCTCCAGCCGCAGCACCGGGTTGCGCTGCCCCTGCCCCCGCCGGATCAGCGCCTTCGCCCGCGCCAGAAACTCGCCCATGTCGAACGGCTTGGTCAGGTAATCGTCCGCCCCCGCGTTCAGCAGCGCCACCACCGATTCCTTCTCGTCGCGCGCCGTCAACACCAGCACCGGTGCCCGGCCGCCACCGGCACGGTAGCGCCGTACTAGAGTCTCCCCGTCCAGCCGCGGCAGCATCAGATCCACCACCATCAGATCGTAGACCGCCCCCTCGCCCGCCGCCGGCGCTGTCGCCAGATACAGCCCCTGTTCCCCGTCCCCCGCCGTGTCCACCGCATAACCCGCGTTTTCGCGCAGCGCCTGTGCCACGTTCGCCGCCAGCCGGCTTTCGTCTTCGACGATCAGGACCCGCACCGCAGCCCCTCTCTAGAAAATATCCAGGTGAATGGTCAGGTACTTCTTCGGGTTGGCGCGAATCGCCTGAATCAGTGCCCGGCTCTCGGCGCTCAGATTGTTCAGGTTGTTGTACAGCGCCGGATCCTTCATCAGCTTGGCGATGGTCCCGTTGCCTGTCTGGATTTCCGCCAGCACCGCGTCCAGTCGCGCCAGCGCGTCTTTCAGTTTGGCGCTGGTCGGCGAGTTGGTCAGCAGCGCGCCAATGGCGCCGTGCCCTTCGTTGATCCCCTGCGTGGTCTGGTGCAGGCTCGACATGAGCTGGTCGGCATGATTGTACAGGCTGGGATCGTGGATCAGTTTTGCCATGGTGCCGTTACCGTGCTCCAACTGCGCCACCAGCGTGTTCACATTGTCGAGCGCGGTTTTCAGCTTCTGATAGAGCGTGTCGTCGGTCAGCAGTTTGCCCGCCGTGCCTTTGCCGGCGTTCAGGTTCGCCGTCAGCACCTCCAGGTTCCGTGCCGTACTGTCGAATCGGTCGTAGAGCTGGTTGGAATACAGCAGTTTTCCAATCGATCCCTGCCCACCCTGAATCTGGTCGAGGATCTTGCCGATGCGCAGTTCCAGTTCGTTGGCGTTGGCAAGCACGCTGTGGCTGGTCACGAGCAGGCTGTTGATACCCGTCGACGCGATGCCCCGCAGCACCGTCCCGTTCACCGCCGGTGGGGATGCCAGCGTCCCCTTGCTGATATTCACCAGCGTCTGTCCCAGCGGCCCTGCCGTGCCCAGCACCACCGTCGAATCCTGCCGCAGCCAGCGGCTGTGGCCCTTGGCGACGCTCATGGTGATTTTGACCGGTACGCTCGGATCGGGAGGATGCTCGGCCAGGTGAATCTCGGTGACATTGCCGATGGCCACCCCTTCCAGGTTCACTCCCGCTCCCGTCAGCATACCGCCGGCATCAGGCACGTATGCATAGAGCGTTATCTTGGGGGAGAAAAGCGACGACTGCCCGGTGACCGCGAAGATCACAAACACCAGAATCACGGCCGCAATCGCCACCAATACACCCACGCGTAGCTGCGACCACTTTACGTCTGAGCGGCTGGGCAATGTCTGTTCTCCTCGCTTCGGATCAGCCTATCATACGCACCCGCCCGCAATCCTTGCGGCAGCAATGTGTGCGCCAGAAATATGTAGAGCACGAAGCATTCCAGCGCAAACGGCGGAAATCCAATGAATCCGGGAAATGGCATCGCAAAAACCCGGTAGCTATGGAAGATCGGAAAGATGTATTCCCACCGCGCCTGCGCCCAATAGTTCCAGAATTCCCAGAAAAACCCGCACGCCCCCCCGGACAGCAGCAGCGCCACCGGCCAGCCCGGCCGTCCCGCTTCCAGCTCACCCAACAGTGAGGGCCAGCCGCGCCGCCAATGAATGGGGTCGAGCAGAAAGATGAATCCTGCCCACACCAGCGCAAACGAATATGGCGCTAGCGCTGCCGGCAACAGCAGCGGCATAACCAGCAACACCACTCCGAGTGTGATCCAGCCGCCGGTCGCCCGCACGCGCCACGGGCGCGACCGCATCCGCTCCGTCCATACACACGCAAATAGTTCTGCGGTCTCAAAAATCCCCGGAAAAATCGTGGCAAACGCCCAGCCCGCCCCCAGTGCGAACACCCAGAAATCGTGCGGCACACCCACATACGCCCAGTTCCGCAGCCGCAGGTTATAGGCTTCAAAAATCAGCCACGCCGGAATCGACAGCAGCGTCATCGCCACAAACGTGCCGGGATGGTGCAGCAGCGAGTCCCCCCGCTGCCGGTATACCGCCGCATCGATCAGCGGAATATAGGCCGTCCAGATCAGCGCCGTGAAAAACGTGATCACCCCGGGCACGCGCAGCGCCAGCAGAATCTCCAGCAGCACCAGTGCCCCCAGCGCCCACCAGCCATAGGCCGGAAACGGCCGCGGTGCGGGCCGCGAGCCCAGCCACACCAGCCAGGCCGCAAAGATAGCCGCCGCTACACACCCGACCACAACCAGCATCTGCCTATGGTAGCTGGCGCAGCCGGGTGGGGCCCGGCACTAGTCAATTCCCTGGCTTCGTGGCACGGATGAACGCGCTCACAAACTTGCCCTCCACTTCCCGTACCACCGCTTCGCGGTCGAACCCATCGCCGCTCAGGAATTCCTCCGCATCCTGCGCCGAGTACACCCGCGTCACTTCCATCGTAGGTGCGGCAAACCCCGCGCGCTGCAGTTTGGCGATGTAATCCTCGTCCCGGAGCGCACCCGCGATGCAACCCGTCCACAACTCCATGCTCTTGCGGATCGCCGCCGGCACTTCGCCCCGCACCACCACATCGGAAATAGCAAACCGTCCGCCTGGCTTCAGCACCCGGAACGCTTCCTGCAGCACGCGGTCTTTATCGCCTGACAGGTTCACCACGCAGTTGGAAATAATCACGTCCACGCTGTTGTCCGGCAGCGGAATATTCTCGATTTCACCCCGCAGAAACTCGACGTTTTCCAGTCCGCTCTGGCGTTTATTCTCTTCCGCCAGCGCCAGCATTGCGTCCGTCATGTCCAGCCCGTACGCCTTCCCTGCCGGTCCCACCCGCCGGGCCGAGAGCAATACGTCGATGCCGCCTCCCGATCCCAGATCCAGCACCGTTTCTCCAGCCTTCAGCTCGGCTAGCGCCGTCGGATTGCCGCAGCCCAAGGACGCCCGCATCGCTCCCTCCGGCACTTCGCCCGATTCACTGGCCCCGTACAGGTCGACAGTGATCGGGTCGCCCCCGCCGCAGCACCCCGACGGTCCGCAGCAACTGCTGCCTGCGCCCTTCGCCGCGCGCTGCGCAGCTTCGCCATATTTCGCCTTCACAGCCTCTTTCAGTTCGGTATTCATGCGTGTCTCCTTGTTTACTTGCAGCAGACAACGGCTTGCGGCTCTACCGCCTTGTTTCTGGTGCAGCATTCGGCGTACAGGAACTGCAGCAGCTCCTGCAGCGCCTCCGAATTCGCCGAGTACCAAAGGTAAGTGCCCTCGCGCCGGACGCGCACCAGGTCTTCGTGCTTCAGCTTCTCAAGATGGTGCGATAACGTCGAGCTCGGTATTCCCAGCTCCGCCGCCACATCCCCCACCACCATGCCGGCCGGATGCGCGCTCAGCAGCAGCCGCAGAATCCGCAGCCGTGCTTCCGCCCCCAGCGCCGTAAACTGGTCAGCAATGCGCGTGACGTCCACATCTCTGTACTTCTGCATTTACAGAAATATACCACGCGCTACACTGAGCGCATGGAAAAACTTTTCCGCACGGTCATGGATTCCCCCGTCGGTCCGCTGACCCTCGTGGTTTCCGGGCAGGGCCTGCGCGAAATCCATTTCGGCGACGTGTCCACTCCCGGCGCTACCGACAATCCCCGCCAGACCGCCGCCGTAGCCCGCCAGTTGCGCGAGTATTTTGCCGGCCGCCGCCAACAGTTCGACCTCAAACTGGACTGGCATGGCACCGACTTCCAGCGCTCTGTCTGGCGCGCCCTTGTGCGCATCCCGTATGGCAAGACCGTCAGCTACGCCGATGTAGCCCGCAAGGTCGGCAAGCCCAAAGCCTTTCGCGCCGTCGGCGGAGCCAATCGCGCGAACCCCATTCCCATCGTTGTTCCCTGCCATCGCGTCCTGGGCAGCGACGGCAGCCTGACTGGATATTCCGGTCCCACTCGCCTCGATATCAAGGCTCAATTGCTGGCTCTCGAAGCCGCCCAATAAAAATTTCTAAATGTTGAGCCAACAACCGGTTGGCATGCTACACTACTGGTGTATTCATTTGACTGACTGGTCAGTATAATGACTGTTGCAGGCAAAACCCGCCGTCAGGCCCTCACCGAATTCCGCGAAGCTGAGATTTTAGCGGCCGCGCGCAAGGTCTTCGGCGAACGCGGCTTTGGAGCTGCGACCGTTGATGCAATAGCCTCGGAAGCGGGTGTGGCCAAAGGCACCCTCTACCTCTACTACGACAGCAAAGAGGAGATCTTCTGGGCTGCCCTTTTGTCGCGGCTGCGTGACGCTCTCGAGCTCACAAAGCAGGCGGTCGCAAGCGCGCAGGGGGCCGAGGCGAAAATCCGCGCGGTGCTGCAAGTGCGATATGACCTGTTCCGCAGCGATGCGGCTTTCGTCCGCATGTACGTAACTGAATTCGGGCATTTCTGCCGCAACAAAGGTGGCCCCACGCACGATCTCTACACGGAAGGCGCGGAACTGCTCGCAGGTGTGTTGCGCGACGGCATGGAAGCTGGCGAATTGCGTCGCCTGCCGCCAATGGAAACCGCCCTGGCCCTCATGGAGATGGTCAAAGGCGTTTTTTTGATGCGCTTCTCCGGCGTGCCGGGTCTCACCGATGACACCGCCTTCGATGGCGCCCAATTTGTTTTTGAACTGTTCTGGGCAGGCGTGCGCAAGGAAAACAAACATGAGTAAGGCCGTTGGCGTTTTCGCAACCGTGGCTCTGGCCACCACATTCCTGGCCGCCCAGGGCCTGCCTCCGGCGCATCCCAATCAGGTGCCGCCACTGCAACTGCCCTTGCCCGCTCTCACCCAGACCGATGCCGCCGGCGGCGTTCCCGCCGGCACGCTCAGCTCCACCCCGCTGCGATTGAGTCTGGCCGATGCGATCACGCGCGGCCTGCGCCAAAATCTCGCGCCCTTGCTGGCCAGTAACATGAGTGAGCAGGCGCGGGCGCAGCGCATTGCGCAAATGGCGGCCCTACTGCCCCGCGTCGACGCCAGCGCCAGTGAAGTCCGGCAAAAAATCAATCTCGCCGCCTTTGGTTTCAGTTTCCCCGGCGCCCCGCAAATCATCGGTCCCTTCAATGTCTTCCAGGCAAGCGCCGCGGCCCACGTGCCCCTTCTCGACCTCAGCGCCCTCGACAGCACCCGCGCCGCCTCCAGCCTCGAAAAAGCCGCTCACGATGACTATCAATCCGTGCGCAATCTTGTCGTCCTCGCCGTCGCCAATCAGTACCTGCTGAGCGTGGCCGATCAGAGCCGCGTGCAGGCCGCGCAGGCCGAGCTCGCCACCGCCCAAAGCGCCCTACAGCAGGCTCAAGACATGCTTGCGGCCGGAGTCGTGGACAAGCTCTCCGTCGTGCGCGCTCAGGTACAGCGTGATCAGCAGCAGCAGCAATTGACCGCGCAGCAGAATGCCCTCGCCAAGCAGCGGCTCTCCCTGGCGCGGGCCATTGGCCTGCCGCTGGCGCAGAAATTCGTGCTCACCAGCACCACTCCGTTTGCCACGCTGCCCGCGCCTGCGCCCGCCGCCGCGGTTGCCGAGGCGCTTGCCACCCGGCCCGACTATCGCGCCTCCCAGCAGGTCGTGCGCTCGGCCCAACTGCTGGTTGCTTCGGCTAAAGCCGGACGGCTGCCCACTGTCTCCCTCGACGGTAGCTACGGCACCATCGGTCACGAGCTCGATTCCAACCACCCCATCTTTGCCGTCGGCGCCTCCATCAACCTGCCCGTTTTTGCCGGCGGCCAAATCGCCGCTGAGCGCATCCGCGCGCAAGCGCAGTTGCGCGACGCTGAGGCGCGCACAGCAGATTTGCAGGCCGCCATCGGCGTCCAGGTGCGCTCTGCCCTGCTCGATCTCGAAAGCCAGCACCAGCAGGTCGCTGTGGCCCAGCATGCGCAGCAGTTGGCCCACCAGGAGCTGACCTTGGCGCAGGACCGCTTCCGCGCGGGCGTCGCCGACAACCTCGAAGTCATCCAGGCCCAGCAAACCGTCGCCGTGGGTGACGAAAACTATATCGCCGCCCTCTATGGCTATAACCTCGCCAAGGCCTCGCTCGCCCAGGCCCTGGGCGTGGCAGCCACCCAATTTCAGAACTACCTGCCCACCCACTGAGGCAGTTCATGCTCGAAGGAAATCGTCAGGAAGAAGGAAAGCCGATGCCCAGCAGTCCCGCCGTCACTAACCCCCCGCCCCTCACGGCCGAAGCCACGGAAGCTCCCGCGCCGGCCAGGCGCCCGCAAACCAAACACATCCTCGGCATTGTGGTCGTCATCATTGTCGCCGGCGTCATCTGGGCGTATTTTTACTATCGCAACCGCGTCTCCACCGACGACGCCCAGATCACCGCCCACATCGAGCCCGTCGCTCCCCGCGTCGCCGGCACCGTGATCTCCGTCAACGTGAACGACAACGAGAGGGTTCACGCCGGTCAGGTCCTGTTCCAGTTGGACGACCGCGTCTACAAGGCGGAGCTCCAGCAGGCCGACGCCAACCTCCAGGCCGCCGAAGCTGGCGCCTCCAGCGCCCGCACCAACATCCCCATCACCACCGCCAGCAGCAGCGGCACCCTCAGCGCCGCCCAGGCCGCGACCGAGCAGGCACAGGCCAACGAAAAGCTCACGGCAGCGCAGGTGGCTGCCGCCGATGCCCAGGTCAAGGCCGCGCAGGCCACGTTACAGCAGGCCCAGGCGCAGGCCGGCAACGCCGTCTCCACCGAGCGCCGCTACGCCCAACTCGTGGGCAAGCAGGAAATCAGCGCCCTGCAATACCAGCAGGCGCAAACCGCCGCCACCGCCGAGCAGGCTGGTGTCGCCGCCGCCCAGGCCCAGGTCACCGCCGCGCAACAGCAGGTCGCCAGCGCCGTCGCCAAAGAAAACGTCGCCCGTGCCGCCGTGGCCGAAGCCGCCGCCAACGAGCGCAAAGCCGCCACCGCTCCCCAGCAGCAGGCCGTCAGTCGCGCCCAATCCAAGACCGCCCAGGCTAAAGTCGCCCAGGCCGAAGCCGCCGTGGCGCTGGCGCAGCTCAACGTCGACTACACCGTCGTGCGCTCCCCCAGTGAGGGCCAGGTCGGCAACAAAACCGTGCAGCTCGGCCAGCGCCTTGCGCCCGGCCAAACCGTCCTGGTCATCGTCCCCGTCAGAAACGTCTGGGTCGTCGCCAACTACAAGGAGACCCAGCTCAAAGACATGCACCCCGGCCAGAAAGCCGATGTCAGCATCGATGCCTACGGCGAAATCTTGCACGGCACCGTCAATTCCATCGGCCCCGGAACCGGCTCCGTCTTCAGCCTCCTGCCACCGGAAAACGCCACCGGCAACTACGTCAAGGTCGTCCAGCGCGTTCCCGTCAAGATCGTCTTCGACCCGCGTCAGGACCTGAGCCGCCTCCGCCCCGGCTTGTCGGTCGAAGCCACCGTCTTCACCAACAAATAGCTCCCGTAGTTCCTACCAGCTACGAGCTACTAGCTACCAGCTTCATCAGCTACCAGCTTCATGACCCGCGATCAGGCCACCCATCCCATCATCAACCCCTGGATCATCGCTATCACGGTGATGCTCAGCACCTTTCTGGAGGTGCTGGACACCTCGGTGGTGAACGTCAGCCTGCCCTACATCGCCGGCGGCCTGTCGGCCACGGTGGACGAAGCGACCTGGGTGCTGACCAGCTATCTGGTGGCTAACGCCATCGTCCTGCCCATCACCGGCTGGCTGGCCAACCAGTTCGGCCGCAAGCGGTTGCTCATCACCGCCGTCGCCGGTTTCACCGTCGCCAGCCTGTTGTGCGGTTTGGCGCCCTCGCTGCCGCTGCTGGTGCTGTTCCGCTGCCTGCAGGGCGCCTTCGGCGGCGCGCTACAGCCGATTTCGCAGGCCGTGCTGCTGGAGTCGTTCCCGCCCCAGGACCGCGGCAAGGCGATGGCCTTCTGGGGTCTGGGCATCGTCGTGGCGCCCATTCTCGGTCCCACGCTGGGCGGCTATTTGACCGACATGTACTCCTGGCGCTGGGTCTTTTACATCAATCTGCCCATCGGCATCGCCAGCATCATCATGACCCGGATGTTCCTGTTCGACCCCTCCTACATCAAGCCGAGCCGCAGCCGCGTGGATGGCTGGGGACTGGGCATGATGGCGGTGGGCATCGCCTGCCTGCAGATCATGCTCGACAAGGGACAGGAGGCCGACTGGTTCGGCTCGCATTTCATCGTCGCACTGGCCATCATCGCCTTCGTCATGCTGGCCGGCTTCGTCGTCTGGGAACTGACCGTCAAAGACCCCATCGTACATCTACGGGTCTTCAAGGACCGCACCTACGCCACCGGCGTGTTCCTGATGACGACGCTGGGTTTCGTGCTCTACGGCAGCCTGGTGCTGCTGCCGCTGTTCATGCAGGTGCTGCTCGGCTATAGCGCCATCACGGCCGGCCTATGGACCGCCCCGCGCGGCATCGGCGCGCTGGTCTTCATGCCCATTGTCGGCATCCTGATGTCGAGGCGCTGGGATCCGCGGCTGCTGCTGACCTTCGGGCTGCTGGCGGCGGCGCTGGGGACCTACCAGTTCTCCTTCTACAACCTGGCCACCGGCCCCTGGTCGTTTTTCTTTCCGCAGATCATTCAGGGCGGCGGCATGGCCTTCATCTTCGTGCCGCTCACCACCGTCACCATGGACGCCATTCCCCTCAAGGACATGGGCAACGCCACCAGCCTGTTCAATCTCACGCGCAATCTGGGGGCCAGCGCCGGCATCAGCGTGGCGACCATGCTCGTCGCCCGCCGCTCGCAATTTCACCAGAGCCGCCTGACGGCGCAGATCACCAGCGCCAGCCCGACGTTGCACGCCATGCTGCAGAACTTCACCCACATGCTGGTCATCCGCGGCATGGATGCCGCCACCGCCTCCCACCAGGCGCTGGGCGCCGTCTACGGCATGGTCGTCAAGCAGGCCGTGATGCTCAGCTACATCGAGGTCTTTTATCTGCTTGCCATCATCTTCGTGCTGATGGTGCCGCTGGTCATGCTGATGAAGCGCCCGTCGCACGGCCGATCGGTGTCCATGCACTGAGGTACGGCATCCACTATGGACCAGCGCCCCGCCATTAATCCCTGGTTGGTCGCCATCGCCATCGTGCTGCCCATCACCGGCTGGCTGTCGAACCATATCGGCCGTAAGCGCCTGCTGCTCACCGTCGTCACCGGCTTTACCGTCTCCAGCGTCCTCTGCGGCCTCGCGCCCAACCGCCCTTCCTGATTACCTGCCGCATTCTGCAGGGCACCACCGGCGGCGGCCTGCAGCCCCTCTCCCAGGCCGTGCTGCTGGAGGAATTTCCCCTGGAGCAACGCGGCAACACCATGGCCGCCCGGGGCATGGGCATCGTCGTCGCGCCGGCTATCTCCTCAGCCGCGCCTTCGATTCCCGTGGCGGCAGCTTGGAGGAGCCCTGAGCGCCAGCGGGCGGACCCTGCCGGGAATCGAAGCCCGCACTCCAAGCGACCATCGGGAGCGACCCGGGCTGTGCAGGAGGCGCTCGCACACATGCAGGGGCTGCTCATCGGCCACGGCGTCAACCCTGCCGACGCGCAGCACATCGCCACCGGCCTGCTTTACGGAACCGTCCAGCAGCAGGCCGCCTACGCCAGCTACATCGACGTCCGTGCCTTCGGCATCATCTTCTTTGCCGGTATCCCCCTCCTCTGGCTCATGCGCAAACCCCGCACCGGTGCCAAGCCCGGCGCTGGCGCCGCCCACTGACGCCCTGCGCCCAATGGTAAAATCACTACCATGACGACTACCATTGATGCTGCCGGAAGAATCGTCATCCCCAAGGCTATCCGCGAGGAGGCAGAGTTTGGACCGGGCACCGAGATTGAAGTGGAAGTCGACGACGGCCGCGTCGTACTCTCCCCGCGCGTCGCCCACTGGCATACCGAGGTCCGTGATGGAGTGACCGTTATGGTCCCGGACCGCCCGGTCCCTCCGCTCACCGCGGACATCGTAAACCGCACGCTCGCGCGCATCCGTAACGAACGCGGGCGCATGCCGCGGAGGCGCCCGACGGGCCCTCGAACAGGCCGGCCGCGCTCCCCCGCATGAGCCGCTTCCTGCCGGACACCAACGTCATGATCGCGATGATCCGGCCGTGGCAGGATCTGCATGCGGCTGCGAACGCGGAATGGCAGCGCCGCATCGGAGCGGACGAGCAGCCTGTCATGGCTGTCCACTGCTGGTCGGAGGCGTATTCGGTTCTGACGCGCCTGCCGCCCGCGCACCGCAGCCCGCCCACAGAAACCTGGGACGCACTCGAGCTGGTCTGGAAACGGTTTCCAACTGTCGCTCTGGATGCCGGCGAATGGCTGGCGACGCTTGCCTCCTGCGCCCGTGACGGCATCGGCGGCGGGCGCATTTACGATGAGCTGATTGCCGCTTGCGCGCGCAAGGCCAAGGCCGACACCTTGCTGACCTTCAACCCGCGCCACTTCGAACGCCACGCCGATTGGTTCGCAATCTGCGTGCCGGGCCGCGCCTAATCCAGAAAATCGAGCTTGGGTTCGTGCGGAATCATGCCCGCGGCGTGCCCGCGCCGCAGCAGCTCCGCGATGGCGCGCTTGTCGTCCTCGCCGTAGCGCAGCGTCCGCTCGTTCACGTACATGCCCACAAACTGATCCGCCAGATGGTCGTCCATATCGCGCGCGAACTGGTGCGCGTAGGCCAGCGCCTCGTCCCGGTGCTCGAGGCCGTATTGAATTGAAGCCTTCAACACCGTCGAGAGCTCCGCGGCGAACTCCTTCGGCAGTGCCCGCCGCACCACGTTGCCTCCCAGCGGCAGCGGCAATTGGGTGCTGTCCAGCCACCAGCGCCCCAGATCGAGCACCTTGTGCAGCCCCGAGGCCGAGTAGGTGAGCTGGCCCTCGTGAATCAGCAGTCCTGCCTCAACCCGCCCCTCCACAATCGCCGGAATGATCTGATCAAACGGAATCACCGTCGTCTTCACTTCCGGATGCCACAACCGCAGCACCAGCGCCGAAGTCGTACGCTCGCCCGCGATCGCGATGGTCTTGCCGCGCACTTCTTCCGGCGTGATCGGCCGCGCCGCCACAATCATCGGCCCATAGCCGTACCCCACGCTGCCGCCGTGGTTCAGCAGCCGGTAGTTGTCCTGCAAATAGGGATAGGCGTGAAAGCTGACCGCGGTCACGTCAAACTCCTGCGCCAGCGCGCGCCGGTTCAGGTCCTCGATATCGCTCAGCACGTGCTTGAACTTCACTCCCGGCAACCCCACTTTGTGGGTCGCCAGCGCGTAGAACATGAAGGCATCGTCGGAGTCGGGGCTGTGGGCGACAGAAATTTCTTGCGGGGTCTTCTTCATACGAATGGGCGCGGCGATACGCCAGGCGCAAGCGCTTCCAATCCGGGGATGGAAGCACGAACTCTGATTTTACCACGGGGCCGCTCTAGGTCTTCGTCAGCTCCGTGATCAGTGTTTCCCGCCGTGCCAGCGCGATGTGGTCCGTCTGCTCCAGCACCTGCCGATAGGCCATCGCCGCCAGCACCGTCAAAATCACCAGTGCCAGCAGTCCCACTTCCGGCTGACGCAGTCCTTTCGCCACCACCACCGCCAGCACCACCAGCGCGATCGCCACCGCTTCAATCGCCATCGCCATCATGCTGCTCACACCCCGTGCCGCGTGCCGCCCCATGCGTCCGATATCCATCTTCTTGGGCAGATACAGCGATACCAGATTCCCGGCGGTGAAGCTGCAGATCGCGAGGAACACGTAGCCCAGCACCGCCGCCGTCAGCATGAACGCCGTCGGCCGATAGTGCAGCAACCGCGCCACGATGTACAGCAGCACCCCCTCAATCGCCAGCAGTACCGCGTACACCAGGTTTTTTCCTGCCAGGATCTCGCCGAACCGCACCGGTGCCATAAAGTAGAGCTGCACCCCGCCGGCATCGGCGCCGCAGACGTTATACACCAGATTCATTAGCGTCATCACCGCATAGGCGAGACCGAAGGGAAAGGCGTACGTGCTCCAGAACTGATCGCTACGGGCGCCGCTGGAGCCTCCGAGCATAAAGAGCACCATCAGTGCCAGCGGCATGGCCAGTGCAAAAAATACGTAGGGACTGCGCCGCATGTAGTCGTACTCTTTGCTCGCCACCGCCATCGCCGGCGTGTCGCCGCACGGCCAGCGCACCCGCACCCGCTCCGGCAGCGCCGGCGCCATCGGACGGCGTGGCGCGGGCGCATTCGGCACGGCCTCGCTGATCACCTCGCCCGCATACTCCGCGTGCAGCCGCAGGTTCAGCAGCTTCAGCACAATCGCCGCGCACACCGCCAGCAGCACCAGCGCCCCGATGCTCAGCAGCACGTGCCCCGCCGTGCCCGCTGCCAAAACCTTGGCGGGCAGGCCGGGTGGCAGCCACGACGCCAATGGTACGAACAGCGGCAGGTGCGCCGCCGCCGCGGCATTCGTGCGCAACCGGTGCGTGATCGGCCCGAGAAAATCGATCCCGATGATGACGATGAAAAACACCACCGCCAGCATCTCGCGCGTGCGCCGCTTCGCCAGCCATCGCTCCAGCCAGGCGGCAATCATCTGTGTCAGCAGCAGATTGAAGGCGACATACAGCAGCCCGGCCAGAATCGCCGGCGCCGCCAGCCGAGGCCGCGCGATAGTGACGCCGATCATCAGCCCCAGCGTGCACAACGCGCCCACCAGATTGGCCACATCGAAGGAGCCATACAGCACGCGCACAAAGCTGTAGGCCCGGAAATTCAGCGGATAGCGGGTCAGGTGGCTCAGGTCGGGATGGTCGGCGAACGCCGTCGCTGCCAGCGGAAAAATCTGCCAGAACAGAAACAGCGGCCACAGCAGCATCCCCAGCCAGATGGCCTCGCCATTGTGAACGAAGTGCCAGCCGCCAATAGCGAACCCGATCGCCCCGCCCACCCCCAGAATCGTGAACCAGATGCCCGCCCACGCGTGCGAAATCGCCTCCAGCGCCCCGCGCGTGGTCCGCATCCCGTTCATCATGAGCTGCCAGCGCACCCCCAGAATGGCGCGGAGTTGATCTTGCAGCCGCAGCGGCGCCGCTGCGGTCAGCTCAGCCACGACAACTCCTGCGTCACTCCTTGCCCCGAACCCACAATCCGCAGAAAAATCTGCTCCAGCGTCAGCCGCTCCGCTGCCGCTCCTGCGGCTTCGCCGCCTTCGCCGGCCGCCACCGCTTCCGCCGCTACGCCTTGCCGCAATTGCTCGAGCGATCCCTGCGCCACGAGCTTGCCGTGATGAATGATGGCCACGTGACTGCACAGGCGCTCGACAATTTCCAGCACATGGCTGGTCAAAAATATCGTCGCCCCGCGCGCAATCATGTTTTGCAGCATGGTCTTGAGCGTCATCGCTGCCACCGCGTCCACGCCCTCGAACGGCTCATCCAGAAACAGCACCTTCGGCCCGTGAATCACCGCCGCCGCCAGCGCCAGCTTCTTCTGCATGCCGTGCGAGTAATCGGCAATCAGTTTGCGTCCCGCGTCGGTAAGCTGCATGAACTCCAGCAGTTCGCCCGACCGCCGCGCCGCCGTCACCCGGTCGAGCCCGTACATGCGGCCGACGAAGTTTAGATATTCCGCCCCCGTCAGCCGGCTGAACAGCGCCATCCCTTCCGGCACCACTCCAATCTGCCTTTTGACCTCAACCGGATGGCTAAACAGATCCAGCCCCAGAATGCTCACCCCGCCGCTGCTCGGCGCCAGCAGTCCCGTCAGCATCTTGATCGTGGTCGATTTGCCCGCGCCATTCGGCCCCAGAAACCCAAAAAACTGCCCCGGTGCGACTGCCAGCGTCACATTGTCCACCGCCGTAAAGGTCCCAAACGTCCGCGTCAGGGCATTCGTTGCGACCGCAACCGCCTCATCCATCCCCAAAATGTAGCACGCCGTTGCTCAGCGCCTGATACCATAGCTGGCTATGGGGAATGAAACGCTACAGGGGGCCCTCGAACTGCTCGTTCTCAAAACCCTCGAGCGTGCGCCCAAAGACGGCATGCATGGCTTCGGCATCGCCGAGCATATCCTGGCGGCCTCCAACGATCTGCTGCGCGTCGAAGAAGGCTCACTCTATCCGGCGCTGCACCGCATGGAGCAGCAGGACTGGATCGCCTCCACCTGGGGCGTTACCGCGAACAAGCGCCGGGCACGCTACTACCGCCTCCGCCCCGCCGGCCGCCGCGAGCTCGAGCGCCAGCGCGCCGGCTGGCGCCAGACCGCGGGCGCCGTGACGTCGTTTCTGGAGGCCTAAGCCATGCGCCGCTACTGGAACCTGTTCCGCCGCAACCGTCTCGTCCGCGACATCGCCGAGGAACTCGCCACCCACGCTGCCATGCTCGAAGAAGCCAACCGGTCCACGGGCGCGAATCGCCGCCTCGGCAACGATCTCGCCCTGCGCGAGCGCACCCGCGCCGCCGATGTGCACGTCTGGCTCGACGAGCTGCTGCGCGATATCGGCTTCGCCCGCCGCTCCCTCTGGCGCGCCCGCGGCTTCGCCGCCGTCGCCGTGCTCACTCTCGCCCTCGGCATCGGCGCCACCACCGCCATGTTCAGCGTAGTCCGCACCGTGGTGCTCGATCCGCTGCCCTATCCTGGCGCCGCGCGCCTGGTGAGCGTGCGTATGTACGAATCCTGGCAGGGCAAGCGCCGCCTCATCGTAAATCTGCCCACACAAGTCCTGCAGGCGCTCAGCAGGAGCCGCGCCTTCACCAGCGTCGGTATCGTGGGCTACGACGACGACGCGGTCGTGGTCGACGGCACAGCGCGCGACGCTTACGTCTCGGCCGCTTCGCCGCGCCTGCTGGCAACCTTGCGCGTGCGGCCTGAAGTGGGGCACGGCTTCAGCGCAAGCGGGCAGGACGCTCTCGTCAGCGATCGCTTCTGGCACACACAGTTGGGCAGTTCGCGCGCAGTCATCGGCAGAACCATCCGCATTGGCCGCAGGCTCTACGCCATCGCCGGGGTGCTGCCACCCGGCAAGGCGTACCCGCCGTACACGTCCGTCTGGATCGCGGGCACCCCCGGACCGGACGCGACCGGCCAGGTTATCGCGCGCCTACCGGACAGCGTGCCCTTGGCGCAAGCCCGATCACAAGCGCAGGCAGCCATCGCCGTCATCGCCCAGCGCCAGGCGCGCGCGCTTCATTCCTGGGGTGCAGACGGTCTGGCGCTCGTGCCGCCCATGGAGCAGCTCGCCCGGCCGCAGGCTCGCACCGCGCTTTGGATGCTCTTTGCCGCCGTCGTCTGCCTCTTGCTCATCGCCTGTGCCAACACTACGAACTTGTTGCTTGGCCGCGGCCTGGCGCGCCACCAGGAATTCGCGTTGCGGCGCGCCTTGGGCGCGGGCCGCCTGCGGCTGGCCTCGCTTCTTCTGGCCGAGGGCCTGTGGCTGGCGCTGGCGGGTGCAACAGCCGGGGCCGGGCTGGCGTGGCTGCTGCTCCGCCTGGCGCGACTGGGACCCGAAAACATTCCCCGTCTCGACGCCGTGCAGCTCGATCCAGCGACGTTAGGGTTTGCCGCCGCCGTGGGTCTCGCCGCCGGATTGATCTGCGCGCTGGCGCCGGCGCTGCGCTTCGCCCGCACGAGCGTCAGAGATTCACACACACAGCGCCTGCGCCAAGGGCTCGTGATCGCCGAAATCGCGCTCACACTTGTTCTGCTGACCGGCGGCACGCTTCTGGTCCGCAGCTTCAGCAATCTGCTCAACACCGACCCAGGTTTCACTCTGAGCCAGACGACCATCATCGGTCTCACCGCACCCAGCACGGCGGCGGAAAGCAAGCATCTGGCCTGGCCGCGCCGCAGCCAGACCTTCCAGCGACTCCTGGCGCGAGTGCGCGCGCTCCCCGGTGTCACCGCGGCCACTTACACCGTGCACCTGCCCTTTACCCCCGAAAACAGCGCGTTTCTGCGCCTGCCCAGCACACCCGGCCAGAGCCACGCCGCCACGGGCATGATAGAGATCGGCCCACACTATTTTGCGGCGATGGGCATTCCCCTGCTCGCGGGCCGTTCGTTCTCGCCGGCAGAAGAGAGTCAATTCCCGGGCAAGTCGATGCCCGTGGTCGTGAACGCTGCTCTGGCGGCACAATTCTGGCCTGGCCAGCCACCTGCCTCCGTTCTCGGCCGAAGCCTTGCCCAAGGAGATGACTCCGACGTGATCATCGGCGTCGCCGGCAACACGCGCGACAACGACGATCTGGCCGCGGGCAGCCGGTCGCAGGTGTACTTCCCCTACTACGGCAATTTCGACGAGGTGGAGTTTCTCGTTCGCTCGCCGCTGCCGCCCGCCGCCATCGCACAGGCGCTCGAAGCGCTACTCCCAAGGGCGAGCGCCAATCTCGTTGCAAGCCAGCCCATCACCCTCAACGCGGCGCTCGCAGCCGCCTTGGCGCAGCCCAGGTTCCGCGCCCTGCTGCTGACGCTCTTCGCTCTCCTCGCCTGGCTGCTGGCGCTCGTCGGCCTCTATGGTGTGCTCGCCTTTCAGGTGCGCCAGCGCCGGCGCGAAATCGGGGTTCGCATGGCCCTCGGCGCCGACAGCCGCGCCGTCATCCGCATGGTGCTCGGCCAGAACCTGGCCGTGCTCGCCGCAGGGATCGCCGCCGGCTGGCTGCTGTGCTGGTTTCTGTCGCGCTACATCTCCAGCCTGCTGTTCGGCGTCAGCGCTTTCGACCCGCTGACCTGGCTGCTTGCCGGCGCGGCCCTGCTCGCCGCCGGTCTGCTCGCCAGCTTCCTTCCCGCACGCCGCGCCCTCCGCATCGACGCTGCCGAAACCCTCCGCTGCGAATAGTAAACTGTGGCCCGATACTCTGCCTATGGCCACTGAACCGCTTGCTGCCGCGCCGCCCACCGGCATCGCCCCCTCCACCCCGCGCTGGCGTCTGGCAACGCGCATCGCCTTCCGCTTCTGCTTCGTCTACTTCGGCCTCTACATCCTGCTGACGCAGATGCTGACTTCGCTGCTCTTCGTCACCACCAACGACAACGGTGCCTTCGAGCTGGACATGACCTCGCCCGCGCGCGCCGTTATCACTTGGATCGGGACCCACGTCTTTCACCTCGCTCACATGCTCACGCGCGAGACCGGCAGCGGCGATCGCCATTACGACTGGGTCGAGCTGGCCCTGATCTTCGTGCTGGCGCTGGCCGCCACGTTCGTCTGGTCCGTTCTCGACCGCAAGCGCGAACAGTACACCAAGCTGTTCCGCTGGTTCCGCGTAGTCGTGCGCTTCGCCCTGGGCGCCACGCTGCTCACCTACGGCATCGTCAAAATCTTTCCGCTGCAGATGTCCCCGCCTGGCTATCACCGCCTGCTCGAGCCCTACGGCAGCTTCTCGCCCATGGGTGTTCTCTGGGCTTCGATCGGCGCCGCGCCCGGCTACGAATTTTTCGCCGGCTGCGCCGAATTTCTCGGTGGCGCGCTGCTGCTGTTTCCGCGCACCGCTATCCTCGGCGCCCTCATCGCGCTCGCCGACGCTACCCAGGTCTTCCTGCTCAACATGACCTACGACGTGCCGGTAAAGATCCTTTCCGGCACGCTGATTCTCCTCTCCGTGCTGGTGCTGGCCCCCGAAGCTCAGCGCCTCTGGGACGCCGTCGTGCGCAACCGTCCCGTCGCGCCCTCACGCCACTTCGAGCTCTGCCGCAGCCGCCGCGCCAACCGCATCGCTCTCGGCGTACAGGTCGTGATGGCACTGTTCTTGATTCTCGGCAACGTCTGGATGGGGGTTAAAACGTTCCAGTCCCGCCCGCCGCAATCGCCCCTCGCCGGCCTCTGGCAAGTCGAAACCTTCACCCTCAACAACCAGCCCCGCCCGCCGCTCGTCACCGATGCTCAGCGCTGGCAGCATGTGTTCTTTGTCTCCGCCAACCGCCTGATGGTGCAAACCATGCCCGGCAACTTCGAGAGCTACAAAGCCGCACTCAACACCGCCGCCGGCACCCTCGCCCTCACCCCACCCCAAGGCCCGCCCGCCCAGTTCACCTTCCGCCACCCCACACCCGACCAGCTCTTCCTCACCGGAACCCTGGACAACGCGCGCCTCCAGGTCTCCTTGCAGCTCATCCCCCGCTCCAGCTTCCGCCTCGTCAGCCGCGGCTTCCACTGGGTGCAAGACGCTCCCTTCGACCGCTAAGCGCAGCGCCTGGCCGGGGCGACGGGCCCCCGGCCGGGCGCGAGCAAAGCGGGACGCGCGGCGCAGCCGCGCAGGGGGCCCGCGCCAAGCAATGTCGCAAGACTCTCCCTTCAACCGCTGAGCGGCTAACCACTAGCCACTAACCACTAGCCACTTCTTTTCTACCGCATACTGAAAGCGCATGCCTCAGGGCGCAACCCAAGCAGAGCGTTTCCCCGCACGGCGCTCGGCGGCGCTCGCCGGTTCCGGCATTCTGCTCAGCCGGCTCTCGGGCCTCGTGCGCGAGCGCGTCTTCGCCTACTTCTTCGGCAACTCCGCTGCCGCCGATGCCTTCAAGGCTGCCTTCCGCATTCCCAACCTACTGCAAAACCTGTTTGGTGAAGGCGTGCTTTCGGCGTCCTTTATTCCCGTCTACATCGGCCTCATGGCCAAGGGCGATGAAGAGGAAGCCCGCCGTCTCGCCGGCGGCATTCTCGCCATCCTCGCCTTGGGCACCGCCATCTTCGTCGCCATCGGCGTGGTCGCTGCGCCCTGGCTGATCGACCTCATCGCCGCTGGCTTCCGCGGCACCACGCGTCTGCTGACGATCCGCCTGGTGCGAATTTTATTTCCGGGCGCCGGCCTGCTGGTGATTTCGGCCTGGTGCTTGGGCGTGCTCAACAGCCATCGCCGCTTCTTCCTGTCCTACGCCGCGCCGGTAATCTGGAACGGCGCCATCATCGCCGCCATGGTCCTGTTCGGCTGGCGCTATGGCCGCTTTGACTTGGCGGAATGGACCGCGCTCGGCGCCGTCGTCGGCAGCGGCTTGCAGGTCGCCATCCAGTGGCCCGCCGTCCATAAAATTTTGGGCCAGCTCCGCCTCTCGCTGAACTATCGCGCCCAGCACATCCGCGAAGTCATCCGCAACGCCGCGCCGGTGTTTGCCGGCCGCGGCGTCATTCAGATCAGCGCCTACATCGACGCCTGGCTGGCGAGCTGGCTGCCCACCGGAGCCATGGCCACGCTGGCCTATTCGCAGACGCTCTATCTGCTGCCCATCAGCCTGTTCGGCATGTCGGTTTCGGCAGTCGAACTGCCCGCCATGTCCGGCGTGGTCGCGGGCGAAGATGCCGAAGCGCAACTACGCCAGCGTCTGGGTTTCGGCCTGCGTCAGATTGCATTTCTCGTGGTGCCCTCCGCGGTCGCGTTCCTTGCGCTTGGCGACGTCATCGTTGCCGCCATCTACCGCACCGGCGCCTTTGGCTCCAGCGACGTCCTTTGGGTCTGGGGTACGCTCGCCGGCGCCAGTGTCGGCCTGGTCGCATCCGGCCTGGGCCGCCTGTATTCGTCGACCTATTACGCCCTGCGCGACACCCGCAGCCCGCTCAACTACGCCATGGTCCGCGTCTCGCTGACGACGGTGCTGGGCGTCATCGCCGCCTTCTGGCTGCCTGGCTGGCTGGGCATCAACGCCAAGTGGGGCGTCGCCGGCCTGACGCTCGCGGCCGGCATTGCCGCCTGGGTCGAAATGACGCTCCTCCGCCGTGGCCTGCGCCGCCGCATTCAGGCCCCGCGCGTCTCGCGGCTGTTTCTGGCGAAAATCGCCTCCGCCGCCATCGCCGCCGCCATCGCCGGCCGCGCCCTGCTGCGCGCCCTGCCGCACTGGGGCACCTGGTCCACCGCTATCCTGGTGCTCGGCCTCTACGGCGCCGTCTACCTCAGCGCCGCCTGGGCGATGCGCGTTCCTGAACTCCGCGCCCTCCGCCGGCTGCTGCGGGCGCGGTAACGTTGAGGTAGGCGGGGGTCGTTATAGCCGGTTCGCCAGGACTCGTCCCCGTCACGGTGATCGTGTAGAAACCGGGCGGGGTGCTGGTTACGCCCGTCCCGCTCAAGTCGATATTGTTAATCGGCGCGCTGGCTGCAATGGTCAGCCGGGTTTGCTCAGCGGCCGCCTGGCCTGGCGAGAACGTCACCGAAATCTTGCAGGTTGCATTCTGCGCGACCGAGCTGCCGCAGTCATTCGTCTCATGAAAGTCCGCTGCATTTCCGGAACTGAATGAGATCCCGCTGATCTGGAGTGGCGCGCTGCCGGTACTGTACAGAATCGCCGTGATCGCCGCGCTCGTCTCTCCTACGCCGACGTTGCCGAATCCAACGCTGGACGGAGACAGCCAGCCGGTGGCGTTGCCTTGATTCGATGGGGGAGGAGGTGGCGGCACAACTACCTGTGATGGAGAGCCTCCGCAGGCCGCCAGCAACATGAGAGCTAACGTCAGGCCGCCGCTGCATGCTGCTGCACGCAGGCGCCGTTTCGCGGTAAGCATCGCTCCGGCTACTGCAGCCCCCAAGGCCACCAGCGCAAACAGCAGCCGCCAGTCCAGCGGCCAACCTACACCCCAAAAGCTTGCCGATGTAGGCGGCGCCTTGGTCGTAACGGTTAGGGTTGCCGTCGCCGGATTCTTGCCGTCCGGGGTCAATGTGGCTGGGGAAAATGAGCAAGCCACGAATGGCGGCAAGTTGGAGCAGCCAAGCGTCACCTCGGCGGCAAAGCTACCGTAAGGCGTTAGGGTGATGTTATAGGTGCCGCTCTGGCCCTGGGTGACCGTCGGCGTACTCCCGCCGCCAAAAAGCCTAAAAGTCTGCACTGTGCCCTGCAGGCCAAGGCCACCGAGAGAGTCGCCGTCGGGCCCCGTTACCCCAAACGACACGGTCACAGTCGGGTCCGGCGCGCTGGAAGGCGTCGGTGCAAAGGACGCGGTGACGGTGCAGCTCTTGCCGCTCGCCAACGTGGCCGGGCAATCCGAGCTGACCGTAAAGGGCACCGTGGAGGAGAAGGGCTTGAGCGCAAGCGACAACGCGCCTTGGTTGGTGAGCGTGGCCGTCTGCGTTGGGCTTGACTGCCCATATGGCTCTGGAGGGAACGTGAGCTGCGTGGGGCTGAAGACTGGGTTAGCCGGCGTCGGCACTGTAAGCACATTCGAGGTACTCGCCACGAAGTTCGGTGCGCTGAACTTCGCCGTGATCGTAGCCAAGAGCCCGGGTAGCTCCGGCAAGGAAAACGTCCCCTCGGCCCGCTCCATACCGGTTGATGCATCAATCTGCGACCCGGAGACCTCGACCGGCACTAGCGCGCTGCTGCCGTTGTAAATTTGAACGAACTCGTCTAGCGCAGTCTGACTCTGGGCCTCCAGCACAACGTTGATGGTCGCGTTATCCCCCGCGCTAATGCTCAGCGTGGTTGGACTGGGATTGACGATGAGCGTCACCGGCGCCGAGGTTGCCGCATTATAGCTGCTGTCGCCAGCATAGGCAGCGGTGTATTGATAGGTCTGTGCCGAGTAGGGCGTACTCGAGAACGCCTCACTGCCGGTGGGGTCGAGCGAAAAACTACCGGGAAGAAAGCCCTGCCCGATCGGCGTGAGAGTGACGCTGCCTGTGGCGATCGCACTGCCCGCCGGCCCACTGACCACAACCTGTTCGACCACCGGATCCCCAAAGAATACGGATGAAACTGGCTTCGCGGGATCGCTGGTATAGAACTCCATGGTGACCGTGGGCGTAATCTTTGCCAGCGTTACGTTCACCGGCACTGACGTGCTCGGCCCGTAGTTGGCGTCGCCCTCGTAGCTCGCCACCACGGTATACGTCCCGCCGGGCAGCCCTGCGGTCGAGCTCGCCAGCGTCCCGCCCGAACCCAGCGCAAAGCTGCCCACCGCCTGCTCACTGCCGTCGCTGAATTGCGCTAGCAGATCCACCGTGCCCGTAGGCGCCGGGCCGCTACTTCCCCCGGTGACACTGATGTTCAGCGGAATGCTCTGCCCCACGGTGGCGTTCGCCGGCGGCTTGAGCGTCAGCGCTGTCTGGCTCACGCCAAATTTGATGCTGCTCCAGTCGTTCACCAGATTGGCAACGTTGAGCGATCCCAGCCCGGTGGCTTCGTCATAGCCGGGCACGGCGTTAAAACCCAGCTCCCCGCTGGTGGGGCAGTCGGGCGAGCCCGCCACGCAGGGTACGTCATTGCTGCCGCTGGTGACATCGTGGTAAACGCCCGAGGTCGACGCCAGCCGGTACAGCACCGGATTCGCCAGCCCCTGCCCCTTACCGCTACCACTCTTCTGATCCACCAGCGCCATCACTCCCGCGAATGACGGCGTCGAGGCCGACGTGCCGCCCACCACATAGAAATGGAAGCTGCCGTCCGCCGCCACCTGGCAGCTCAAGCCCAGGCAGATCACATAGGGGTCATGGCCTGCAGAAGAATTAAACGCAACGTCCGGCACCAGACGCATGCCGCCGCTGATCGCCGCCACCCCCGGCGCCACCTGCCAGTACGGCCGCGCGTACACGCTGCTGGCACCGCCCGATCCCGCGGAAATGCCGGTGCCGGCCTGACCACCGCCGATCTCATCCCACGGCAGCTCAGGAATATAGCTCAGTGCCGAGGAGTAATCTGCCGTTCGGTTCGCTCCCCAGTAGCTCGTTGTGCTGCTGCCTTCGTTAAACTGTGTCCCGCCCACCGCCGTGTCGTAAGGGGTCGAGGCAAACCCGCTCACCGCCAGCCCGTTGCTCGCGGCGGCGGCGCTCGGGTCGTCGCATCCCGCAGCCCCGTTGTCGCCCGCGCTCACCAGCACCGTAATCCTCTCGGCGGCAGCCTGCTCCCACAGGCTGTTAAAAAACTCATTCCCCGCCGCCGTCATTTGGGCTTCGCACAATCCGTAGCTGGCCGTCAGAATCGGCGCCAGATCGTGATCGACAATGTACAGCGCCGAGAGCACGATGCCGTCGGTCGTAGCGCTGCTGTCGGCAACCACCAGATCTACCGTCGCGCTGGGCGCGGCTGCGCCCGCCCATTCCGCGTCCAGCGTGGCCTCGTTCCCATCGTCCTGAAGGATGCCGGGGGCATTCGCAGTGGCCGGCACCACGTGCAGGCTGCCCGTCGCGCCCGGCTGAAACAGGTTCCGGAAATCGCTGACGTCGCTCGGAGTGATTTCCGAGCGCGCTACGATCGCAATCGTTTCCTGGTTTCCATTCACACCCTGCGCAAGTACAGGACTGATGTTGTAAATCGTGTTGAAGTCACCCGGAACCAGCGCATGCAGATTTGTGCCGTTGTACGTGAAATCCAACTCGGGCGACGGATCCAGCACCGTCGCCACATGGCCCTCGCCTTGACCCAAAACCTGAATCGCCGGCCGCGATACGAAATTGTTCAGCGATACCACCCCCGCCACCACCGGCGCCAGCGCCGCCGGAATCGCCGGATCCGTGGCGTTCGCCCAATACTGCCGCATGGTTCCGCCCGGCTGCTCCGCCCGGTAACGATGCATCGTGGTGTGCAGCCCTTGCCGCACGCTCGCCGCGGTGCCGCTGAAGTCAATCACCAACCCGCCCGGCGACACGTCATTGACCGTAAAGCCCTGCTTCTCCAGCCACTGCTCCACCGTCGCAATGTCGCTCGCCGCCGGCCCAAACTGCTCCCCAAATTGTTGCGGCGTCAGCCCGTGATGGTATTCCGGCGAACCCGCCGTGCGTTGCGCCGCCAGCAATTGCCGCAGCGCTACTTCCTGCGTCGGCGAGCGTCGCAGCAGCAGCAGCATGTGCTGCAGCTCCAGATCCGGCGGCGCGGCGCCTTCATCTATTGCGGCGTGCGCGCGCCAAACCGTGTTGCCTGGCAGTCGTACCGTCTGCCGCAGATCGACCGCGCTCCGAATCCGTCGGGGCGCTTGTGCAAAGGCCGTCGCAACCAGTGCCAGGTAAATCGCACACTGATACTTCCCACTCATCAGGCTGCGAGATTATCAGAGTAGAACCTCAGATACAACCCACCGAAAGCCCCTGCCGCGTGGCGCCACTTTCGCAATTGTCGCGCCATCGCCACCGCGTTCGTGCCAGCATCACCGGCGGCATTGTGATTGTGAAACTCGCCGTCTGGCCCGCGCTCACCGTAGCCGGTCCGCCCGCCGCCAAATGCGCCACAATCGTCATTTGGTGGCAGCTCTGATGGCGGCAGCTTGGAGGAGCCCTGAGCGTCAGCGGGCGGACCCTGCCGGGAACCGAAACCCGCACTCCAAGCGACCATCGGGACCAGGGCAAATAGTGGCGAGCCACGGATCCCCGGGCGCCAGCGACCAACGGCGGCAACCAGGCCAAAAAGTGGCGCGCCAATTTCGGCCAAACTGGAAAAGCCACGGTTACGTATTCGCATTCAGGGAGTGAACTCATGCTGAGCCCAACCAGCGAAACGGACGCCGGCGAGCTGCTGCAGCGCTTAACGCTGTATGCCTATGGCCTTTTTGGCTGTTTTCCCCAAGCGGCCGCCGAACCCGTCTTGCGCGCCTCCGGCAAAGGGCCCGAGGACCTGGCCATGGATGTCCTGACCCGCCACTTCGATCCCACCGACACCCGCGTGCGCTGGGAACCCAGCCGCGGCCCGGTACTCAGTTACCTCAAAACCGTCCTTTGGCATGATTTTCTCGACCTCAAGCGCGGCGGCCTGCACCGCAGCACCACCGGCGCCGACGATCTCGACGCCCTGGCCGCGCCCCAGTTGCGGCCCGATGTCCGCCTCGAGCGCACGCAGCAGCGCGAACGCGTGCTCGCACAATTAGGCGACGAACCCGAGTTGCGCTCGCTCGCCGCCCAGCAGCTCGATCCTGACGGCTGGCCCGGCTACACCAATCAGGAGCTGGCGGCGCGCCTCGCGATCACCGTCAGTGAAGTAGAAAACCGCAAGAAGCGGCTGCTCCGGCGGCTGCTCAAGATTTGGCGCCAGCAGGCCGCCCCTGCAGCCTTGGCGAAGTCCTAGGGAGAACCCGATGAATAGCGATGAGAAAATCCGGCTGGCGGCAGAAGCCCTGTTGCCCCAAGATGAGAGCCTGAGCGCGGCCGAGGTCCGCGACCTGCTGCGCGAGGCCGGCGCCGATCCGGACGCCCTGCAGGCCACCTTTGCCGCCCAACTACCCCTGGAATCCTGTGCCGCCTTCCGGGCGCTCTTGCCCGCCTATCGCGCCGGCACGCTGCCCCCGCCGCGCCGCCTGCTCGTCGAAGATCACCTGCACCACTGCGTCGCCTGTCGTCACGCCCTCCACCCCACCACTGCACCAGCCGCGATCGCCGCGGCCAAACCCCGGCCGCGCGCCATCCCTGTTTGGCTGGCGGCCGCGGCCGCCATCATCGTAATTGCCGTCCTCGTCTGGGGCGCGCGCGCCGGCGTGCTGCCCGGCCAGTCGCAAGCACTCGCCACCGTCGCCCAGAACAGTGGCACGGTCTTCTCCGTCAGCGGCGCCAGCGTCCGTCCCGTCGCTGCGGGCACGGTGCTCAATAGCGGCGCCGAAATCCGCACCGGAACTACGCAAGGCGCCGAGCTGCAGCTGCGCTCCGGTACCCAACTCGAGCTGGCCCGCCGTACCGACGTCCTCCTCCAGCGCGGCTGGACGGGCACCACCATCCACCTCCTCCACGGCAACCTCATCGTCCGCGCCACCGATCACGGCTGGGCGCGCCGCCTTTATATCGCGACCGCCGATAGCCGCATCACCGACCAGGGCACGGTCTTCTCCGTCGCCCACGGTCTGATGGGCTCCCGCGTCGCCGTCGCTCAGGGCAGCGTCGCCTTCCGTTACGAGCGCGGCGGCCAGAATTACACCGAAACCGTCCTCGCCGGTCACGAAGCCACCAGTAATCCCCGCCTCGGCCTCGTGCCCATGCGCGACGCCTTCGACTGGAGCCAGAACGCCGGCCAGTACCTCGCCATGCTTGACGAGTTGACCAACATGGGCAAACAGCTCGAATCCCTGCCCGCACCCCCGCCGCGCCATCAATCCGCCCTGCTTTCGCTCGTCCCCGCCAACGCCTTTGTCTACGCCGCCATCCCCAACCTTAACCAGACGCTCACTCAGGCGCACTCCATCCTCGAAAGCGACTTGGGTAACAGTCCGGCACTCGAAGCCTGGTGGAACCAGCCCTCCGCCCACGGCGGTCCCACCAACGGTCAGCAACTCGAAAGCATGCTCAACACCCTGCAGTCGCTCACCAGCTATCTCGGCGATGAGATCGCAGTGGCTGCCGCCCGCAAGCCCTCCGCGGGCGTCGTCATTCTCGCCTCGGTCAGCAAGCCCGGTCTCGCCGCTCAACTCGAGCAGCAATCCGGCCACGGTCCCCAGCCGCGCGTGCTCTCCAATCCCGCCGCCGCTGGTCCCGGCAGCAGCAAATCCATGCTGATCTGGATCGGCAACGGCAAACTCGTCGCCACGCACAACGGCACGCTCCTGCAGGAATGCGCCGCCCTTGCCGGCCAGCCGGGCCCCGGTCCATTTCTTGCAACTCCGCTCTATCAGAAAGTCGCACCCCTCTATCAGGCAGGCGCAAGCTGGATTCTCGCCGCCGATGTGAACCAAATGCACTTCGGCGCCGTACATAAAACCGTGAATCCCGCGCCCTCCAGCGGCTCCCATCCGGAATTTCTGGTGGCCCGCAGCCAGTTGCACAGTGACGGCACGCCATCTTACGTCCAGGTTGACTTCAGCGGCCCGCGCACCGGTCTCTTCGGCATATTGGCCGCGCCCGGTCCCATGGGCGGCCTGCAGTTTCTTTCGCCGAACGCCACCATAGCCGTCAGTTTCCTCACCGAGTCTCCCGCCCAGGTCATCGCCCTGCTGCACGGCAACCATCACCATGCTCAGCCCGCCAAGCCGCAAACGCCCGAACAACAGGCCCTGAACGCCGATCTCAAAACCATCTCCGGTCTGCTGGGCGGCGAATTTACCTTTGCGCAGGACGGTCCCGTGCTCCCTAAGCCCGCCTGGAAAGCCGTGGTCGAAGTCAACGATTCCCAGGCCATGCAAAACGCCATTGTGCAACTACTGCACGATGGCGACGCCGCCGCCAATCCCAAACATCACTTCACCCTCACCCAGCAGTCCACCAACGGCAACACCATCTACAGCGTCAACCAGAACGCCGAAACCGTGTTGGCCTACACCTACGCCGGCAGCTATTTACTCGCCGGATCGAGCGTCGCCGAAGTCCAGGACGGCCTCCAGACCGACGACTCCGGCACGAGCCTGCCCTTCTCCAGCCAGTTTCAGGCCCAGTTGCCGCAGAACGGCCACACCAATTTTTCCGCGTTGTTCTACCACAATCTCGGCGACCGCCTCGGGCCGCTGGCGCAAAAACTGCTGCCGTCGATCTCCTCCACCTTCCAGCCCGAGGTCAAGGCGCTGCTCGGCAACGCCACGCCAGGCCTGACCTACGCCTACGCTGCCCCCACCTCGATTGAAGTCGCCAGCACCCGCGGCCTGCTCGGCCTCACCCTCCAGAACATGCTAGCGTTAGGTCTATCGCCGCACAAAACCGTGCCCAAAGGCTCCCATGGCCATCGCTGATAGCGCCCTCCCGCAGGTAACGCCGGTTGCCACTCCGGTAATCGAGTTGGAAAACCTGCGGGTCCGCTACGGCCAGCGCATCGCCCTCGACGGTCTCACCGCCCGCCTTACCGGCCGCGCCGTCGGCCTGCTCGGTCCCAACGGCGCCGGCAAATCCACCCTCATCGCCACCCTCCTCGGTTTCGTCAAACCCGCCGCAGGCTCCGCCCGCCTCCTCGGCCAGCCGATCGGCCGAGGGCGCGGCAAAGGGGAGGCCGACCAACGGGAGGCCCGGGGCGCAGCCCCGCCTGAGGGCGGCGTGAGCCGCGTGGGGTACATGCCCGAAAACGACGCCTTCATCGGCAACATGAGCGCCGTTGCGCTCACCCGCATGATGGCCGAACTCAGCGGACTGCCGCCCGAAACCGCTCTCGAACGCGCCCACGAAAGCCTGTTCTATGTCGGCCTCGGCGAAGCGCGCTATCGTCCCCTGAACAGCTACTCCCAAGGCATGCGCCAGATGGCCAAGCTGGCGCAGGCAATCGTCCACGGCCCTAAGCTGCTGATCCTCGACGAGCCCACCAACAGCCTCGATCCCGAAGGCCGCGAGCGCATGCTCCGGCTCATCCGCCAGATGCGCGACGCCACCGGCATGCGCATCATTCTCTGCTCGCATCTGCTCCGCGACGTCGAGCAGACTTGCGACGAAGTCCTCATCCTCAAGCACGGCCGCGCCGTCCATCAGACCCGCCTTGATGCCACGCCGCCCGCTTCGCGCCTGCTCGAGCTCGAAACTGCCGATGACGGCACCGCCTTCGCGGCCACCCTCGCTTCCCTCGGCTGCGAAGTCGCCCGCCGTGGCCGCCGCCTCAAAACCGTCCTCCCCTCCGGCCTCGAACTGCGTGACATCTACCAGGCCGCCGCCGCCGCCAACATCCAGCTCCGCCGCGTCCAGTTCCGCCGCGACACCCTGGAAGACATCTTCCTCCGCGCCATGGACGAGAACGGAACTTAGCTTCCGCCTGGCCTAAATTCACGGAACCGCCCTCCCCCGAGCCCGTACCTTCTGGGCAGAAGAACCGCACCGGGCGGGGCGTAGGGGCCCCCGGCCCGGTGCAGCGAGGACGGAGAGAGCGGGCGGCTTTGCGAGGCCCCGCAGGGGCCGAGTGGCGCAGGCGCCAATGGCGCCTGCGCGGGTGCCCGCGATTAAGATAGATCGATGGCCGTCTACAAGCAGACCTACCGCGGCTACGAAGGACCCCTCGCAGCCTCCGCCTGGCAGCGAGTGGGCGTCATTCACCGCTACGCCCGCCGGCGCGTCTTCGCCTCCCGCTTTCTGACGGTCCTGTTCCTGATCTGCCTGCTCGTCCCCCTCATCCAACTTGTGCTGGTCTACGTCTCCAACAATCTCGGTTTTCTCAGCCAGTTCGGCAACTTCCACTCCTTCGTCACCATCGACAACAACTTCTTCGCCCAATGGCTGCACACCGAGTGCGTCTTCGCCTTTCTGTTTGCCGCCTTTGCCGCGCCCGGCCTGGTCGCTCCCGACGTCACCAACGGCGGCCTCAGCCTCTACCTGGCGCGCCCGCTCTCGCGCTGGGAGTACATGCTCGGCAAGTTCAGTGTGTTGTTTGCTCTGCTGTCGGCCTTGACCTGGGTTCCGGGCCTCATCGTCTACGCCGTGCAGATGAGCATCGGCGGCGCCGCCTGGCGCTCCCAGTTCGGCTGGATCGGCATCAGCATCGTGCTCGCAAGCTGGATCTGGATCACCGTGCTCTCACTCCTCGCCATCGCCGTTTCCTCCTGGGTACGCTGGAAAATCATCGCCATCGGCGCCTTGCTGGGTATTGATTTCCTGGGCGCCGGTTTCGGCGCTGCCATCAACGCCACGCTCTCCACCCAGGCCGGCGATCTGTTCAGCTTCAACGCCCTGCATCTCGTCGTCTGGACCGCCATCTTCCGCCAGCCCCCGCTCGCGCCCCTGCTCGTCGCGGCTGCCTGGATCGTCGTCGCCGCCATCGCCGGCATTTCGCTCTGGCTGGTGCAGTTGAAAATCCGCGGCCTGGCGGTGGTGCGATGACCGCCACAACCGGCGTTGTCTTTCACGACGTCTCCAAGTTCTACGGCGAAGTCCTGGGTATCAACCACGTCAATTTAGCCCTGCCGCCCGGCATCACCAGCCTGGTCGGCCCCAACGGCGCGGGCAAGTCGACGTTGATGAATCTGCTTTCCGGCTTGATCCAGCCCACGCGCGGTCACATCGAGGTCTTGGGCGTGACCAACGAGGATCCGGAGCGCCTCTTCCGCCTGGTCGGCTACAGCTCGCAGTTCGATAGCTTCCCGCGCGGCATGTCCGCCTGGCAACTTCTCACCTCCTTCCTGCGCCTGGCGGGCGAAACCACCAGCGTCGACCGCCTCGCCACCGCCGCGCTGGACCGCGTCGGCCTGCTCGCCTCCGCCCGCCAGAAGCTCGCCAGTCTGAGCAAGGGCAATCGCCAGCGTGCCCGTCTGGCGCTCGCCCTGGTGCTCGAACCGCCGGTGATGGTGCTCGATGAACCCCTGAACGGCCTCGATCCCTTGGCGCGCGCCGAAGCCATTGCCCTGTTTCAAAGCTGGGCCGTCGCAGGCAAGTACGTCATCCTCTCCAGCCACGTCCTCCACGAGGTCGATGCCATCTCCGATCAGGTGGTCATGCTCAGCAACGGTTATGTGGTCGCCGAAGGCGCCATTCAGGGCGTGCGTGAGGAGATGCCTGAGCATCCGCTCCAGGTCCGCGTCCGCTGCCGCCGCGCCCGCGCCCTCGCCGCCGAAGCCTTCCAGTTGCCCGGCGTACTGCAGGCCGAGCTGGGCGAGGGCGCCGTGCTCGTCACCACCCGCGATCCCCGCGAATTTTTTCTCGCCCTCAACCGCTGGGCGCTGGCCGATTTCGACATCGAAGGCGTCCAGCCCGCCGATGAAGACGCCCGCGCCGTCTACGACTATCTCGTCCAGCCTGGAGGTACGCGATGAAAGGCCGCTGGCGCCAACTCGCCGTCGTCTTCCGTATGGAGTTGCGCAAAACGCTCTGGTCGCACCGGAGCTGGTGGATCTACCTGTTAGCGCTCGCGCCCCTGGGCCTGATCGCCGTCTACGGCGCCCAGGTTCACTTCCTCGCACAGCAGCGCGCCGCCTGGATGGCCCATGGCGAGCATCCCATCACCGACGCCGATTTTTCCAATTTGGCCACCGGCATGACGCCCGCCCAGGTCCTGCAGCGCCTTGGCCCTCCCGCCGAACAAAGCGGCCGCATGCGCCGCCACCACCACGAGCTCCAGTACTTCCGCTACGCCACCTCCGACGCCATGTACAACGTGGCCTTCCTCGACGGCAAACTGAATGGCTGGAGCCGTCGTCTCGCCCCCAGCTTCGCCGATAGCGGCCGCGTCTTCGGTTCGATCTACGAGTTCTTCACCCTCCGCCTGGTCGTCTTTTTCGGCTGCCTCGGGATTTTTCTGCGCCTCTTCCGCGGCGAGCTGATGGACCGCAGCCTGCACTTCTATTTCCTCGCCCCGGTCCGCCGCGAAATCGTCCTCGCCGGCAAATTCCTCGCCGGTCTTCTCGCCGCCGTCATCATTTTTAGCGGCAGCGTCACCCTGCAACTTTTAATTCTCGGCTGGCAAATGGGCCCGCTGATGCGTTCCCAGCTCCTCGGCGTCGAGCACGGCTGGGCTCAGTTCGGCGCCTACATTGGCGTCACTGCCCTGGCCTGCCTCGGTTACGGCGCCTTTTTCCTTGTGGTCGGCCTGTTTGCCCGCAACCCCATCATCCCGGTGGTGGCGCTGCTGGTTTGGGAAGGCATCAACCCTTTCCTGCCCTCCCTGCTGAAGCACATCAGCATCATCTACTACCTGATCGGCCTGCTCCCCCTCCGCCTCGCCTCCGGCCCCGGCACCAATGCCCTCTTCCAGCTCCTCGCTACCAGCGGCAACGCCCTCGCCCCCGCCTGGGACGTGTTGGGCGTCTTCATCGCCGCCGCCCTCCTCCTCTGGCTGGCAAGCTGGCGCGTCCGCCACCTCGAAATCGACTATGCAAGCGAGTAACGGGAGGGAAAAGGGATAAGGGAAAAGGGGCGACCCTGAGCCCGTTCCCTTTTCCCTCTTCCCTCAGTGCGTTAAATTCATCGGTTGATCGTGGCTGGAGTTCGCGATGAACTGTTCGACGTCCTTCGCCAGCTTGGTCCGCGACGGCGTGTCCTGGTAGATCATGTGGCCGGTCTGATAAAGCTCCACGACGATATGGCTCTGCTCCGAAGGCGGCAGGAACAGGTGCCACATGCTGTACTCAGCTTCAAAGAACGGGCACGCCAGATCGTAGTACCCGCCCGCCAGCATCAGCTTCATGTACGGATTTTTCGCGAAGGCGCTCTCCAGTAGGGTTGACATGTTCTGGTCGTAGTCCATGTTGAACTGCCACGGCCGCGCAATCCCACCGCCATAAACCTCATCGGTCTTGTAGCCCAGGTTCTCGCGCACGTACTTCAGAAACATCTGCGTGTACACCGGCCGCTGCACCCAGCTCGGGTCAAAATCGTTGTACGGGTTGCCGGGAATCCGGTTGAAGCTGGTCATGCGGCCGTCGAGCCGCCCCACCGCCCGTTTTTCGCCGCGCAGCAGCGAGCTCTCGAATAGCGAACTGTCGATCCGCAGGTTGTAATTGTCGAGCAGCTTGGGATCGAGGCCGGTGTAACGCGCCATCTGCGTAATCGCCTGCTGCCGCGCCGCGCCCTGCAGCCGGTCGCCCATCTCCAAGTCCATCATGTAGTCGTGCGTGGCCCAGTTCTCGACTTGCTTTTCCAGCTCCGGCAGCGTCAGCTTTTCCAGATCGGCGGGTAGCTTCTTGTGATACCAGGCAATCGCGGCATAGGAGGGCACGAACAGTACGTTGGGCAAGTCATTGTCGGGCGACTCATCGAGTGTGTGCATATTGAGCACGCTCGACAGCAGCACCACCCCGTTCAGCGCGATACCCTGTTGCGCCAGGTATCCCGCGAGACCCGCCGACCGGAACGTGCCGTAACTTTCCCCGGCGATATAGAGCGGCGAACTCAACCGCCCGTAGTTGGTCAAATAGAGGCGGATGAACTGGCTCAGCGACTGCAGGTCGCCGGCTACACCCGACGTGTACTTGAGCGCTTTTTCGTTCACCGCACGGCTGTAGCCGGTGCCGTCGGGATCGATAAAGACCATGTCGGTAAACGGCAGCCAGCTCTCCTGGTTATCCACCAGCTTGTACGGCGGCGGCGGCAGCGTGCCGTCTTCCTGCAGCTCGATCCGCTTGGGCGCAAAGCCGCCCATCTGCACCCAGATCGCCGGCTCGCCCGGCCCGCCGTTATAAATGAACGATAGCGGGCGGCTTCCGGCCTTGGCGCCATCGAGCGTATACGCTACAAAAAAGATGTGGGCTTCGGTCTTGCCTTCCGCATCCGGCACCGGCAGCCGCCCCGTCGTCGCCGTATACGCATACGTCTGCCCGCCAATCGTAATCTGATGATGCGTCACCACCGGCGGCGGATCCGTCGGCTTGGGATCATACGGATGCTGCTGCGCTCCGGGCTGGAAAAAGAACCGCCGCTGCGCCAGCAACGGCGTAGCCAGTGCCAAGGCTAAAATTGGCAAGAGAGCCGCGGAAACGCGCGGAACCCGAATCCTCATTGAAATGACTCCTGATGGTTTAAAATAGTCCTGCGCGCGCATTATGGCATTCAGAGACTGCGCTCTTCCAGAGAAATCGTGTCCATGACAACTAGTTCAGGACTCACAGCCATCATCGGTGGCGGTATCGCCGGCCTCAGCGCCGCCTGGACGCTGCAGCAGGCCGGCCGCGCGTGTGTGGTGCTGGAAGCGAGCGATCGCTGGGGTGGCGCCATCGCCAGCGAGCGTGTGGATGGATTTCTGCTCGAAGGCGGTCCCGATTCTTTCCTCGCCGGCAAGCCCGCTGCCGTGGAGCTTTGCCGCGAGCTCGGCCTGGAAGGCGAGCTCATCGGCACCGAGCCCCAACCCGGCGGTCCGCGCTTGCTCCATCGTGGCCATACGCGGCAACTTGGAGACGCCCTGATCGCCAGCGGGCGTCCGTTCCCGGGGAGCGACACTCGGCCACAGCCCGACCAACGGGAGGGCGGCTCCAACCAGAGGTGGCCGTGCCACTTGCAACCCCTCCCCGCCGGCTGGCGCATGCTGGCGCCGACGCGCCTCGGCCCGGTCCTGCGCTCGCCCCTGTTCTCTCCTGCCGTCAAAGCCGCGGTCATCTGGCACTGGCCCCGCACCGCTGCGCCACCACGCGAGGATGAGACGGTCGCCGCCTATCTCGAGCGCCGCTTCGGTCGCCATGCTGGCCGCGCCTTCACGCAGATCATCGTGCAACCGCTTCTCGCCGGGGTTTATGGTGGCCGCGCCGATTGCCTTAGCGCCGTCCCACCCTCCGCGCCCGGCGATCGGCCCTCCGGTGCACCCATTTTCATGACCCTGCGCGGCGGCATGGGTACGCTGGTCGCCAAACTGGTCGAGCGCTTGCAGCCCTGCCTTCGCGCGCACTCCTGCGTCCAGGCGATCGCACGAAACGGCGCCGGTTTCCGTCTGGAACTGGAACAGGGCGACCCGCTCGACGCCTCCAGCCTCATCGTCGCCGCCCCCGCCTGGCGCGCTGCTACCCTATTGCGCGATTTCGATGCCGAACTCGCGGCTCCACTGGCGTCCATCCCGTTCTCTTCATCGGTCAACGTCAATCTGGCCTATCGCACCGCCCCCGCGCTGCCGCCCGGCCACGGCTTTCTCGCCGGCGGCGATTCGGATCTCCAGGCCTGCACCTTCGCCCATCAGAAGTTTTCCGGCCGTGCCCCCGCCGGCGCCGCCCTCCTCCGGCTGTTCTACGGCGAAGCTCTGGCGGAAGCCGCCAACGCGCTGATCGAAGCCCACGCCCGCGCCGATGTTGCAGCCATCCTCGGCGTCACCCAGCCTCCGGATCTGGTCCGCATTCGCGCTTGCCGTCGCGCTCTGCCGCAATACACCGTTGGCCATAACGAGCGCGTAAAGCGGCTGCTCGCCGCCCTGGAGCGATATCCCCGCCTGGCCCTCGCCGGCAATGCCTACGCTGGTGTCGGTGTGCCCGACTGCATCGCCTCCGGTGTTGCCGCTGCGGCCAGGATCACATCGGCGTTAGGATAGCGCCGTGGAGTCCTCAACACCGCTCCTCCAGGTCGTCCACGCGCTCTACCCGCAGTCGCCGGGCGAAATCGAGCAGTACGCGTGGGAAGTCGCGCGCGCCCTCGGCGGTTGGGTGCTCAGCCTCACGCCCCAAAGCGGCCCCGCGCCGCCGGCCTGGGAAGGCCTCAACGTCATGACCCCGGCGGCAGGGGAAGGCGCCTTATCCGCCTGGCATCGCGCTCTCGATATCGCCCAGCCCCAGGCCGTCTTCGTCCAAAGCCTGGGCGCAGTGAGTCCGTCCCTGCTGCTCGACCTGCGCGAGCGCGGCATTCCCTACGCCGTCTTCCTGCATGATTTCACCCCCCTCTGCCCCACCCAGCGCCTCTGGCATCGCACCGAAGAGCGCTGCTCCGGCCCCGGCCGCACCGGCTGGAAATGCGCTTGGTGCGTCAGCGGCGAGTTGCGCCGTATGGCCGAGCTGCCCCTGCGCATGGTTCTCTACCGTCATCGTCCTGAGGATTGGCGCACCGCCCTCGTCCGCGCCGATGCCCTGGTCGCCAGCTCGCGTTTCGCCCGCGACTTCTGGATCGAACAGGGTGCCCCACCCGAACGCATCGCCGTCATCGCCCCCCGCCTTGGCCTCCACGATCGCGCGCAGGCGCTCTCGCCCCTCAACCGCACCCGGCGATTGCTCTATGCTGGCGGCCCCGGTCACGCCGCCGGTGCCGAGCTACTCGGCGCCGCTCTCGACCAGATGCAAGAGCCGTTGCAACTCGACATCCTCCACGTCCACGATGAGCCCGCACAGCTCCGTCTGCGCGCTGGCTTCGCCGCCCGTCATCAGATCGTCTTTCACCCGCCCGTCCCGCCGCCTGAAATGCCGGCGCTGTTGTCCGCCTGCGGCGTGGCGGTCGTACCCTCCCGCTGGGAGCAGCCCTTTAGCCGCCTGTTGGCGGACGCCCAGGCGGCAGGCGCACGCATCGTGGCCACCGCAATCGGCGGTTTAGCCGAGCAGATCATCCATGGCGTCAACGGCTTTCTCGCTGCGCCCGACGATGCCCTCGCCCTGGCCGACGCTCTCCGTGAGGCCTACGCCGTAAGCGACGTCTGGGCCGGCGATCTCGTCGCCAAAAACGCCCAGGCGCAGGGCCTCGCCAGCGCCGGCGCACTCCGCAGCCTCTTCGATCTACTGGCCCGCGGCGCCACCGAACCCGATCCCGCACTCGCACTCGAGCACGGCGCCTGGCTGGCTCAACAAGCTAGCTGCGACCATTCGACCCCGCTCGAAGCTGCCCAAAGGCTCGCCCTCGCCCTGCGCCACGGCGAAGAATCCAGTCCTGCTTATGAAGTCCGGGCCTTTGCTACCACCCGGCGCTGGCGTATGGAGATGAACCACGCCATCGCGTTTTTCCGCGGCTGCGGCTGCCGCCGCGTTGCCAGCGTCGGCCCGGAGCCCGCCTCTCCCATCGCAGTGGAGAGCTTTACCACCTGGGGACTGCAGTTGGTTGCCGCCCAGGATTTGCCCGATGGCCTTTGGTTTGAAGGAGATAACCCCAACCCAGACTTGTTGCAACGCCGCTTCCCGCAGGCCAAGGCGCTGGTCGAGAGCCTCCCCGAAGGCATTGAAACCCTGGACTGGACAGACAACCTGACCGAATTGTAAATTTTATCCAAGAATTTTGTAACTTCGCCGGGATTTGCCCGTTGTCAGTGGTAGACGGCGCTAGACGTGAATCGCCGAGGATCATGGGCATGGAACACAACGAATACCGCGATTTCTTCTCCACTTTGTCAAACGTTTCCCGCATGGCGATTGTGCAAATGCTGCGCCGGCGCGGCGCCACCGTCTCCCAGATCGCCGAGACCCTCAGCTTCGAGCAGAGCCGCGTTTCCCACTCCCTCGCGCGGCTGCAGCGCGCCGGCATCGTCATCTGCCGCTGGGAACAGAAACGGAAGATGTTTCATCTCGTCGACGGCGTCGCTCCGCTCCTGCACGAGATTGAGACCTACCTGGAAACGCGCCCCAAGCCAACTCGCGCCGAAGTCGCCGCCACTTGGCAGACCGCCAGCGCCGTCTAGTCCCGCCGTCGGCCCAGCCCCTGCGGACGAACCAGCTCGCAGCGCCGGATACGGCGGGAAGACGACCAACGGGAGGCGCGGGGCGCAGCCCCGAGTAAAAGCGGCGCGAACCGCTAGGCCGCTTTCGCGAACAGCGGCTGCGAAACATCCGTCAGCCGTTCGTCGGCAGTCCGCTCTTCGGCTTCGTTGTCGGCCAGCAGCCGAGCCACCTGCATTTCCCCGATCCGGTCGGCCAGCGTGCGTAGCGTGCCATAGCCGGAGATCTCGTAGTGTTCGATTTTCTGTGCCGCGACGACGAGGCTCAAATCGGCGCTGGCCGGATCGCGGTCCTTCCCTTCGTCCATGCTTTCTTCGGCCTCATTCACCAGCCCCTGCATGCCCTTGCAGGTCTGCGCCTTCGCTTTTACCTTGAGCAGTGTAAACGCCTGTTGGAGCCGCTCGATGTGCCCCCGCGTCTGCTGCAGGTGATCTTCGAAGCATTGGCGAAGCTGGGGTGAGTGCGCCGCCTTCGCCATCTTCGGCAGCGCCTTGACAAGCTGGTTTTCTGCATGGAGGAGGTCTTCCATCTCATCCACCAGCAGCGATTGCAACTGGGGCAGGTTCTCATGCGGCATCGCATCTCCTTCGCTCGGACCAATACCGCCTCCGATGCTTCCCCCAAAATCGCCGTTGCTAGGGTAAAATAGTCGGACGTGCCGCAGTGGCGGAACTGGCAGACGCGCGTGGTTCAGGTCCACGTTCTCGCAAGGGAGTGGGGGTTCGAGTCCCTTCTGCGGCACCATCTTGAATCGCCGGCGCCCCGCCTCTCGGCTCTACGCCCCAGCTTCGCTGCTGGCTTGTAGTGGCAGCTCCAGCGTAAAGCGCGTCGCCTTGCCCGGCTCGCTCCGGACGCTCAGCGTGCCGCCGTGATCGCGCGCAATCTGCGCCGCTCCGAATAGCCCCAGCCCCATCCCCTGCGGCTTGGTGGTGTAATACGCCTCAAATAAACGCGGAAGATTTTCCGGTGCGATCCCAGGACCGTTGTCCTCCACCCAGACGCGGACGTGATCCATGTCGGCTTCCGTGTGGACCACGATCCGCCCCGGTAACGCTCCCAGTGCTTCGACGGCGTTAAAGACCAGATTCACCAGCACTCGCTGCACATCGTTGCGCTGTGCCTCAACGTTGGGTACAGGTTGCAATGCAGCCACCAACTCCAACGCCGGATGCGCGCGCCACAGTGGCCGCGTCAGTTCGATGACTTCCGCTGCAATTGTCGTGAGATTGACCTGCGTGCGCGTTGTGCCCCCTGCCATGTAGTCCCGCAGCCGGCGTACCAGCAAGCTGCCGTCAACCGCCGCGCGGTCGATCATCTCGCGGTAGCGCCGCCGCTCCTCCGGCGGTGCGTTCTCGTGCAACTCCAGCACCGCCAGCGCGCGACGAACGATGTCCAGGACATGATTGAAGTCGTGCGAAAGGCCGGAAAACATCTGCCCCACCGCTGCGTGCCGTGCGGTTTCCACCAGCCGCATCTGTAGATTCTTGACCGCCGTCCGGTCGGTGATGACCACCACCGAGCCCTCGATCCGATTCGGCGCCGTGCGCCAGGGGATGACGTGGATCGTCACTTCAATCCGCCGGTTGCGGCTCAGATCTGTGATCGTGCCCCGTTCGTGGATCGTGATGCCCGTCCGCGTGGCCGCCGCCAGATTGGGCGGTCGCGGCGCCACCGGCGGGGTTTCCGGCGTGAACTGGAATCGCCGCTGCAAGTCGTCGGCGTGGTCGCCCAACAGCGTCCCTCCCGGACGGTCGAGCATCACATGCGCCCCGGCATTCATCGAGATCACGCGAAAATCGCGGCCAAAAACCAATACGGCGTCACTGACGTTGCGCATGATCGCCGCCAACTGCTGCGCCCCGCTGGCCAGCCCGCGCCGGCTCCGCGTCCGCTGATCCATCAGCCACACCAGGAACAAGCCCACCACCAGCAGGATCAGTTCTTCGACGGCTACGTAGCGCACCGGCTCGATATTCTGTGTCGATTGCAGCGGCAAATACCAAATGCGGTAATAGAAGCTGGCGGCAACGCTCAGCAGCACCGAACCCACGCCTGCCCACGGCCCAAACACTGCTTCGGCGATCACGATGCCCGGCAGGTACACCAAAAGCGTGACCTCGCGGCTGGGCTGAATCCAGAACAATGCGCACATGGCGGCCAGCGATAGGCCGATGATCGCCAGTACAATCCCGATAGAGCGGAGCAGGCGCATCCATATGCTTGGATGCAGCTTCCAAGTGTCGGCACTACATTGGTAATGTGCGCGCGACTACCTGCTCGGCCTGGTCACGGGCATGGTAGGAGCTTCTGACCAGTGGCCCAGCTTCCACATGCCCAAAACCCATCGTCAGCGCCTGCTGCTTGATGTCAGCAAACTCCTGCGGTGTGTACATCCGTTTCACCGGCAGATGGTTGCGCGAGGGTCTCAGGTACTGGCCGAGTGTCAGAATGTCGCACCCTGTGTCCGCCAGCCGCTGTAGTGCCGCCATAAGCTGCGCTTCCGTTTCCCCCAGCCCCAGCATCAGGCCGCTCTTGCTCAGCATGCCCGGTGCGAAGCGCTTTACGTTGCGCAGCAGCTCCAGCGACCGGTCAAATTTGGCCCCCGGCCGCACAAAGCGGTACAGCTCGGGCACCGTTTCCGTGTTGTGGTTAAGGATTTGCGGTCGCGCATTCAGCACAATCCGTAGCGCCTCCTCGCTGCCGCGAAAATCCGGAATCAACACTTCCACCGAGCACTCTGGCAGCTGCTCATGGATGGCCGCAATCGTCTGCGCGAACACCCGCGCTCCGCCCAGGTTGTCGTCATCGCGGTCCACCGAGGTAATGACGGCGTGCCGCAGCTTCAGCCGCTGCACCGCGTCCGCCACCCGCCGCGGTTCGTCCCAGTCGATCGCCAGCGGCCGCCCTTTGGGCACCGCGCAGAAGCCGCAGCGCCGCGTGCACAGATTCCCCAGAATCATGAACGTGGCTGTGCCCCGGTTCCAGCAGTCGCCGATATTGGGGCAGTGCGCCGATTCGCACACTGTGTGCAGCTCGAGCTGGTGCACCATGCTCTTCAGCCGCTGGTAGTTCTCGCCTCCCGGCAGCCGCACCCGCAGCCACTCCGGCCGCGCTTCCCGCGGCGGCGCCTCGGTCTCGAGCTGTACCAGCGTTTCCATTCCGTTCTCCTCTTTAAGGTAACACTCCCAGCGCTATCCCCCTCCTCCTCCGTCCATCCCGCTCCGCTGTAAGCTGTAAGCTGCAAGCTGTAAACTGTTTTTCAGAGGTGCTCGCGTGAGCGACGAGGCGTGCAAGGAGCGTGTGCGATGGTTTGCCAGCCAGGTCGGCCTGGAGGTGTTTTTCGTGGCCGCCGGCGAATTGCATCCCGACTCCGCCCTGGGTGCGGTCTTCACGCTCGAAGACTTCGACTCCCCGCTCGAGCCCGTCGATCCGGCCGATAGCGAAGAACAGTTGCGCACCGTCGTCGAGCGCGCGCGCCGCCATCTCGCCCAGCGCTGCGGTTGTGAAATCGTGCACGATGGCGCCGGCGTGTTCCGCTGCCTCACCCACGATGTCGAGTGCGACACCGGTGAGGAGCAGGACCCCGTCATCCGTCAAACACTGCGCTGGACTGCCGCCTGCCCCATTGGCGGCGTGACACAGGCCTTTCATCTGCTCGGATATCGTCCTCCGGAGGGTAAATGACGCAACGCAATGCCAACCATTTCCTGGCGCTCGCTCTGGGCCTCGGCCTGCTCGCCGCGCTCGCTCCGCGCGCCCACGCGCAAAAGGCGCTCAAACGCCTGCAGCGCTCCGCCGAAGTGTTTCATGAAATCATGAGCGCCCCCGACGGCGGCATTCCCAGCGCCATCCTGAAGCATACCCAGTGCGTGATGATTGTGCCCGGCTACAAGCGCGCCGGCTTCGGTTTTGGCGGCGCCATGGGCCGCGGCGTCGTCACCTGCCGCCTGGACTCCGGCAAGGGCCGCTCCGCCGGCTGGTCCGCGCCCCTGTTCGTCAGCCTCGGCGGCGTCAGCTTCGGCCTGCAGATCGGCGCCCAGGAATCCGACGTGGTGATGCTGATCATGAACCGCGAAGGCGAAAACCACCTGCTGCACGACAAGTTCACCCTCGGCGGCGACATGGCCGCCACCGCCGGCCCCGTCGGCCGCAGTGCCGACGCCCAGACTGACCTCACCATGCACGCCAAAATGCTCGCCTACTCCCGCAGCCGCGGCCTCTTCGGCGGCATCACCATCAAGGGCGGCGTCATCAAGCAGGACCACGACAGCAACCGCTGGCTCTACCACACCGCTACCGCCCGGCAGATCCTCGACGGCGCCGTCGCCCGCCCCGCCGCCGCCGATTCCCTCCTCGCCGAACTCAATCACCGCGGCGACTGACGCCCTAAACCAGCTCGACGGTCGTCCGCGCCAGCGGACACCGCGCCAGCCCGCGGTCCCGCGTGAGTAACGGACAGCCGAGTCCCTCGGCCAGCGCCAGATAAGCTGCATCATACGCGCTGAGCGCGTCTCTCAGCTCCCATATGCGGTCGCGCAGCGCCAGATGACCATGCCGCCGGAAGCGCATCGCGTCCAGTTGTGTCCATGCTAGAGCGGCACTCGCGTCACTCGCTTCTCCCCGGCGGACGATGCGACGCAGCGCTTGCATTACCTCCAGATCAAGCAGGTGCGGCACATGCACTTTCTGCTGCCTCCCGGTCACCCGGCTTACGGTCACCGGCTCGAGGCGCAGCAGCAGCAAATCGACGGCCACCGACGCGTCCAGGACGATCAATGGCTGTCCCGGTCCGCACGAATAATTTCCGCCGTCGAAAAATTGCCGGTAACCGGCGTCAATCGCCGCAGCCGCTCCCGTATTTCCGACTCGGTGGGCGTGTTCGCAATCTCCACCAGTTCCTCTCGCAGGTATTGCGCCAGCGACTGGCCCTTTTCCGCCGCACGTATGCGCAGCTTGCGATGAAGCGATTCCGGCACGTCCCGGATTTGAATGATGCGTTGCATGCAGGTAGTATACCGTGCATGCAAATGGCTAAAACAGGATTTCCGCCACCAACTGGATTGCGCGCGGGCCGCCGTCCCCGAAGTAGGGATTGAACACGTCCGGCGTGCTCGTGAGCCGGTAGCCGGAGCCGAAAATGGTCGACGGCGAGGCGAAGTTGGGGTGATTGAAGGCATTGAACAGTTCCGCCCGCAGCCGCAGCGTGCGGTCGCCGGCAAACGCCGTGGTCTTCACCAGCGAGAGATCGAAGTTGTTGCGCCCCGGCCCGTAGAAGGTATTGCGCCCTAGATCGCCGTACGTCCCCGGCGCGGGCAGCGCGAACGCCGCCGGGTTCAGATACGACCCGGTCGGATTGAACGGCGCCTTCGGATCGCCCACCAGCTTGGGCCGGTCGCGGAACTCGCCCGTTCCCGAGTTATCGCTCGCCAGCATCACCGTAAACGGTGATCCCGACCCAAACGTCGTGATGCCGTTGACCTGCCAGCCCGATAGCACCGTCCGCAACGCCCCCGGTCCTGCCGTGAACGCGGGCAGAAGATACGCGTACGTCAGGCTCAGGTGTTGCCGCTGGTCGAAATTCGACGGCCCGTAATCGAGCCCCAGGTTGTGGCTGTCCTGCGGCAGCCCGCCGCTGTAGCCGCCCGCGCCCGAGCTGTCGTCGAGCGATTTCGCCCAGGTGTAGGACACCTGCACATGCACGCCCGCGAAGCCGTTCAGCCGCGACGAGACCTGCAGGCTGTTGTAATTCGAGTGCGCCGCCGCCGTCAGGATATTGATCACGCGAAAGTCCGGATACGTCGCTGCAAACGGCCGCCGCGCCTGCTCCTCCGCCGTGCCCGCCGCGCCCGGCGTGGGTTGGTTGGCATCCAGCACCACTGGCAGCCGTGTCCCGCGGCTGCCGTAGTAGGCGACGGTCAGCGAATTGCCGGTTCCGACGGCCTGCTCCAGCGCTACGTGGTAGACCTGCACGCGCGGGTCAGGAAAATTTTGCTCGACCCCAAACACATCAAACGGCGGCTGCGCCACCGCGCCGCCAAAAATAGCGACGCCCGGCCCAAAGGGAATCGGCGCCGCCGGGGTCACCGAAAAAATCGCGCTCGACCCAATCGGGTTATACACTGGCCCCGCCACCAGCGAGTTCGAAGTCGAGTCCTGCATGTATTGGTCCAGCGCCGCCGGATCAAAATACAATCCCCATCCCGCCCGCCAGATGCGCCCACCGCGTCCATGCACCGCCACCGCCGCGCGCGGGGAAAAATCCCAGGCGTTCGGCTGATACAGCGTCGCCAGCCCGCTCGCACCCACCGGCACCAGCCCCGCGCTGGGCAGGAAGTTGCTCAAATGCCCCTCGGTGACATACGGCACCCCGAAGCGGTCATAGCGCACCCCTGCGGTAACCTGCACCGCCCGGCTGAGCTGCCACTGATCCTGCGCGAACGCCCCCCAGCGCTTTTGCCGCATGTAGCGCTGCCCGTTGCCGCGCGCAATCGCGGTCGCCCCCGGCGCCGGCAGCCCCGCCAGCAGATCCACCAGCGAGGCAGTGCCAAAATTCTGCGAGAGCGTATCCCCGAGCTGCGACCCGTTGAACACCAGTAGCCCGCGGAAGCCGTTGTCCACGAACGCGTTCTCCTGAATCGCCGTGTATTCGCCCCCGAAGCTCCACTGCTGCCCGCCCGCCAGGTGCTGCGCGCTCGCCGCAAAGTCGTACACGTCGCTCACCCGTCCGCGCGGCAGCCCCGTCGAAGCGCCCAGGTTCTCGTAAAATCCCGGCGCGATGTCGATCTCCGGCAGCCCGCTGTCGCGCCCCGAGGCGCCGGTGTTCAGTCCAAGGCTCGCGGGGTTGAATCCCGCATCGCCCGGCGCCGTGGTCTCGAAAAAGCGCGAGTACCCCGCCCGCGCGTGTTCCGTCCAGGCGCCGCCGTCGGCCCGCGTCGCCTCCAGGGACAGCAGTTGCACCCGCGTCGGCGACACCACGCTATACGCCGGCAGCCGCGATCCGCTCGTCTCGCCCAGGTGCCCTTGCGGAAACGTCTGTCCGTTGTCGCCCAAAATATAGGTCGCCGCCAGCTTCGTATGCACACCCACCGCGTGGTCACCCTTGAGCACCATGGTGTTGCCGTTGTTCAGCCCCAGCACGGAAAAACTCAGCGGTCCTGTCCCCAGCCCCGCCGGATACTGCTTCAGGATCGTCAGCGCCAGCGGATTCACGCTCCGTCCCGACTGCTGCACCAGCGCGCTCGCCGTCGCGATCTCGCCCGCCGTCGGCAGCCGCGACGCGTACGTCACCCCCACTGCCTCCCGCTGCGCCTCCACCGACGCAAACCCAAACCCGCCGATGCCCGGCAGCGGCCCGCCCACGGTAAATCCAAACTGGTTATTCCGGAACGCCTGCCGTGGCCGGCCGAAGAAGTTGTTATAGAAGTTATTGGCCGCCAGTTTGTCGTTGTCGAAGTACTCAAACAGTGACCCGTGCAGTTGCGCCGTACCCGACCGCAGCGTCGTGGTCAGCACCGCGCCCGAAGGCGTGTACACCGCCCCGGGGTTGGTGACCACGTGAATCTGATCCACCGCCCCCAGCGGAATCAGCACCGCCGGTGCCCCAAACGCCCCGCCCTGCCCGATCGCCTCCTGCTGCCGGAACGGATCCAGGTCATTGGTCCCGCTTACCAGGTAAGTGTTGTACTCCGACCGGTTCCCGTTCACCGAAAACGATCCCGCCGTCCCACCCGTCGCCCCCGTCCCCGGCACCAGCGTGTCCAGCTCGCTCGCCGCCTGCCCCCGCAGCGGCAGCGTATTTACTTGCTCGGTATGCCCGCTCGCCCCCGCCGCCGCCGCGACCGCATGTGCCACTTCCACCCGCTGTTGGTGCACGCCCCAGATGACGGTCAGCGTGTCCCCCGCCCGCAGCGTCAGCGCCGCCGACCCCAGCGGCTTCGCCCCCGCCCGCGCCGCCTCCAGCGTCCACACCCCCGCCGTCAACTCGACCTGAAACGCCCCATCGGCCGCGGTCACTGCACTCACCCGCTGCTCCCCCTGCCGCATCGCGACGGTCACCGCCCCGATCCCCTGTCCGCGCCCGTTCTCGACGTGTCCCCGCAGCGTAAACCCCTGCGCCGCCGCCGCGCCCGCCCCCAGCCCCAGCAGCAGCGCCAGCGCCAGCCCACGCCTCGCCCCCCGCCAGGCACACACCCCCGCCGACACACAGACCTCAGTTTTGTTCATTTGTTACTCGCAGTGAGCTCGCCAAAGAAAGTTGCAGTACCGAGTTCCCCCATTATACGTTCGCGCTTCCGCGCAGAACAATACGACGCGGCTGCAACGGACGCAAAACTTGCGTCCGCCGCTAACGCGCGTTAGGATCAAGCGCAATGGACACAATCTCGCGCACCGCCCGCAGCCGCAACATGGCGCGAATCCGCAGCAAAGATACCCAGCCCGAACTCGCAGTCCGCAGCGCCGCCCACCGCCTCGGCTACCGCTTCCGCCTGCACCGCCACGACCTTCCCGGCACGCCCGACCTCGTCTTTCCAGGCTTGCGCAAGGCAATCTTCGTCCACGGTTGCTTCTGGCATTGTCACGCGCGCTGCGTTGACGGAAGATTCCCCAAGTCCCGCAAAAGCTACTGGACGCCAAAGCTCCTCGGCAATCAGCTCCGCGACCGCCGCAATGCACGGCGCCTCCGCGAACAAGGCTGGAGCGTCTCCGTCATCTGGGAATGTGAAACCGCACGATCACGGAGACTTGAGCACCGCCTCCAGGGCGTCCTCTCCCGCGCCGAGTCGCGCAGGCACCCCAAGGTCCGCTAGCTCGGGCCCCGGCCGCGCCCGGTCCCCGAGCCAGCCACAGTCCCCCCGTACATCGCACCCCCGCACCCTACTTTTGGCTGGCCTATGGTGGGCCTTTCGTGTAATCCTGCGTTCAAGTATGCTGGCCAGCTCCGAAAACGCAGCACCCACAACAATCGACTTGTTTTGCGGCGCAGGCGGGATAACCGAGGGGTTCCGTCAGGCCCGGTTCCGGTGCCTTTACGCGAACGACATCAATGAAGTAGCTATCTCGACATTCCGCGCAAACCACCCTGAGGTCTGGGCCGAGAGCAGACCCGTTGAGGCGGTTGATCCGGCCGCGGTTAGGCGCGCCCTGCGCTTGATGCGCGGCGAGCTCTCCGTGCTTGTGGGTGGTCCACCCTGCCAAGGGTTCTCGATCAATGCGCCTGAGCGGTTCCTCGGCGACCCACGAAACGCCCTGTTTGCACACTTCATCCGCTTCATCGACGAGTTCTCCCCGCAGACTTTCGTCTTCGAAAACGTGCCGGGGATGCTCTCGCTTGCGCAGGGCAAGATCTTCGAGAGGATCATCGCCGAGTTCCAACAGCGGCATTACGCGGTATCGACCCAAATCCTCTTCGCTGCACACTACGGAGTGCCACAGCAGCGCTGGCGCCTGATCATCTTAGGTGCGCGCCCCGGCCCTGCCCCCGCCCCTCCAATGCCAACTCATTTCGCAGTTGCACGCGCTAATTTCAAAGGCGGTCGCACCATGACCCTAAGGCCGCTCCCATTGGAGGAACAGACCCTCCCCCCTGCCGTCACCGTGCGTGATGCAATCTCGGACCTTCCACGGTTGCGGATGGGCCAGGGCGCTGAAGTGGTCCAGTATGACCAACCTGCTCAGAGCGAGTACGCAATATCTCTACGCAACGGTGGGGGAGGGACGTTTAATCACTTCGCAGCACGCCTGTCATCGCAGAACGCGCGCCGTCTGCGCTACGTCAAACCGGGCGGCTCCTGGCGGGACATCCCCTTCGAGCTGCTGCCCAAGGGAATGCAGAAGGCGCGGAAGTCCGATCACACGCGGCGGTACGGCCGCTTGCGTCACGACGGCTTGGCTGGGACCATCATGACTAAATGCGACCCGCACTGGGGCGCTGTCTTCCTTCCCGACCAGGACCGGGCACTCACCGTGAGGGAGGCAGCACGCCTGCAATCCTTCCCCGACACGTACCGGTTCCTCGGCTCCCGTGTGGCTCAATACGAGCAGGTCGGCAATGCGGTGCCCCCGTTGTTGGCACGCGCAATTGCCGGGGCCCTCGCCGACCGCTTTGCCAAAGCCCGGCGTCGCGCGAAGGCGAGCTGATGGCACTGAAGATAGTCGAATTCTTCGGCTACGACCCAGCGGACCGATCCCCGGCCGCACTCTCGGGGAGATCCAGGCTTTGGTGCCCCTTTCTGGATGGAAGATGCGAGAAGACGCTCAGCGACGGCGCCCCCAGCGGTGCATGCACCGTCCGCCAGACCCGTCCAGACCCGGTGATTTGCTGCCCGTTCCGGCTGTACGGCAGCTCCTACCGAGTCCTACGAGATATTGTGGAAGGTGCCTTCGGCCCCGGACTCGACCTCCTCCCGGCTGGCGCTGCCGCAACCGTTCCCCGTCGCGTGGTCGCGGTCTTCGGCAAGCATTGGGGCAAGGAGTTGAGACTGCCCCAGCGTCGGGGCGGCGGAAATTACTTTGTCGACTGGATCCTTGCCCTATTGTCGCCCGGCGGAGTTCTGGAAGAGTTCGTCGCAGTCGAGGTCCAAGCAATCGACACAACCGGTAATTATCGCGACCAGCGGTCCGCGCTTCTTAAGGAAGAGGAGTTCCCTGGAATGAGTAAAGCCGGCTTGAACTGGGAGAATGTCGCAAAGCGAATTCTCCCCCAGCTAATCTATAAGGGACACGTCCTCAGGCGCGAACCGTTATGCCAAAAGGGGCTTTTCTTCGTCTGCCCCACCCCGGTTTACCAGCGCATTCGCGAGCGGCTCGGCGGCAATCTGTTGGAGTACGCTCCCCAACCTGGCGCACTGACCTTCCGCTGGTATGACCTCGGCTGCACCGAACCGCCCGGCACGTTGCGAGTGATCATCCCAGCCGGGCAGATCACCACGACTGTCGATCAGGTCGCTCTGGCGTTCACATCCCCCTCCAATCTCCCGCCATCGCGCGTCTACGAACAAGCCATCATGACCGAAATCGGCAAAAATGGCTAGCTAGGCACCGACACCGGCTCCGCGAGCGGGGCGTTAAAATGTTTCATGGCGGAAAAGCGCCGCAAGACGCTCCGGCTCGACCCCGATCTCCTCAAAACCGTCCGCAAAATGTACGGGGCACGAACCGACGGAGACGCCGTCACGAAGGTCCTGGAGGAGTTTCTGGCAAGCCGCAAGCTCGAGGCTGCGCTCAAGAAGCAGCGGCCAAATCCGCAAACACAAACCCCGCGCGCTCGACCACCTCGCCCGCGCGCACCGCGATAGGCGCCGCGAACATCGGCCCCGCGGTCACGCAGGTGTGAAACTCGCCGTTTTCCCCGCACGGATCCACCTCCACCGGTAGCTCGGCCAGCAGCGCTCGATCCCAGCGCCGCCCGACAAAGCGCGCGTCCAGCTTGCGCGGATCGACGCACACAATCCAGCTCTCGATCCCCGCCGCCAGCATCTCCTCCGCCAGCGCCCGCGTCGGCCGCTCCCACAGCGGAAAAATCCCTTTCATCCCCGCCCGTGCCAAATTCGCTTCGCGATAGGCGCGAATATCTTCCAGAAACAAATCCCCGAAAATTACGTGCCGGATGCCCTGCGCCTTCAGCCCCTCGCACGCCGCCGCCATCCGCTCCTCGTAAATCTCATTGCTGCACGGACTCGGCAGCGGAATCTCCAGCGCCGGCAGTCCCAGCGCAGCAATCTGCCGCCGCAGCAGCGCGTGCCGCACCCCGTGCATCGCCACGCGGTCGTAGACTTCGTTGAGCGTAGTCAGCACACCGACAATATCGGCCAGCCCCAGCCGCCGCGCCTCGCACAGCGCAAACGCGCAGTCCTTGCCCGAACTCCAGGAAACGTAAGCCTTAGGCAGCTTCTCGTGCGGCATAATTCAAATCTCCGGGAGGGGTGAGGTGCAAGCGCCGCAAGGACACAAGGAGCGAGGGCGAGGGAGCGTACACGGAAGTACGGCAACAGGCGCCAGTGGCGCCTGTGCGAGCCTGAGCGCCTGAGGACGCCGCGCCGCGCCGCATATCGCCCCGACCCTCCTTACGCAGTGGCATCGGCCAGCAGCGTCACCTTATCGCCCAGCACCTCAAAAAACCCGCCGGTCACCTCGACGCTTTGCTCGCCACCGGCGACGGCCTCATACCGCACCGTCCCCTTGCCCAGCTCCCCCAGCGTGGGCGCATGCTCCGGCAGCGCGCGCATCTCGCCGCTCGTCGCCGGAATCTCCACCCAGCGCGCCTCGGCAGAAAACACCAGCTTCTGCGGCGTCACCAGCACCAGCTTGAGCGTCTCGGCCATCGCCTACTTTGCGCCCTTCTGCAGCTCTTCGGCCTTCTTGTACACGTCCTCCAGCGTCCCCTGCATATAGAACGCCTGCTCCGGCACTTCGTCCAGGCCGCCCTCGACGATCTTCTTGAACCCGGCAATCGTGTCCGCCAGCTTGACGTACTTGCCTTCCAAGCCGGTAAACTGCTCCGCCACGAAGAACGGCTGCGACAGATACTGCTGCACCTTGCGCGCCCGCGCCACCGTCAGCCGGTCCTCTTCGCTCAGCTCCTCAATGCCCAGAATGGCGATGATGTCCTGCAGGTCTTTGTACTTCTGCAAGACCTGCTTCACCTTCTGCGCCACGCCGTAATGCTCGGCCCCGATGATGCGTGGATCGAGAATACGCGACGACGACGCCAGCGGATCCACCGCCGGATAAATACCCATTTCCGAAATCGCGCGGCTCAGGTTCGTGGTCGCATCCAGGTGAGCGAACGTGGTGGCCGGCGCCGGATCGGTATAGTCATCGGCAGGCACATAAATCGCCTGCACCGACGTGATCGATCCGTTCTTGGTCGAAGTGATCCGTTCCTCCAGTTCGCCCATTTCCGTGGCCAGGTTGGGCTGGTAGCCCACCGCCGAAGGCATGCGCCCCAGCAGCGCTGACACTTCCGAGCCCGCCTGCGTGAACCGGAAAATGTTGTCGATGAAAAGCAGCACGTCCTGGTTTTCGACGTCGCGGAAATATTCGGCGACCGTCAGCCCCGTCAGTCCCACCCGCAGCCGCGCGCCCGGCGGCTCCGTCATCTGTCCGTAGATCAGCGCCGCCTTGCTCTTCGCCGAATCACCGGGGTGAATCACGCCTGACTCCGACATCTCCAGCCACAGGTCGTTGCCCTCGCGCGTGCGCTCGCCCACGCCCGTGAACACCGATACCCCGCCGTGCTTGGTGGCGATGTTGTTGATCAGCTCCATGATGATGACCGTCTTGCCCACGCCCGCGCCGCCGAAGAGGCCAATCTTGCCGCCGCGCAGGTACGGCTCCAGCAAGTCAATCACCTTGATGCCGGTCTCGAACATCTGCAGCTCGGTCGACTGCTCCTCCAGCGACGGCGCCGGCCGCCGGATGGGCGAGCGCAGCTCCGTCTGAATCGGCCCCAGCTTGTCCACCGGCTCCCCGATGACGTTCATCACCCGCCCCAGGCAGGCGTTGCCCACCGGCACCATGATCGGCCCGCCCGTGTCGATCGCCTCCATGCCGCGCACCAATCCCTCGGTCGCTTCCATGGCGATGCACTTTACCCGCCCTTCGCCCAGGTGCTGCTGCACCTCGACGGTAATGCTCATCGGGTTGGGCACGTCGAAGCCCTTCGAGGTCACGCGCAGCGCCTGGTTGATCGGCGGCAGCGACCCTTCCGGAAATTGGCAGACGATGACCGGACCCGTGATCTCAATCACGTGTCCGACGTTGGTGGCAGTTGCAGTTGGTGTGGCCATGCGAAAAATTCCGTCTTATCCCAGCGCGCTCGCCCCGCTCACCACCTCGATGATTTCCTTGGTGATGGCGGCCTGGCGCACGCGGTTCATATGCAAAGTCAAAGAGTCGATCAAATCCCCGGCGTTGCTCGTCGCCGCTTCCATGGCGTTCATGCGCGCCGCATGCTCACTCGCCAGCGACTCCAGCAAGGAGCGGTAAATTTGCGTTTCAATCGCGCGCGGCAGCAGCGCACCGATAAGCTGCGCCGGCGCCGTCTCAAAAATGTAGTCCCGCATCTCCCCCGCCGCTTTCGCTTCCGGCAGCGCGAAGGGCAGCAACCGCCGCGTCACCACGACCTGCTGCAACACCGACTTGAATTCATTCCCGATCACCAGCACTTCGTCCACTGTGCCGGTCGCAAACGCGCGCATCGCCTCGGCGGCAATCTGCCGCGCCGCCTCGTGCTGAATCGCATGCGCGAACAGGCCCACATGCTCGGCCAGCATCGGTGCATGGTGCCGTTTGAAGGCGTCCCGCCCCTTGCGCCCCACGCACAAATAACGGTTCTCGACGCCCGCCCCCTCCGCCTGTGCTGCCGCCACCGCCTTCAGCACGTTGGCGTTGAAGCCGCCCACCATGCCGCTGTCGGTGGTCACGACCACCAGCAGCCGCCGCCGCACGGCGCGCTGGTCGAGCAACTGCCCCAGGTTCCACTCCTCGTCCTCGAGCCGCATATCCGCCAGCTCTTGCGCATCCAGAAAACCCGCCAGCCCCGCCATCAGGCCGTGCAACTGCTCGGCGTAGGGCCGCGCCGCCAGCGCCTGCTCCTGCGCCCGCCGCAGCTTCGCCGCCGACACCATCTTCAGCGCCTGCGTGATCTGCTGCGTGTTGCGCACCGAGCGGATGCGCCGCCGGATGTCGAGAAGGTTCGGCATCCTTACGCTCTCGCCTGCTCCTCGGCCGCAAACCGCTGCTTGGCTTCATCGAGCGCGGCCCGGATCTTCGCCTTCAGCTCGTCGTCCAGCGTCTTCTTCTGTCCCAGCTCGGTCACCAGCCCCGGCTTGGCGTTGTCCAAAAACTCGTACAGCGCCGCCTCGAACGGCCGCACCTGTTCCACCTTCAGGTCGTCCAAGTACCCGTTCGTCGCCGCAAAAATCGCGATCACCTGCTTCTCCACCGGCAGCGGCGAGTACTGATCCTGCTTCAGCAGCTCCACCATCCGCTGCCCGCGCGCCAACTGCGCCGCCGTCGTCTTGTCCAGGTCGCTGCCAAACTGCGCAAACGCCGCCAGCGACCGGTACTGCGCCATCGCCAGCCGCAGCGTGCCCGCCACCTGCTTCATCGCCTTGATCTGCGCGTTGCCGCCCACGCGGCTCACCGATATACCCACGTTGATGGCTGGTCGCACGCCGCTGTTGAACAGATCGCTGTCCAGAAAGATCTGCCCGTCGGTAATCGAAATCACGTTGGTCGGAATGTAGGCGCTCACGTCGCCCGCCTGCGTCTCAATCACCGGCAGCGAGGTCAGCGAGCCGCCGCCCTTTTCCTGGCTCAGCTTGCTGGCGCGCTCCAGCAGCCGCGAGTGCAGGTAAAACACATCGCCCGGATACGCCTCGCGTCCCGGCGGCCGCCGCAGCAGCAGCGAAATCTCGCGGTATGCCGCCGCGTGCTTCGACAAGTCGTCGTAAATCGTCAGCGCATGCCGCTTCGAGTCGCGAAAGTACTCGCCCATCGCGCAGCCCGCGTACGGCGCCAGGTACAGCATCGGCGCCGGATCGCTCGCCGTCGCCGCCACCACGATGGTGTAGTCCATCGCTCCGTAGCGTTCCAGCGTCGCCACCACCTGCGCCACCGTCGAGCGCTTCTGCCCGATGGCAACGTAAATGCAAATCAGGTCCTTGCCCTTCGAGTTCAGAATCGTGTCCAGCGCTACCGCCGTCTTGCCCGTCTGCCGGTCGCCGATGATCAGTTCGCGCTGCCCGCGCCCGATGGGCACCATGGCGTCAATCGCCTTCAGTCCCGTCTGCATCGGCTCTTTCACCGGTGAGCGGTCGAGCACGCCCGGCGCAATGCGCTCGATGGGGTTGAACTGCTCGGTGGCGATGGCGCCTTTGCCGTCAATCGGCTGTCCCAGCGCATTCACCACCCGCCCAATCAGCGCCTCGCCCACCGGCACCGACATGATGCGGTGCGTCCGCTTCACCTGGTCGCCCTCTTTGATCTCGGTGTAGTCGCCCAGCATCACCGCGCCCACCTGGTCTTCTTCCAGGTTCATGGCAATGCCCGCCACCCCGTGCGGAAACTCCACCAGCTCGCCTGCCATGACCTTTTCCAGGCCGTAAATGCGCGCAATGCCATCGCCCACCGACACCACCGAGCCCACCTCGTCCACCGCCATCACGGTGTCGTAGTTCTCGATCTGCGTCCGCAGGATTTCAGAAATTTCGTCAGTGCGAAGGGAAGCCATAATGAGTGGTCAGTGGTCAGTGGTTAGTGGTTAGTTCGTTCGTACCATCGCCGGGCGCCTCGCTAGGCGCTCAGCAGCGCCTGCCGCAGCCGCGCCAGCCGCCCCCGGATGCTGCCGTCGTACACCTGATCCCCCACCTGCGCGCGGAAGCCGCCCACCAGCTCGGGATCGGTGCGATAGCGGGCCCGCAGCTTGCGGCCCAGATGTTTTTCCAGTTCCTTTTCCAGCGCCGCCCGCTCCGCCTCCGACAGCGAGCGCGCGCTCGTTACATCGGCGGTCACAATGCCTTGCTGATCGAGCAGCAGTTGCTCAAACGCCTTCTCAATCCCGGGCACATAGCTGATGCGGTCGCGCTGCGCCGTCACCAGCAGAAAGTTCCGCGTCAGCCGCGCCAGCTTCAGCTTCTGCGCCAGCACATCCAGCAGCTTCTTCTTGCGCTCCCACGGCACCGCCGGACTGGCCAGCACCGCCCGCAGCGGCTGGCTCGCGCTCACCAGCGCCGCCAGCTTCGCCAAATCCGCGCGCATCGGCTCGGCTTCCATATCGCCCTTGGCCACCAGATCGGCCAGCGCGCGCGCGTAACGTTGTTCCACGGCTGCCATAGCGCCTTAGTTGGGCCGCCCGCTGTCGAAGCTCATGCTCGCCAGCGCCGCCCGCACCACCGCCTCGTCTTCTTCCGGCGTCAGCCGCTCGCGGATCTGCTGTCCCGCCAAATCCACCGCCAGCGCCGCCGCCAGTCCCTTCAGTTCTTTTTGCGCCAGCTTCGACGCTGCCTCAATTTCCTGTTTGCCCAGCAGCAGGATACGCTCGGCCTCCCGCCGGCTTTCCTCCACCACACGCGCGTACTCGAGCGCCGCTTCCGCCGCCGCCTCTTTTTCCAGCGCGGCAATCTCGGCCGGCAAATTGGTGATCCGCGTTTCAATCTCCGCCAGCCGCGCTTCCGCCTGCTGGTGCGCCTTCTCCGCGCCCTCAATTTCCTGCCGGATCATCTCCCCGCGCCCGCGCAGCATCATGGGAATATTCCACTTCTTCCCGCCGTACAGCATCTTCCAGAGCAACCACAGCAGCACCAGCAGGTTCAGGCTGAACACCGCCCACCACACGATATCCCGCGCCGCGCCGCTCGGCAGCCACCAGCTCATGCTGCGCATATCCGGCATCGCCTGCACCCACGCCGCCAGCATCATCAAATTCATGCCCCCACCCCCGGCGCCTGATCCAGTTTCGCCGCGGAGTTGCCGCGCAGAACCTTGGCCACAATCTGTTGCGCCAGTCCTTCGGCCGTGGTGCGCAGTTGCGCATGCACTTCGCTCGACTGCTCCGCCAGCCGCTGCCGCGCCTCTACGGTCGCCTGCGCCGCCTGCTGCCGCGCCGTCGCAATCTGCGTCTGCCCTTGCTGCAGGCCCTCCTGCCGCTTGCCCTCGATCAGTTTGTAGTTTTCCAGATGCCGCTGCCGTAGCGAGGCTTCATAGCCGGCCAGCTTCTGCTCCGCCGCTGCCAGAATCCCCTCCGCCGCCGCCTTGCGCCCTTCAATCCGCCCGCTCCGGGCGTCGAGCGTCCGCTGCAAGGGCCGGTACAGCACCCATTTCAGGTAGTATTGCAGCGCCACGAACAGCAGAATCGTCGGAATGCTGCCGAGCAGTAAATTGCCTAACTCCTGAAGAATCTTATCCATGCTTGTACAGTTGTTCTGGATTCGGACAGGGACCCGGGATCCGGATCCAAAAAGGGCATTGGAATCACCTATTTTACTGAAGCCTCGCCGACCGGTCAAGCCGCGCGCCCCGGGCAAAATCCGCCCCGCGCATCGCCTGCCGGCCTTCCGGCCGCACCTCATCCAGCGCCAGGGCGCCCGCGCCGCAGGCCACCATCAGCGCGCCCGCGCGCTCCAAGAGGCAGCCCGGATCCGCCTCGATTCCCGCCACTGGCCGGCAGCGCAGAATCGCAAGCTGCCGGTCGCGAAAGCGCGCATGAATCCCCGGCCAGGGCCGAAACCCCCGCCAGCGGTTGTAGATCGCCTGCGCCGTCCAGCTCCAGTCAATGCGCCCATCCTCGCGCCGCAAGATCGGCGCCAGCGTCGCCCCCTCCGGTTGCGGCCGCGCCTGCACGCTGCCCATCTCCAGACCCGTCAACGTCTCCACCATCAGCTCCGCCCCCAGCGCCGCCAGCCGCAAGCTCAACTCCGGCGCCGTCTCCTCTGGCCCGATCGCCAGCGCCCGTTGCAGCAAAATGTCGCCCGTGTCCAGTCCTGCGTCGATGCGCATCGTTGTCACGCCCGTTTCCGTTTCGCCCTGCGCCAGCGCCCACTGGATCGGCGCCGCCCCGCGAAAGCGCGGCAGCAGCGACGCATGGGCATTGATCGCGCCCCAGCGCGGCAGCCCAAACATCGTCTTCGGCAGCAGTTGCCCAAACGCCACCACCGCCAGCGCATCCGGCCGCTGCGCTTCGAGCCACGCCTGCGCCTCCCCGCCCCGCATCCGCTCCGGCTGATACACCTCGATGCACAGCTTCTCCGCCGCCCGCTTCACCGCCGGCGCCTGCAATTCCCCTTTCCGCCCTGCGGGCCGGTCCGGCTGGCACACCACCGCCGTCACCTTCATGCCTGGTGCCCGCACCAGCGCCTCCAGAGTGGGCACGGCGAAGGCAGGAGTTCCGAGAAATACGATCCGCACGGGTCTATGATAAGAGCATGGCTCGAATCGTTCACTGTGTGAAGCTGGGCCGCGACTTGCCCGGCCTCGAAGAACCACCTTGGCCCGGCGATTTAGGCCAGCGCATTTTCGAAAACGTCTCCGCCGAAGCCTGGGTCCTCTGGAAAGAACACGCCAAGATGGTCATGAACGAATACCGCCTCGCTCCCTGGACCCCCGAGGCCCAAAAACTCATTCAGGAACAACTCGAGCAGTTCTTTTTCGGCGAAGGCGCCGCCCTTCCGCCCGGCTTCGTTCCCGTCCCCACCAAAGCCAAGTAGCGGAGCTGGGGCGTGGGGCCCCCGGCGCAGCGGATCTGCGGCCTTGAGGAGCGGGCCGCGCGGCGCAGCCGCGCTGGGCGCCCGCGATCTATCAAAGCCCAGTTCTTCTTCGGCGAAGGCACCGCCCTTCCGCCCGGCTTCGTCCCCGTCCCCACCAAAGCCAAGTAGCGGAGCTGGGGCGTGGGGCCCCCGGCGCAGCGGATCCGCGGCCTTGAGGAGCGGGCCGCGCGGCGCAGCCGCGCTGGGCGCCCGCGATCTATCAAAGCCCAGTTTTTCTTCGGCGAAGGCGCCGCCCTCCCCCCCGGCTTCGTCCCCGTCCCCACCAAAGCCAAATAGCTTTCAGCAGTCAGCCATCAGCGTTGCCGAGCCGCACCCGCAGGCGCCCCGTCCGACTGATCACTGAAAACTGATTACTGACAACTCTCTACAGTACTGGCAGCGCTTCCCGCATATACACCCCCAACTCCGCGTGCGCATCGCGTAACGCCTTCTCCGCCCCCTTCGCCGTCACCGACCGCACAAAAATGAATCCCAGGTAGCTGCATGCCTCCGGCAGTGCCAGCAGCGGTTCGCCCAGCTTCGCGGTAATTTCGATCGCCTCCACGCCCGGCACCTGGCGTGCTTTCTCGATCCCGTCAATGTGGTCGAGCACGCCCGAGCGCGGAATCGGAATCATCATCACCCCCACCGCCCGCTCTTCCCGCTGCCACGATCCCACCGGCTCGCCCAGCGCGCCCCGGATCAGCAGTTCCTCCAGCGAGATCAGCCGCCCATCCGGCCCCATCCCTGCTTCGCGCCGGAAGCGCAGCGCCCGCCCGCACAGTCCGCCGATCGAGCGCGGCGCCACCTCCAGCACATACGCAGTGTCGCCGTCCAGCCGGATTTCCGCATGAATTGGCCCCGGTCCCAGCCCTGCCGCCCGCGCCGCCGCTTCCACCATGTCCCAGATCAGCGCCCGCTGCTCCAGCGCGAGCTGCGACGGCGTGACGTACACCGTCTCCTCGAAAAACGGTCCCTCCAGCCGGTCCGGCTTGTCGAACAGCGCAAAGCGCCGCAGCTCGCCCGTCGCCATCCAGCCATCCAGCGCGTACTCGGTCCCGGGAATATAGCCTTCCGCCAGAATCCAGTCCCCGCCCGGATCGCGCCACTGCCGGATGCTGGGGTCGATCAATATCTGCCGGATGCGCTCAAATGCCGCCGCAAACTCTTCCGCGTTATTCGCCCGGATCACCCCCCGGCTGCCCGACAAAATCGCCGGCTTCAGCACGCACGGATACTTCACCGCCGCCGCGGCAACTGCCGGTACGGTATCCAGCTTGAATTTCTGTACCCACGGCGTCGGCAGGTCTGCCGCCTTCATCGCCTCCCGGAACGCCAGCTTGTCGTGGCACAACACCGCCGCTGCCGCAGGATGAAACGGCAGCTTCAGCCCTTCCGCCACCTTCGCCGCCATCACCGCCGCCCGGTCCCCCGAGGCCACAATCCCGGCGAACGGCCCTCGCGCCCGCAGCGCCTCCAGCGCCCCTTTCACATCATTGAACTTGATCGCTACCGCGTGATCGCCCCACGGATCCAGCAGCTTGTCGCAGCGGTCCGTGCCTAGCGCCAACTCCACCCCCAGCGCCTCGGCCGCCTTGCGAAAGCTTTCCGTCTGATAGCCCGTCGTCGTCGCGACCAGCAGCACCCGCCGCCCAGAAGCCATAAGACCACGCTATCACTTTTCCCCTGACTCGCTTTTTGCGTACCCCAAGCGTCGCCTCCGTTTCTAGCAGCCCCACTCCACCTGGCGCCGCGCGCATCCCGCGGACACAACCCGCTCTCGGCGCACGCACCGTGCGTCTGCCACGCGCCCAGGTGAACGCGCGCTCTAGCTTGCCGGAGCCGCCGTCGCCGGCCCCACCGGCTGCGCGCAGTGCGCGCACCGCCGCGCCTCCACCGGAATGTCGCTCAGGCACTCCGGGCACTTCTTGGTCGTCGGTGGCGTGTCCGCCGCCGGCCCGTGCAGCCGCCGCAGCATGGAGTTCATCGGTGCGACCACAAAGAAATACACCGCCGCCCCGATCAGGATGAAGGCAATGAGAGCGTTGATGAACAGCCCGTACGTGATGTTGCTGTTGTTCAGCACCAGGTGAAACCGGGAGAAATCCGGCTTCCCCACGATCGCTGCAATCAGCGGCGTCAGGATGTCCTTCGTCAGCGAGGTGATGACAGCGCCAAACGCGGCGCCGATCACCACCGCCACCGCCAGATCAACCACATTGCCTTTGAAGATAAAAGCGCGAAATTCTTTCCACATGCGCTCTATCTTGCCGCAAGTTGGATTACGCCGGTGCGGATGGGTTGCGCCGGCGCGGTCTGGATGCCGGCGGCGCTGGCGCGCTCGCCTCCCGTTGGTCCGTTTCTGGCACTACGAACGTATCACCCCTTGGCTCGCGCCATGGCTGCACCCGCAGTTCCGCCGCGCTCACCTCTTCCACCCCGTCCACCCCACAAATCGCCGCCATCAGCCGTTCCCGCTGCTCGGCCTCGCGCACGTACCCATGCAGATAAATCGTGTGTCCGACGGCGTTTAGATTGATATGCGGCAGCAGCTCGGCGAACTCGCGCCCGATGGCGGTATGCACCTGGTCGGTCAGCGTATTCGCGTCCACGTAATGCTCGCGCCCGCTCCAGACCTCCCGTAATTCGGCCACCCCCCCTTGCACCCGGTTCTCAAGATCGCGTCCGCGCTTGCGCATCCGCCGGACACTGGCGCGATACCAATGGCCCATTTTTTGTCGCGCCTGGTTCCGCGTCCAGCCCCCGCGGTGCGGCGCCGTCATCCAGCCGATCGCCGTCCCCGCTGCCACTCCTCCCGCTAGCCACAGAAAACCACTCCCGCCTCGCCGCCTCTTCATGACGCATTTAGATGCGCCTATCGCGGACATCGGCGGCATCGCCCCGCGCTTCCGGGCAATTCTGCCTAGCTGACTAGCTGACTAGCTGACCCGCTGACTAGCTTATTCCCGGCTGCTGACGCTCACCGTCCCCAGGTTCGCCTTCTGCAGTTGCTCGTTCAGCGCCACCAGGTCATGCGTCTTGAGCTGGTTCCACTTCGCCAGCTCCGCCTCCGCCATCACGTTGGCCTTGGCGAAGCCCTGCCGCACGGTTTCGTAGGGAGCGTCGTAGCCGTTGTGCGCCGCGCCGGCAAGCTGCCGCAGGATGCCCTCCAGCCCCGTCAGGCTGGTCGGCGCCGGCACCGCATCGCCTTCTCCCGATGCATCCGGATTCGGCGACGCCGCTGCAAACCCCTCGATCGCATGGGCCTTCTCACTCAGCGCCGCGATCGACGCCGCCAGCGTGCTGTTGTCGCCCGCCTGCGCCGCAAGCCGGGTCAGCTTGGCATACACCGCGCCCGCTTCACGCCGCGCCGCCGAAACCTTGCTCTGCACCGCCTGAATCTGGTCCGCAAGCTGCGCCTGCGCCGCCATCGCCGCCGCCGAGTAGTGAACCCCGGGCCCGGCCGTCACCACCAGCGGCTGCGTGTATTGATGTCCGTTCGCCGTCAGCCGCACGGTGTACGCGCCCGGCGCCGCCGGCGTGCCGCCGCTGCCAAAGAAGCGCGCGAAGAATCCGCCCCGCCCGCCGCCTGGGCCGGCGCCCGGCTTCACCTCACGCAAATCCCAGCTCCACTCGTGCGACCCCGCCGCTGCGCTCAGCACCGGCAGCGCCGCCGCAAACTCCGGCGCCACCGTCAACGTGTTCGGGTCTACATGGAACACCGGCTCCGCGCTGCTGTAATGCCGCACCACGGTGCCGGCGCGATTCAGGATATCGAGCGTTACCGGCCCGCTGTCCGACTGCAAATAGTAATGAATCACCGCGCCGGAGGGCGGCGCCGCCGCCGACACCACCAGCATCGGATCCAGGTTCGCGGTCTCCTGCGGCGTATTCGCCCCGCCGTAAGAGCGGTGGCTCCCGGCCGCCAGCTCCGCCGGCTCCGGCTTGTACAGCACCGCTGCCGCGTCGTTCATCGACGCCCGCGCCTGTCGCAGCGGACTGATGTCGTCCAGCGTCCAGTACGAGCGCCCGAACGTGGCGATCACCAGCGATTTGCCGTGGAACGCAAACCCGCGAATCTCCACCGGCGGCATGTTCAGCCGCAGGGACTGCCACTGCGTGCCGTCGTCGAACGACACATACACGCCCAGGTTGGTGCCGCAGAACAGCATCCCCTTGCGCGCCGGATCGGCCGTGAGCGACTGCAGATACTGACCCTCCGGAATCCCGTTCACGATCTTCGTCCACGTCTTTCCGCCGTCCCGTGTGCGGTAAATATAAGGGCGGTTGTCATTCAGCCGGTGCCGGTCGACCGCCGCAAACGCTTCTTCCGGATTCGAATACGACGCCGTCATCTGGATGACCTTGCTCCAGGGCGTCAGCTCCGGCGGCGTCACGTTATGCCACGTCGCGCCGTCGTTCCGCGTCACCTGGATGTAGCCATCGTCGGTTCCCACCCAGATCTCATGCGCCAGCAGCGGCGAAGGCGCAATTGTATAAATCACGCCCCAGCGCGGCCCGTACGCCCGTTCCGCGTAGGTTGTATCTTTGGCCGTCGCCGCATCCAGATTCGCCGGAATCCCCGGATCCTCGCGTGTCAGGTCCGGGCTGATCTTCCGCCATGAATTCCCCCCGTCCACGGTCTGGAATAAGAACTGGTTGGCGAAGAAAAGCTCATGTTTGTCCGCCATCGAGAACGCCACCGGCAGTGTCCACGTCTTCCGGAAGTTCTGCCCCGGATACGCCAGCAGCGGCGATACGTCGTGCCGCTCCCCCGAAGCCGGAGTGCACTTGGCCACCGTCCCGCCGAAAATCTGATCCTTGGCCAGCGGATTCGCCGCGATCCCGCCGCTCTCGCCGGCCGCGCATTCCCCTGCCCATCCCGTGCCGAAAGTCGCGCGCGTGCCGCCCGGCCCCGCGCTCGCCGCCGCGCCGCCGTTGTTGTTGCTGTCCTGCTGCGCCCCGTAGATCCAATAAGGCGAGCGGTTATCGGTGGTGATGTCGTAGATCTCCGCCGTCGGCTGGTTGTTCCACGAACTCCAACTCTTGCCGCCATTCACGGTCACAATCGTGCCCTGATCGCTCGCCAACGCCATATGGCTGGGGTCGCTGGGGTTGATCCAAAGCTGGTGATAATCATCTCCGCCCGGCGCGCCCCGGAACACGGTGAAATTCGCCCCGCCATCGGTCGTCCGGTACACCGACGTGTTGATTGCGAACACCGTGTTTTCATCTTTCGGATCGACGGTGATCGACTCGAAATACCACCCCCGGTTCCAGACCCGTTTGTCGGTGTCCATCAGCTTCCAGGTCGCACCCGCATCATCCGACCGGTAAAATCCGCCCTCTTTCGCGCCCGCATCCACCATCGCGTACACCCGGTTCGAATCCGTCGGCGCCACCGCCACCCCGATCCGTCCCGGATCGGCCGGCAATCCGTCGCTCAAATGCGTCCAGGTGCTGCCGCCATCGGTCGACTTATACAGCCCGCTGCCCGGTTCGTGCGACGACGGATACACCGTCCAGGGCGGACGCCGCGTCGCCCACAGCGCCGCATAAAGCACCTGCGGGTTTTCCGGATCCATCGATAGGTCAATCGCGCCCGTGTTGTCGTCCGTGAACAGCACCTTCGTCCACGTCTGCCCGCCGTCGCTCGAGCGGTACACGCCCCGCTGCGGCGTCGCCGCGTACACGTTCCCCAACGCCGCCACCAGCACCCTGTTCGGATCATGCGGATCCACCACGATCCGCCCAATCTGCTTGGTCTTTTCCAGTCCAATCCGCGTCCACGTCTGGCCGCCATCGCTGGACTTGAACATCCCGGCGCCCTCGGAGAACTGCGACCGCGGATCCGCCTCGCCCGTACCCACGTAGATGATGTTCGGGTCGGACGGTGCCACCGCAATCGCCCCGATCGACGCCACCGGCTCGTGGTCGAAAATCGGCTCCCACGTCGTGCCGTCGTTGTTCGACTTCCACACTCCGCCATCGACCGCGCCCATATAGTAGGTGTCCAGTTGCCCCGCATTCCCTGACACCGCCACCGTGCGCCCGGCGCGGAACGTCCCCGCCATCCGCCATTTCATCCCCGAATACAGCGCCGGGTTCACTGTTTGCGCCGCCGCGGCTACCGCAAAGGCAGCCAGTATCAACAACATCCGTCGCACCATGGTTTGCTCTCCTGGAAAAGCCGACACCCGAGCATAGCCCAGCCCTGCCCCTTTTTCAGCCCCGAAAAAGTGCTAGCATGATGCTGTCATGGCCACCATCACCATCCGCAACCTGCCTGACGAAACCGTCAAGGAAATGAAGGAAGCCGCCCGTCGCAATGGCACCTCCATGGAGCAGGAAGCTCGCGCATGTCTCCAGGAGCGATATCGTGACCGCGACGCCCTCCTCCGCGCCATCGCCGAATCTCGCCGTCATCAGGTGCGCGCACCTACAGCCGAGGAAATTGACGCTTGGAAGCGAGTGGGCCGTCCGTAATGCTGACCCAGGTGGTGGCGGACACCAATGTTATTGCCTATCTCCTGCTCGGCACTGAACCCTTTCTCTACGAAGTGGAGCCCATGTGGCGATCGGTGAAACGCGTTCTGGCGCCGGCGCACTGGCAGGCGGAGCTGGCCAATGTCTTCTGGACGAACCTGCGCGCAGGACTGATCAGTTTCGAGCGTGCGCAGGAGCGGCTCACTCTGGCAAAAGCATTGCCCATCACCACCACCGTGATTTCCAGCCTTTGGATCAGGGCTCTAGCTCGCGCCGCCGATTCCGGCGTTGCCGTTTACGATACCTTGTTCGTCGAACTCGCCGAACGGCGCGGCTGCCCGTTAGTAACGTTTGATCAAGCGATACTCCGCGCCTTCCCCGACATCGCCGCTCGTCCCCGCGATTTGCTATAGCTTTCCCGTCTTCATCGCCCGCCACACCGCCCGCCCCACAAAAAACGGCCCCATCTGCGAAATGAAGTTGGCCGTCTGCCGCGTCTTCCGCATCGCCTGCACGCATGCCGCCAGCGGATGCAGCTTCTCCCCCACCAGCCCAATCACGAAGTCGTTATCGTTCCGGTCCAGTCCCGTGCACGCCAGCCGGATATCCTGTGCGTACCCCGCCGTCCCAAACGCGTGCCCGATCGCCCCGTGCTCACTCAGGATCGCGCCCCGATCCTTGGGATCGAGCGCCGCAAACGCTCCTGCCCGCCGCAGTGGATACCACACCGCCCAGGGATGCGCCGCCTCCGTCACCGACCGCCGCGGCTTGTCCAGCAAAACGTCCTTCAGATCGGGCTCGAATCCGATCCCGTAGGTGTGCCCCAGCATCGTGTACTCCGGCTTGAACGTCAGCTCGTTGAACGGCGGCGCCTGCAAAAACTCCCGCAACGTGGTCACGAAAAACGCCGGATCTTCGCTCCACGTCAGCAGCCCCACCCCATTCGGGTCGTTCACATCCTCGTACAGCACGCCTTCCATTTCGCTCGCCAGCAGCGCCCGCCGCAGTCCCGGCACAATGGTGCAGTTCCCGAACGCCAGCAGTTGCATGAACAACCGCCGCTCCGAGTACTGCTGATTCCCACCCTTCTCGCGTAAATCCAGTTTTTCCATCTAGCGGATCCTCAAATCCCTTCCCGTCATCTCCGGCGGCTCCGGCAGCTTCAGCATCCCCAGCAGCGTCGGCGCCAGGTCGCGCAGCGACCCATCGTGGCGCAGCCGCACCGGCGCCTGGCCGGCTTCCGGCTCCGCCACCAGAATCAGCGGCACCGGATTGGTCGTATGAAACGTATGCGGACTCCCATCCGGCATTCGCATCACTTCCGCATTGCCATGATCGGCGGTCACCAGCATCGCCCCGCCTTTGCGCTGTAGCGCCGCTTCGATCTCGCCCAGGCAGCCGTCCACCGTCTCCACCGCTTTCACCGTCGGTTCAATCTTGCCCGAGTGTCCCACCATGTCGGCATTGGCAAAGTTCACCACGATCAGGTCAAACGCGCCCTTCGCCATCCCTTTCACCACCGCCTCCGCCACACCCGCGGCCGACATCTCCGGCTTCAAATCGTAAGTCGCTACCTTCGGCGACGGCACCAGCGTCCGCTCCTCGCCGGCAAACGGCTTTTCGATTCCGCCATTGAAGAAGTAGGTCACATGCGCGTACTTTTCCGTTTCCGCCACCCGCAGGTTGCGCCGCCCGCGCTCCGCCAGCACCTGCGCCAGAATGTGCTCCAGCGCCTCCGGCGGCAGCACCACCGGCAGCGTAAACGTCTTGTCGTACCGCGTCATGCACACGTAATGCAGCCGCTGCGGCACCGAACTGGGCGGAATCACCGTATCCAGCCCGGCCGGCGCCTCGCCGCTGCGCGTCAGCGCCTTGGTCGTCTGCCGCGCCCGGTCGGCCCGGAAGTTAAAAAAGATCACCGCATCCTCGTCCCGGATCCGTCCCTCGCCCACCACCGCCGGCACCACGAACTCATCCGTCACGCCGCGCTCATAGGAAGCCGTCAGCGCCGCCGTCGCCGACATGGCCGTCGGTCCGGCGCCATGCACCATCGCCTCAACTGCCAGCTTGATCCGCTCCCACCTCTGGTCCCGGTCCATCGCGTAGTACCGCCCGCTTACCGTTGCGATTGCCCCGCAGCCGTACTCCCGCATCTTCTGCTCGATCTGCTCGAGGTATTCGCGCCCCGAGTGCGGCGGTGTGTCGCGCCCATCGGTGAAGGCATGCACCCACACCCGCTCCACCCCCTCCTGCTTCGCCATCCGCAGCAGCGCATATAAATGGTTGAGGTGCGCATGCACACCCCCATCGCTGCACAATCCCAGCAAATGCAGTTGCTGTCCCGCGCGCGCGTGCCGCATCGCCCCCAGCAGCGCGGCGTTTTTAAAAAAACTGCCGTCGGCAATCGCCTCATCGAGGCGCGTGATATCCATCTTCACCACGCGCCCGGCGCCGATGTTCAGATGCCCCACTTCGCTGTTGCCCATCTGTCCTTCCGGCAAACCCACGTAGGGGCCCGAGGTGTGAATCAGCGTGTTCGGATAGCGCCGCAGCATCCGGTCGTACACCGGCTTCCGCGCCAGCGCAATCGCGTTCGCCGGTCCCGGCGGCGCAAATCCCCAGCCATCCAGAATCGCCAGCACCACCGGCTGCGCGCTCAACCCTGGCCCCCGGCTCCTGGCCCCTGACTCCTCGCCAGCGCCGCGCGTCCAGGAAACCTTGCGGCCGCGCCCAGCTCTTCTTCAATCCGCAGAAGCTGGTTGTACTTGGCGACGCGATCGGTCCGGCTCGCCGATCCCGTCTTGATTTGCCCCGCGTTAGTCGCCACCGCCAGATCGGCAATAAACGTGTCTTCCGTTTCCCCCGACCGGTGTGAAATCACGCTGCTGTAGCCATTCTCCGCCGCCAGCCGCACCGTCTCCAGTGTTTCCGTCACCGTTCCGATCTGGTTGAGCTTGATCAAGATCGAGTTCGCCACGCCCGCCGTAATCCCCCGCCGCAATCGTTCCGGGTTGGTGACGAACAAATCGTCGCCCACCAGCTGAATCTGCGCGCCCAGCTTCTCCGTCAGTGCCTTCCAGCCCTCCCAGTCATCCTCCGCCATGCCGTCTTCCAGCGACACAATCGGATACTGCCGCACCCACCCCGCCCAGAACTCCGCCATCTGCTGCGCCGTCAGCGACCGCTGGTCCGATTTCTTGAAGACATATCGCTTCGCCGCCGCGTCATAAAACTCGCTCGCCGCCGGATCCAGCGCAATCGCGATCTGCTCTCCGGGCTTATAACCGGCCTTGGCGATCGCCTCCAGCACCACCTCAATGCCTTCCTCATTGCTCTTCACGCTCGGCGCAAACCCGCCCTCATCGCCCACCGCCGTGACATAGCCGCGCTTCTTCAACACCGCCTTGAGCGCATGAAACACCTCCACGCCCCAGCGCAACGCCTCGGAAAATCGCAGCGCCCCTACCGGCATCACCATGAACTCCTGAAAATCCACGTTGTTGTCGGCGTGCGCGCCGCCATTCAGAATGTTCATCATCGGCAGCGGCAGCGTCCGCGCGTTCAGCCCACCGAGCGAACGGTACAGCGGCCAGCCGTGGGCATTCCCCGCCGCCCGCGCCGCCGCCATCGACACCGCCAGCAGTGCGTTGGCGCCCAGCCGTGATTTGTTTGGCGTCCCATCCAGTTCGATCAGGCGGTGGTCCAGCGCCGTCTGGTCTTCTCCGTCGTGCCCTACCAGTGCCGGTCCCAGCGTCTGGTTAATATTGGCCACCGCCCGCGTAACCCCTTTGCCGCCATAGCGGTTCGGGTCGCCATCGCGCAGCTCCACGGCCTCATGCTCGCCCGTTGACGCCCCGCTCGGTACCGCCGCCCGCCCCCGCGCTCCCGATTCCAGCGTCAAGTCTGCTTCCACCGTCGGATTGCCCCGCGAGTCCAGAATTTCCCGCGCCGTCAGCGTGGCTATTGCGTCCATGCCCCGATTCTACTAGCTTTGGCTTCTGGTCATCGCCCATGTACGCCACCGCCCACGCCTACGCCAAGATCAATTTGGGACTGAAGATCCTCGCCCGCCGTTCCGACGGCTTTCACGAGCTCCGCACCGTCTTCCAGACCATCTCCCTCGCCGACCGCCTCGAGCTAACCCTCCACCGTGGCCGCGGCGTCACCCTCACCACCACGGGCCTGCCCATCCCCACCGGCCGCGCCAATCTCGCCGTCCGCGCCGCTGAGTTGGCAGCCCATCGCTTCGCCATCCCTGGCGCCATCGCCATTACGCTCCACAAGCTAATCCCTCTCGGCGCCGGCCTCGGCGGTGGTTCCAGCGATGCCGCCGCCGTTTTGCGAATGCTCGCCCGCGCCGCGCGCCGCCCTCCGGCCCTCGGCGACCTGCTCGCCCTCGCCCGCGAGCTCGGCTCCGACGTGCCCCTGTTCCTCCTCGGCGGCACCGTTCTCGGCCTCGGCCGTGGCGATGAAGTCTACGCCCTGCCCGATCTCGCCCCCTGGCACTGCATCCTGGCCATGCCCCGCTCCGCCAGCACCTCGGGTCTGGCTACCCCTGCCGCTTTTGCCGACTGGGACCGCCGCCACCGCGCCCAATTGACGGAAAAGGTCCGTTCCAGTACACTAATGGAGTTCTGCAGCCTGGTTGACCAGGTGCTGCCGGCGTTCCGCACGTTACGGAACCGCGGCTCGCAAGAGCCGAAAGTCCATGCCGGAATCGAGAACGACTTCCTCGCTGGAGTCCTCTCTCTTTCCCCAGACTTTCCGCGCATTCACCGCCAGCTTTGCCGCACCTCCGCCGCCTGGGTCGGGTTGACCGGCAGCGGAGCCGCTCAGTTCGGCTTGTTCAGCCGTGCCGAGCCGGCCAAAGCCGTGGCCACAGCCTTGGCGCGCCGCCATTGTACTTGGCGTGCGCGCTTCGTGCCCCGCCGCGTGGTTCAGCACGGTGTGCAGTTCGAGAGTTGATGGGGCGTCGTCCAATGGCAGGACACATGCCTTTGGAGCATGGCATTTAGGTTCGAATCCTAACGCCCCAGCCAAGAGCGTTCGTCAGTAACTGAAATACTGATGTACTGAGACACTGAAATACTGTATGGCTACCAGTCCTATGAAAGTGGCGCAATCGGCAGACAAGGCGGACAAGACGCAGCCCTCCCGCGGCCCGCGCAAGGCGCACCCGGACGACAAGCTGAAGATCTTCAGCGGCACCTCCAATCCCGCGCTCACCGCCGAGATCTGCAACCACCTCGGCATCGAGCCCGGCCAATGCCGCCTCACCCGCTTCAGCGACGGCGAAAACTACGTTCAGATCCTCGAAAACGTCCGCGGCGCCGATGTCTTCGTCGTCCAGCCCACCTGCGATCCCGTGGATATCCACCTGATGGAGCTGTTGCTGATGATTGACGCGCTCAAGCGCGCCTCCGCCCGCCGCATCACCGCCGTCATCCCTTATTTCGGCTATGCCCGCCAGGATCGTAAAGACAAGCCCCGCGTGCCTATCTCCTCCAAGCTGGTCGCCGATCTGCTCACCACCGCTGGCGCCCACCGCGCCCTGTTGATGGACCTGCACGCCCCCCAGATTCAGGGCTTTTTCAACATCCCCGTCGATCACCTCTTCGCCTCGCCCGTGCTGGTCGACTGCTTCCGCCGCATGGACCTGCCCGATCTCACCATCGTCTCCCCCGATGCCGGCGGCGTCGAGCGCGCCCGCTTCTTCGCCAAGAAGCTCGATGCCGCCCTCGCCATCGTGGACAAGCGCCGCGTCGCTATGGACGTGAGTGAAGTCATGAACGTCATCGGCGACGTGCAGGATCGCACCGTCGTCATTCTCGACGACATCATCGACACCGCCGGCACGCTGGTGAAAACCGCCGACGCCATGATCCGCAACGGCGCCAAGCGCGTGCTCGCCTGCGCCTCCCACGCCGTTCTCAGTGGTCCCGCCGTCGAGCGCCTCGAAAAATCGCCCATCGAGCGCGTCGTCGTCACCAATTCCATTCCCTTGCCCGAGACTTCGCAGGCGCGGGCGCGCATCCAGGTGTTGAGCATCGCCGGTCTGATGGCCGCCGCCATCCGCTCTATTCACGACGAGACCTCGGTCAGTTTGCTGTTTGTTTAGGAGTCATTCGTTATGCCGATTTCTGTAACTCTCGAAGCCGAAACCCGCGCCACGCGTGGTAAAGGTCCGGCGCGCCAGATGCGCCTCGCCGGCCGCATCCCGGCGACCCTCTACGGCGCCCGCCAGGAGGCGATCAGCCTCAGCGTCGACCCCAAAGCCGTCGGCCGCATCCTCCATTCCGAGTCCGGACACAACACCATTTTCAATTTGGCCGTCGCCGGCGGCGAAACCACCGCCGTCATGGTGGTCGACTGGCAGCGCGAGCCGCTGAAGGGCCACCTCTTGCACGTCGATCTCAAGCGCATCGCCATGGATCAGGCCATCCGCGTGCGCATTCCCGTGCATCCCCAGGGCGAGGCTGTGGGCGTCAAGACCCAGGGCGGCATTCTCGAACTGGTCACCCGCGAAATCGAAATCGAGTGCTTGCCCAGCGACATCCCCGAGCAGGTGCTGGTGGATGTCTCCAATCTTTCCATCGGTCAGACCCTGCGGGTCTCCGATCTGCAGGTCGGCGCCAACCGCCGCGTGCTGACGGAAGCCGATCGCGTCGTCGTCCACGTCATCGCCATCAAGGAAGTGGTTGAGCCCACGCCGGCGGAAGCTGCCGCCACTACGGCTGAACCGGAAGTCATCAAGAAGGGGAAGGCTGAGGAAGAGCCCGGCGCCGAAAAGGCCGCCGAAAAGGGTTCCGAGAAGGGAGCCGAGGAGAAGAAGGAGAAGAAGAAGTAGCCACCCATGCCGGCGAGCCCTGATCCCGATGCGCCGTATCTGGTGGTGGGACTCGGCAATCCGGGAGCCGAGTATGAGGCGACGCCTCACAACTTCGGTTTCATGGTGGTAGACGAATTGGCGCGCCGCGCCGGCGTCCGGCTTCGCACCCGCGAATGCCAGGCGTTGACAGCACGCGGGCAGTTACAGGGCAAGCCCGTATGGCTCGCCCAGCCGCTGACCTATATGAATCTCAGCGGCGACGCCATCGCCCAGTTGATCGGCAAGGAAGCGGTGGCGGATTTGTTGGTGGTTTGTGATGAGCTGGATCTGCCTTTTGGCACCCTCCGGCTCCGGGAGCGCGGCTCGGCCGGCAGCCACAACGGCCTGCGGTCGGTGGTCGCGCGTTTGGGAACGACGGAGTTTGCGCGGTTGCGCCTGGGCATCGACCCCGGCCATCCGATTGCGGACCGGGTGGAGTTTGTGCTGCACCGCTGGAGCAAGGCGCAGACGCAGGAAGCCTTGCAGACCGCGGCCACCGCGGCCGATGTGGTGGAGTTGGTTTTGAAAGATGGCATCGCCGCGGCGATGACACGGTACAACGTGAAGCAGAGAGAAACAGAATGAATCGAACCTACGAAGTGATCTTTATCGTGCGCCCCGACCTGGTGGACGAAGAAGCCGACCAACTGGTCGCCGGCTTCGAATCCGCCGCCAACGCCAGTGGCGCCACCGTCCGTAAAGTCGACAAGCTCGGCCGCCGCCGGCTCGCCTACCGCGTGCGCGGCTTCCGCGAGGGCAACTATGTCCTGTTCGAGCTGGAATCCGCCGGCTCGGAACCCATTGGGGAGCTGCAGCGCCGCCTCCGCATCGCCGAGCCGGTGATCAAGTATCTCGCGGTGCGCACCGACGAGCTGGAAAAGCGGCTCGAAAAGCGCCGCCGTCATCGCGCCGCCCGCCTCGAGCGCCGCCCCGCGCGTCCCGAGAGCGCCGGCCACGCCGATGACGATCCCGCCGCCGCCATGGAAGGTCGCGGCGAAGGCGAAGGCGATGGAGCCCTCGCCAGCTAACCCATTTCAGAATCGAGGATCATGCCATGACTGATGGAAAACGCCCTACCTCCGGTCCCGCGGGCCGCAGCAGCTCCGGAGGCCCCAAAAAGCAATTCACCCGCCGCCGCAAAGTTTGCAAGTTCTGCGTCGATCGCATCGACAAGATCGACTACAAAGATTACCGCTTGCTGCAGCAGTTTGTCGCCGAGCGCGGCAAAATCGTTCCCCGCCGCATTACCGGCACCTGCACCCAGCACCAGCGTCATCTCACCCGCGCCATCAAGCAGGCGCGCCAGATCGCCCTGCTGCCCTTCGCCGCGGAGATATAGCCATGGAAATCATTCTCAAAGAAGATGTCTTAAAGCTCGGCCGCAAAGGCGACGTGGTCAAGGTCGCCGACGGTTACGGCCGCAACTTCCTCCTGCCCCAGCGCCTGGCCATCGCCGCCAACCCCGCCAACCTGCGCAACATCGAGCAGATGCGCGCCTCCGCCGCCCGCCGCGAAGCCCGCGACCGCGACGCCGCCTTGGCCCTCGCCGCTCAGCTCGCCCAGGTCAAACTGGTCTTCGAGCGCCGCGCCGGCGAAAAAGACGCCCTCTTCGGCTCCGTCACCTCGATGGACATCATGCACTCCCTCGCCGAACGCGGCTTCGACCTCGAACGCCGCAAGATCGACCTTCCCGACCCGCTCAAATCCTTGGGCGACCACAAAGTCACCCTCCACCTCTTCCGCGACGTCAAAGCCGAACTCGCCATCACCATCGCCCGCGAGTCCACCGGCGACGAATCCGCCGCCGACGCCGCCCCCACCCCCGAAGCCTAGCTGCACCCCCGCGCACGACCGCCGCCCCCGCGGCGGTCGCCCGCCTCAACCGCCCGCCTCACTCTCCCCCACTCCTCCTCCAGCAACTCACCCGCGCTTCACCGCCGCAACCAATGGCGATGCGGTCTAGCCCCCAGACCCCGACCCCCGAAGCTAACCCAGCGGCTGCAGCCGGAACCCAAGCAACTCCCCCGACCGCCGCACCCGCGCGTCCAGGCTCAATAGCTCCAAGCCGCTCACGGCTGCGGCGGCTTCGAGCGCCGAAGCCAGGTGTAGCGCATCCAGCGTTCGCACCGGCTCGGAGGGGAACGCCCGCCGCGCTCGTGCCATGATCCCGTCAGTCACATGGAGTACCTGCCAGCGGCTGGCGGCCTCTTGCATTTGAGCGCGCCGCGCTGCGGTTGCTGCCTCGGTCGACTCGCCCAACGCTAGACTGCGTACCAGCACCCGGTCCACTTCCACCAACGTAAGTTCCGACGCGACAACAATTTCGGCGCGCTGCAGTACCTCGCGTACCTGCGCAGTAAGCGCCTCACCGAGCAGCCACGCCAGCACAGCGCTCGACTCCGCGTAAACGTTCAACGCTCCCCGCGCTCCTCGTCAAGCAATTCCGCAGCTCGGCCCGGACGCAGCAGCGGGGGAAGCTCCGGGTAGACACTCGGGTCATTGGGCGCGCCCAGCGTCACCTCTCCCCTCGCGGCGAGCGCCGCCAGCCCAGGGGTCGCGGCCGCACGGGCCACAACCCCTCCCGGCGGCACGATTTCCGCCACCACCACCCCGCGATCGGTCACCACCACCGCCCCACCCGCTCTCACCTCGCGGATGTATTCAGCCAGCCGGTTCTTCAACTCTCGCAACCCCACCGTCGTCATATGCCTATTGTAGCTTCACGAAGCTACAATGACCAGCGCTGTCAGAACGCGGCTCAGGGCACGACAATAAAAAATCGTCCATACGTTCCGAAACGGCTGTCACTGCTGCCCCATCAGGCGACGCCAGCAGTCCGCGTCCGACCCCGCCAATCCTCAGCTGCCAAAATAGCACCCCACAATCGCCGCCTCTGCGCGGGCAATTGCGGCATCCGCTGCGCGATCCCAGCCACATCGGCAGCCCCAAGCTCCCGGCGTTCCACTTCGGTTTGGGCCTGTGGTCCGGGTGGGAAATCGACCGCCTCGGCATTACCCATGGCGGTACTCAGGGCTCGGAGCACCACCCCCTCTTCGGCTTGCCGCTTTTTCATCGCCGACCGGAGATCCGTCTGCAACTCGCGACGACCTGCCGGGGCGGCATGATCGGCTTCACCGGTCGGTATCGGGCCGCCTCGTTTTCTCCAATTCCTCCAGTCGCTCACGGATGCGCTTTTCCCAGCCCTGCTCGCCGGGTTCATAATAGCGCCGCCCGCGCAGGTTGTCCGGTAGGCATTCCATCGCCGCGACTTTCGCCTCCAGGTCGTGCGCGTACTGGTAGCCGCGGCCGTAGCCCAGGCCCTTCATCAGCCCCGTCGGCGCGTTGCGCAGATGCAGCGGCACCGGCTCGGCGCGCGTCGCATGCACATCCTCCAGCACCTTGCCGTAGGCGGTGTAGAGCGCATTCGATTTGGGCGCCAGCGCCAGGTACACGCACGCCTGCGCCAGCGCCATGGCCGCTTCCGGCATCCCCAGCGCCTCGACCGCCGCCCGCGCCGCCAGCGTCTGCTCCAGTGCGCGCGGATCGGCGAGCCCGATGTCTTCTGACGCCATGCGCACCATCCGCCGCGCCACGTACATCGGGTCCTCGCCGCTCTCCAGCATCCGCGCCAGCCAGTACAGACTGGCATCGGGATCGCTGTTGCGCACCGACTTGTGCAGCGCCGAAATCAGGTTGAAGTGCTGCTCGCCCGCGGCGTCGTAGAGCAGCGCCTTGTGCTGCAGCGTCGCATCGAGCAGCTCGGCCGTAATTTCGATCCGCCCCTCGGCATCCGGCGTCGCTCCGCTGGCCGCGACTTCCAGCAGGTTCAGCGCCACGCGGGCGTCCCCGTTGGCAAACGCCGCCATCCGCCGCAGCTCCGGCTCGCCCACGAGCAACTCGCGCACTTCGCTCCGTTCCGCCAGCACGCCCCGCTCGCGGTCGCCGATGGCGCGCCGCAGCAGCGCCTCCAGATCGGCATCACCCAGCGCCTCCAGCACATACACCCGCGCCCGCGACAGCAGCGCCGAGTTGACCTCAAAGCTCGGATTCTCCGTCGTTGCCCCGATCAGCGTAATCGCCCCGCTCTCGACGTAGGGCAAAAACGCATCCTGCTGCGCGCGGTTGAAGCGGTGGATTTCATCCACGAACAGAATCGTCCGCTGCCCCGCCGCCTGCGCCCGCTCCGCCGCCGCCATCACCTCCCGGATCTCTTTGATCCCGCTGGTCACGGCGCTGAAGGGCACGAACCGCCGCCGCGTCTGCACCGCAATGATTCGCGCCAGCGTCGTCTTGCCCACCCCCGGCGGACCCCAGAGCAGAATCGATCCCAACTGATCCCGCTCGATCTGCACCCGCAGCGGCTTGCCCGGCCCCAGCAGATGCTGCTGCCCCACCAGTTCCTCCAGCCGCTGCGGCCGCATCCGGTCCGCCAGCGGCGGCGGGGCCGCCGGTCCGCCTTGTGATTCAAACAACGACATACATGAGTTCTGCTATGCTGCCCGCTATGAAGCGCATACTTTGCCTGGCCGGCCTGCTCGCCGCCCTCGCCTTCACCCTCAGCGCCCAGCAACGCCTCCCGCGCGTCAACTGGCCCACCACCGAGGGCGACTACGTCATCCACAATTTCCGCTTCGCCGATAGCGAGGTCCTGCCCTCGCTCCGCCTTCATTACACCACGCTCGGCCATCTCCAGAAGAATGCCGCAGGCGTTGCCACCAACGCCGTCCTCATCATCCACGGCACCGGCGGCACCGGCCATCAGTTCCTCAGCCCCATCTTCGCCGACCCGCTCTACGGCCCTGGCGAACCGTTGGACATCCGCAATCACTACATCATCCTGCCCGACCTCATCGGTCACGGAGAATCCAGCAAGCCCAGCGACGGCCTACGCGCCAAGTTCCCGCATTACGGCTACCACGACATGATCCGCGCCACCCATGCCCTGCTCACCCAGCACCTCGGCGTCAACCATTTGCGCCTGGTAATGGGCACCTCCATGGGCGGCATGCAGAGCTGGATGTGGCCGGAAATGTACCCCACTTTCATGGATGCCTCCATGCCCTTGGCCAGCGAACCCGCCCAGATCGCCGGCCGCAATCCCCTCCCTGCGTAGCCGCAGCAGGGAGGGAAGCGCTGGTATCGCCGTATGGTCATGGACTCGATCACGCAGGCCCCCGGCTACGACGGCGGCAACTACGCCGTCGAGCCGCACTTCGACGGCGCCTTCTACGCCCTCATGATCATGGTCTCCAGCCCCAAGGACATGCGCCGCCGCATGCCCACCGAGGAGCTCGCCGATCGGGGCTTTACTGCCGCCATCGAGCGCTACCGCAAGCGCGAAGACGCCAACAACATGCTGTATCAGTTTGCCGCTTCGAGCGACTACAACCCCGCGCCCGAGCTCGGCAAGATCCAGTGCTCATTGATCGCGGTCAACTCCGCCGACGATCAGGTCAACCCGCCCGACATCGACACCTTGGTAATGGAGTCGGCCATCAAGCAGGTCAGGCACGGCCAGTTCATCCTCATCCCCGATGGCCCCGACACCCACGGCCACGGTACCCACACCTACGCCAACGTCTGGAAGAAATTCCTGGTCGAACTATTGCTGGAGAGCGCGGGTCGGGTTGGGGCTCCAGGGGCCCCCAGCCCGGCCGCGCGTCAAGCGGGTCGCGCGGCGCAGCCACGCGGGGCCCCGCGCCAATCAATGGCCCCGCACCCGGCCCGCCTCAAAAAGTAAGATCGCCCCCGCCATCGCCGCGTTGAGCGACTCCACACGGCTGGCGATGGGAATGCTCACCGTCGCATCCGCCGCGCGCAGCAGCGCCCGCGGCACGCCCGCCGCTTCCTGCCCGATCATCAGGCACACCGGACCCTCGAGGCCGGCTTCGGCAGGCGCCACGCCGCCGCGCGCCCCGGTTGCCACCAGCCGCACGCCCCGGCTGCGGCACGCCGCGATCAGATCTTCCGCCGTCACCCTCGCCGCAACCGGCAAATGAAACAGCGATCCCGCGCTCGCCCGCACCGCCTTGGCATTGAACGGACTCACCGTATCCGCCAGTGCCACCACCCCGCTCGCTCCAAACGCGTCCGCCGCCCGGATCAGCGTTCCCAGATTGCCGGGATCCTGCAACCCCGCCGCCGCCACGATTAACGCCCGCTCGCCGAATACCGCCTCCAGCTTCGCCGCCGCCCATGCCGCGAGCGCCGCCACGCCCTGCGGATGCTCCGCATCCATCGCCCCGGCGAATACCGCGTCTTCAGCCACGGCAACCTCGGTGTGTTTGGAAAGTTGCGGCAGCAGCTTCGCGCCCTGCTGCTCCAGGCCGCGCCGGCTGAACAGCACCTTCTCCAGTTGCACGCCGCTGCGCAGCGCTTCGCCGACCAGTCGCGGCCCCTCCATCGCCAGCGGCGTCTCCGGCGGTCCCTCGCGAAACGCCCGGCGGAATTCGGTCAGTAGCCCATGATGGCGCCCAATAGGAGTCGGTTCTTGCGGCACCTTCCAATTGTCACAAAATCTTGCCACCTCCGCGCGCTGTTCCGTTTGCTGTTCCATTCCGTTGCCGCAGTGTCCGCGGCCCACTCAGTCCTGGCGCGGCTTTTCGCGTGCAAATGGCACAGTTTGGAAGTTGGATGGAACAGCGCCTGGAACACCGAAATTTACAGCATCAGCATGCAGTCGCCGTAGCTCAGGAAGCGGTAGCCGCCGGCGAGGGCGTGCTGGTAGGCGGCCCGCACGGGCTCCATTCCGGCGAACGCCGCGATCATCATCAGCAGCGTTGTCCTGGGCGCGTGGAAATTGGTCAGCAGCGCATCTACGGCCCGGAACGGCCGACCGCCGGGATAAATGTAAATACCCGTCGCCCCGCTCTGCGCCCGGAATGCGGCGCCCGGCTCCGGCGCGATCGTCTCCAGCACCCGCGCCGCGGTCGTGCCAATCGCCACGATCCGCTTGCTCTCCGCCCGCGCCCGGTTCAGCGCCGCCGCCGCGCTCTCGCTTACCGAGAAGCGTTCGGTGTGCATCGGGTGCTGCTCGATCTCCTCGCTTACCACCGGCTGAAACGTCCCCAGCCCCACGTGCAGACTCACCGCCGTCCACCGGATGCCCCGCTCCAGCAGCACCGCCTGCACCCGCGGCGTAAAATGCAAACCCGCCGTCGGCGCCGCGGCCGAACCCGCTTCGTGCGCGTAAATGGTCTGATAGCGCTCGCGGTCCATCGCCTCGTCCGGCCGCCGGATATACGGCGGCAGCGGCACGTGCCCGTGCGTTTCCAGCCACGCGCTCAGGTGTTCAACGCCGGAAAACCGTAGCCTCCGCTCGCCCCGTGTTCCACGTGCAACAATCTCGGCCTCTAATCCTTCGTCAAAAGACAACCGCGCGCCCACGTCCAGCCGCGCCCCCGGATGCACCAGCGCCGTCCACTCAACACCGCCCTGGGGCTCCAGCAGCAGCACTTCCACCTTTCCGCCGCTCGCCCGCTGCCCCAGCAACCGCGCCGGAAATACGCGCGAGTCGTTCGCCACCAGCAAGTCCCCCGGCGCCAGCAGCTCGGGCAGCTCGCGAAACCGCCGGTCTTCTAGGCGTCCATCGGCGCGGTGCAACACCAGCATCCGCGCCGCATCGCGCTCCTCCGGCGGCTGCTGCGCGATCCGTTCCGGCGGCAACTCGTAATCAAATTCGCTCAGACGCATTCTTTTTCAGCATAGGGGATAATGGCCGCATGGCAGACGAGCACGCCCAAGCCCCCGAAGCGATCGAGGCCGCCGCACGCGCCGACATCCTGCGCATCGGCCAGTTTTTGCACCAGAAAAGCCTCGTCGCCGCAAGCGACGGCAACATCTCCGTCCGCCTGCCCGGCGGCCGCATTCTCGCCACGCCCACCTCGATGAGTAAGGGCCTGATGACCGACGCCGACCTGGTCGTCACCGATCTCGAAGGCCGCAAGCTTGAAGGCACTCGCAATCCTTCCAGCGAAATGGCCATGCATCTGCTCATTTACCAGCTCCGCCCCGAAATCAACGGCGTCGTTCATGCCCATCCGCCCGCCGCCACCGGCTTTGCCGCCGCCGGCATTCCGCTCAACCAGGCGCTGCTCGCCGAAGTCGTGCTCGCTCTCGGCTGCATTCCCCTCGCCGCCTACGGCACCACCGGCACGCCCGAGCTCTCCGCCACCCTTCGCCCGCTCATCCCGCACTACGACGCCATCCTCATGGCCAATCACGGCGTGGTCTGCTACGGCGAAGACGTCTGGAAAGCCTACTTCAAGATGGAGACGGTCGAGCACTTTGCCCGTATCGCGCTGGTCACCCATCTGCTCGGCCGCCAGAACCTGCTCGGCCGGGAAGAAGTCGACAAGCTCCTGATCGCCCGCCAGCGTTACGAAGGCGTTACCAGCGCCGCCGCCCTCTCGCCCACTTGCCCGGTCGTGGCCGAAGCCCCCCAGCTCCCTGCGGCGGCCTCTCCGCCCGCCCTGAACTTTGCCAATGGCAAGCGCCGCTGGTAAGCGGCTCGCGCCGCTTTTATCGGGGGCTTCGCCCCCGCGCCTTCCGTTGGTCGGCTTCCCCTTCGTGCACCTGGTAAGGTAAGCTACAATCCTCCGAGGAGATGCAGCTATGGCAGAACTCAGCGGCGAAGCGTGGGGCATGATCGAAACCAAGGGCTTGGTGGCGATGATCGAAGCGGCTGACGCCATGGTCAAAGCCGCGAACGTCACCCTGGTCGGCTGGGAAAAAAAAATCGGCGCCGGCTACGTCACCGCCATCGTGCAGGGCGACGTCGCCGCCGTCAAAGCCGCCACCGATGCCGGCGCCGCTGCCGCCCGCCGCATCGGCGAGGTGATCTCGGTCCACGTCATTCCGCGTCCCGCTGCCGGCCTTTCGCGCGCTGTGCCACTGCCCGGCCTGCCTGCCAACGCCTGAACGCGGATTCACTTCTCATGCAACTGGCCCGCGTCATCGGCACCGTCGTCGCCACCCGCAAAGATCCCCGCCTTGAAGGATTCAAGCTGTTGGTTGCCCGCCTGCAGAACGCTGAAGGCAAGGATGAAGCCGGCTATGTCGTGGCCGTCGATACGGTCGGCGCTGGGGCGGGAGAGCGTGTACTCATCGTCCAGGGCAGCTCCGCCCGCATGGCCCGCGACGGCCAGGAAAAACCCATTGACGCCGCCATCGTCGGCATCGTTGACACCGTCGAACCGGTGCGCTAACCAGTGTTTCTCGCCCGCATTTCCGGCACGGTCGTTTCCACCGCCAAAGACGATGCCCTGCGCGGTTATAAATTGCTGCTGATCCAGCCGCTCAACGCTCAAGGGGCCGCCGTCGGCCACACCCAGGTCGCCCTCGACGCCGTCGGCGCAGGCGTGGGCGAAATCGTCTACATCTGCCGCGGCAAAGAAGCCAGCTTTGCCTGGCAGGGCGACACGCCCACCGAAGCGACTATCGTCGGCATCGTCGATCCCGCCGCCAACCGCGCTTGGCTGCCGGAGGCCGCTCGATGATCGTCGGCCGCGTCATCGGCGAAGTCGTCGCCACCCAGAAGCATCCCAGCCACGAAGGCCGCAAGCTGCTTCTCATCGAACCGGAGGCGCTCGCCGATGGCCAGCTTCCGGCGCGCGGCACGCCCGCCGGAGGAGCAGCCCTGATTGCCCTGGATGCGGTTGACGCTGGCGTCGGCGAACGCGTCCTGGTCGTGCTCGACGGCTATGCCGCCATGACCGCCGTCGACCGCCCCCACGCCCCCATCGACGCTGCGGTCATCGGCATCCTCGACCACCTCGATTTAGCCTAATCCGCGCACCCGGGAGGGGCTGGGGCGACGGGGCCCCAGCCCCGTTCTTGCGGACGCGGAGCGCAGGCGGCGGAGCGCAGCGAAGCCGGGTGCCCGCGCTTGAGCGAAGAAGCTACGCCGAGGCTTTGGCGGTGTTGACGTTGCCCGGCTTGCGGATGTCGATGCCGCCCTTGAAAAAAGCGCCGTCTTCAATGCTGATGCGCGCCGCGCTCACATCGCCGGTGAGCGCGCCCTGGGCCTTGATCTCCACCCGGTCGGCGGCAATGACGTTGCCGTTCAGCTTGCCGAGAATAATCACTTCGCGGGCATTGACGTTGGCCTGCACCTGGCCATTGGCGCCGATGGTGAGGACGTTTTTCGGCAGCTCGACGGAGCCCTCCAGTTTGCCGTCCACAAAGAGGTCTTCGTTGCCGCTGACCGTGCCCTTGAGCTGAATGGTCTTGCTCAGGTGCGTGGCGCGCTCGGATCCTCCGCTGCTCACACGCTGCGGCGCCGGGGCCGAACTGACCGGCATAGGAGCCGCCGGCGGGTTGACACTTTGCGGTTTGGCGGGCGGTGCGGGAGTCTCCCGCTCATTCTGGCTCTTCCACATGGGCAAGGGCACACCTCGTAATTAAAGTCTTAAGTTTATTGTACGGTCGCACGTAGCGCACGGCAACCGGGGAATCCCTTAGCGCCATCGCGCTACTCTCAATACAAGATGCTGCCCGAGCGCACATGGCTGCAATGGGTTCGCCGTCAGGCGCTGGCTTTCGCCCCCACCCGGCGCTCCGAGCTGCGCCTGGGCATCGGCGATGATGCCGCTCTCGTGCGGCCGCGCCGGGGGCGGGAGCTGGTGCTCACTACCGATTTGCTGGTCGAAGATGTCCATTTTCTGCGCGCCCGTGACCCCGCGCCCGCGTGCGGCCGTCGCCTCGCTACCCGCGCCCTGAGCGATCTGGCGGCCATGGGCGCCGAGCCGCTCGCCCTGCTGGTTTCCGCCGCGCTACCGCCCGATTTACCCACGGCTTGGGCACGCGGCTTCTATCGGGGATTCCTGGCCGCCTGCCGCGAGGCCGGCGCCACCTTGATCGGCGGCGACAGTAGTGCCTCGCTCCACGGCATTGTTCTCGATGCCGTCGGCGTCGGCCAGGTGCCTGCCGGCAAGGCGTTTCGCCGAACTGGCGCGCGGCCCGGCGACCGGATTTTTGTTTCTGGCCCCCTCGGCGAAGCCGCTTGGGGCCGCGAGCTGGTGCACGATCAGCAGCCGATGGCGAGCGCCGCCGCCCGCCATGCCCGCGCGCGGCATCTGCGCCCCCGCGCGCGATGGGAGTTGGGAGCGGCGCTGCGCGGCCGCGCCAGCGCAGCCATGGATTTGAGCGATGGCTTGGCCGTTGACTTGGACCATCTTTGCCGCGAAAGCGGCGTGGGCGCAGAAATCCTCGCCGACTCGCTCCCGGCGCCCGCCGGCCTGCAACGCGCGCTTTATGGCGGCGAAGATTACGAGCTGCTGTTTACGCTGCCACCCCACCGCCGCTTGCCTCGCGCATCCGGCCACCGCGAAATCGGTCGCATCATCGCCGGCTCCGGCTGCTGGCTGCGCGATACCTCCGGACGGCGACGGCGTTTGTCCCCGCGCGGCTGGCAACACTGGGCCTGAAGTGGCGAGCCACTGCTACTCCTCCGGCGGCGCCAGCACCACGCAGGTGCGCGACATGGCGTCATGCCAGCTCAAATGCTGCCGGTCGCACAGGATCCAGAAAAAGCCCAGACCCAGCGCCACCAGCGAAACTACGCTCGCCCAGCCCCGCCGCCGCCGTGCTTCCGGCGTCAGCGGTCCATCCCACCCGCGCACCGCCAGACCGTGGCGGCGCATGCCGACCGTTGCTCCTCCGGCATAGGCACACAGCAGCAGGTACACCGCCGCCAAACCGGCGGGCACGGCCACCAGCGCGGGCAATAGCCGCCGCAGTTCTCCGCTGGAAAGCGCCGGGAAATTCTGGCTCGCCCATCCGGCCAAGGCGAACAAAACGGCGGCCACGATCACCACCAGCGCGTCGGTAAGGCCGGCCTGCAGGCGCAGTCCCGGCGGCGCGACGTCGACCGGCAAGTGCCCCGCCGCCACCGCGGCGGTCGCGCCCATCGGCAGCGGAAGCTGCAAGTATTCGCTCTGGTTGCTCCAGACCGGTTCGGTGGCACTCTCCCGTTTCTCGGCAACTGGCTCGGGCTTGCGAATCGGCACCGGTTCCGCCAGAGGAACCGGATCCGCAATCGGTTCAACCGAGCCCGTTCCCGTCCGCACCAGCAGCGCCGGCTGTAGCTGGAAGGGCAGCACGCGCTCGTCCGCGCCGGCGTCGGGCGTCAGCCCGGCCTCGCTGACTCGCGCGGGTCTGCCGCGCGGTGGCTGCGGGTGACTGGCGCGGTAAGCCTCTACGCGCTCGCGCACCTCGCGCCGCCACGCGGGCAGCGGCGGCAACAAGCCGGGAGGATCATCGTTACGCAGATTCGCCATCGGAATTCGCTAAGCTACAAAGAACAATGTGGGCACGTGTGCGTCTGCCATCTTTGATTATCCTCGGCGTAGCCACCGTTTTTGGCCTCACCCAGCCCGCCCGGCCCCAGGCGGGGAATCAAAGCAGTAACCCTCCCCAAACGCGGCCGAAGCGTACATTCCCCTTGCAAGGCGCCCTGCAGCGCGGCGCCATCGTGACCCTGGCTGCCGACCGCATCTCCGCCAGTCTCGTACCCGGTCACACGGTATATCGTGCCACAGGTAACGTGGATCTCACTCTGGGCGCTTCGCGGCTCAGTGCCGACCAGATGACCTACAACGCTCAGACCGGCGAAGCCGTGGCCATCGGCCATGTCGCCTTTGACAGCGTGGCCGAGCAGACGCACATCGAGGGCACGCGCGCCACCTACAACTTCCTGCGCTCGACCGGGGAATTCGACGATTTCCATGGCGTGAGCGGCATCCGCTTGCGCGGGCGCCAGCCCACCGCGCTCGCCTCCAATCCCCTGGTCTTCTCCGGGCGCAAACTGGAGCGCCTCGGCCCCGACGTCTACCGGCTGGAAGACGGCACCTTGACTTCCTGCACTCTGTCCAGCCCCAAATGGATCTTCAGCGCGCAACAGGTCACCGTCGAGTTGGGCAAGAACGCCAAACTCCGCCACGTCGTCTTCCGTCTTTTTGACGTGCCCATTTTCTACGCGCCCTTTCTGACCTATTCGACCACCCGCACCGGCCGCCACAGCGGCATTCTCGTGCCCGTCGTAAGCAAGAGCAACGTCAAGGGCTATGTGCTCGGCGACTCTTATTTTTGGGCGGCGGCTCCCAACGTAAACGTGACCGCCGGCGGCGAATGGTACAGCGCCCGCGGCTGGGCCGACCACGTCCACATTGCCAGCCGTCCCACCCTAAACTCCGATCTCGACCTGCAACTGGACGGCGTTTTCGATCACGGCCTGGCGCTGAGCCGTGGCGGCCGCCTGCACCAAGGAGGTCAGGAACTGCACGTCACCGGCGACCACACGGCCGCCAATGGCTTCCGGACCGTGCTCGACGTGGACTATCTCTCGTCTTACCTGTACCGCCTCGTTTTCAAGAACACCTTTGCCGAAGCCATCAACTCCGAAGCCATTTCCACCGGGTTTTCCGAAAAGCAATGGAACGGCGAGGACCTCACCGTCGCCGGCCATCGCTATCAGGACTTCCTTGGAACCACTCCTAATGCCAGCTTGAACCTGACCGCACTGCCCAGCTTCGACTGGAACGCCTATGCCCAGCCGCTGACGCGCCATTGGCCGCTGTATTTTTCCTGGGATGCCAACGCCGGGCTGCTCGACCGCAACGAGCCGGATTTCGTCACCGGCATCATGCCGCGGCTGAATTTCACACCGCATCTGCGCCTCCCGATCGCGACCTCCGTCGGTACGTTTACCGGCGACGTTTCGGTCAACTCAACCTTCTACTCCGAACGCCAGGCCGCATCTCCGTCCCCCACGGCCGCGCCGCTGCTGCTCTCCGGCGATTTGTGGCGCAACGCTTATGGTGCCGATATCGAATGGCGCCCGCCCGCGCTCGCCAAAGTTTATTCCGGTCCCGGCGGTCTGCTCGGCGACCGCCTGGAGCACGTCTTTGAACCCGAAATCGGCTATCACGTTACCGGTGGCGTGCAGGATGCCAACGACGTGATCCGTTTCGATGCCCTCGACATTCTCTCCAACACGCGCGAGCTCGACTATGGCTTTACCAACCGCCTATTGACGGCCACCGGTCCCAAAGGCCGCTCCCGTGAGCTGCTCTCCTGGACGCTGTTGCAGAAGTACTACTTCGATCCCACCTTTGGCGGCGCGCTGCAGCCGGGCCAACGCAATGTATTTCTGGCGACCGCTTTGCTGTCACCCTTTGCCGCTGAGGCGCTGCCGTTGCACTATTCGCCCCTGAGTTCGATTTTGCGCGTCTCTCCGTTCGCCCGCTTCGACGGCGTATGGCGCCTGGATTATGACAGCCATAATCACCAGATCAGCGCCAGCGCTTTCACCGGAAATTTTCACTTCGGCAACGCCTTCATCTCCGGCAGCGATTATCTGCTGCGCCCGCTGCCGGGCGCTGCTTCCGGCCTGACCCTTCCACGTTACAACCAACTGCGTCTGGGCATGGGCTACGGCGACATCACCCAGCCGGGCACCAGCGTTGGCGGCAACGTCGCCTACGACGCCCATGGCGGCCAGTTGCTGTACACCACCTTTCAGCTCAGTCATAACTGGGACTGTTGCGGCTTTTCGGTGGAATACCGCCGCTTCGCACTGGCGTCGGTGCGCCGTGAGAACCAGATTCTGTTCAGCTTCACGCTGGCGAATATCGCCACCTTCGGCAATCTCAAGCGCCAAAACCAAGTGTTCTAGCACTTCGCGCACATGCGCTCGCCATGCCAGATAGCTCCCTGCAACGCTATAATTGAGGTTCGGTGCTGGCGTGCATTCTCTACTAGCGTTTAGCTTTTTGTGGGCCCGGGTCGCGCTTGGCTTCTATGTCGCCGGCTTGGCCGCCGCCATCACCGCAGCGCTGCTGAAAGAGCCGCAGCAGCAGAACGCCATCTTCGGCCTGGCGCGCGCCGCGGTCGCCGCCGGCTTCCTGTTCCAGTTCGTCAGCCTGGTCGAGACTACCGCCATCTTCACAGCGCACTCGGCGGATTTCTACCGCATCATCACCGGTCTGCTGGCCTTCGTCATCGCCGCCTTTTTCCTTTTGGTCTACCGGGTGTACTCGCCGCGGGCCCTCAGTCTGGTGGTAGTCCCGCTGATCTGCCTGCTGGCGGCCGCGGCGACGATCGTTCCCGCCGGCGTGCGCGGCGGGCCGCCGCCGCTGGACCACGGCCTGCTGTTCAACGGCTGGATATACGTACACATTGTGCTGATCTTCATCGGTTATGCCGGCCTGGTGGTCGCCATGGGCAGCGGCATTCTGTACCTCATGGCCGAGCGCAACCTCAAGGCCAAGGGCATTCCCCGCGCCGTCAAGATCGGTTTACCCTCGCTGCAGACCCTGGATCTGGCTGGCTATCGTTCGTTGCTGATCGGCTTTCCACTGCTGACCGCCGGCCTGGTCATCGGCGCCTACTGGGCCGATGCGCTGCTGGGTGGCGTGGCGCTGAACGATCCCACAGTGCTGCTGGCGCTGCTGGCGTGGGTGATGTATCTGGTGCTCTTATTCGCGCGCTGGTCGGCGGGATGGCGCGGCCGCCGGTCGGCGTATCTGACGCTGGCGTGCTTCGCCATCGCCCTGGCCGGCTGGTTTGCCAATGGCATGAGCCAGGTGCATTCCCTTTTTCTGCAATGAGCCTGCATCTCCTCGGCATCAGTCACCACACCGCGCCGCTCGAACAGCGTGAGCCGCTGGCGCTGCCCGCCTCGGCGCTGCCGGCGGCGCTGGAATTGCTGGCGGCGCAGCCGGAGGTCTGCGAGGGCATGCTGCTGTCGACCTGCAACCGGGTAGAGGTACTGGTGGCCGCCGAAGAGGGCGTGGCGCCCGATTTGTTCGCCTTTCTCGCGGCGGCCACCGGCCAGCCCCGTCTGCCGCAAGTCCAGCACTTCTATCAGCTTCAGAACGCCGCCGCCATCCGCCACGTGTTTCGCGTCGCCGCCAGCCTGGATTCGCTGGTGGTGGGCGAGCCGCAAATCCTGGGCCAGTTCAAGCAGGCCTTTGCGGCCGCGCAGGCCGCCGGCCTGGCGGGTTCCGAGATCGAAGCCGTCGCCGCGCGCGCCTTTCATGCGGCCAAGCGGGTGCGCACCGAGACCGCCATCGCCGCGCAGCCGGTAAGCGTGAGCCAGGCCGCCGTCGACCTGGCCCGGCAGATCTTTGGCGATCTCAGCCATAAGACCGTCCTGCTGCTGGGGGCAGGCCTGATCGGCACCGCCGCCGCCCGCTACCTGCTGGCGCAAGGCGCCACCCGCCTGCTGGTCCTGAACCGCACCTTCGCGCATGCGCGGGAGCTGGCGGAAAAATGCAGTGGGGAGGCTCACCCTCTGGAGCGCCTCGCGGAGTTGGGCGAGCTGGCCGATGTCGTTATTTCCTGCACCGGTGCGCCGCAACCCCTGGTCACGCGCGCCGACGCCGCACGCTTTCTGGCCCGCCGGCACGGCCGCCCCATGCTGTTTCTCGATCTCGCCGTGCCGCGCGATATCGAGCCCAGCGTGCATCAGCTTGAAAACGCCTTCGTCTATAACGTCGATGATCTCGATCAGGTCGTCAGCACCCATCTCCACGAACGGCGGCAGGAAGCCGCCCTGGGCGAAGCCATCATCGAAGAAGAAGTGCAAACCTATCTCCAGCGCCGGCAGGCGCAGGACGTGACCCCGCTGCTGCGCGCGCTGCAGGACCGCGCCGAGGCCCTGCGCGCCGCCGAATGGGAACGCTCGCGCAAGCGCCTCGGCTTGCTCAGCCCGGAACAAGCCGATGCCATAGAAGCCCTGACGCGCAGCCTCATGAACAAGTGGCTGCACGAACCGCTGGTGCAGGTAAAAGAAGCGGCGCAGGCGCCCGCCGCCGAGCGTCCGCTGCTGCTCGCCTGGGCCGCGCGGCTGTTCGGCCTGCGCCAGCCGGCCGCCCGCGAAGACGCGCGCAGCGCCAAAGCCGGTCAGCCGGTGGGGCGGGAATGAGCGCGCCGCTGCGCCTGGGCACGCGCGCCTCGGCCCTGGCGCGCTGGCAGGCCGCGCACGTGCAAGCGCTGCTGCACGCTCACGGCCGCGACTGCATCGTCGACTATGTCACTACCGCCGGCGACCGCCGCACCGACGTGCCCTTGGCGGCGATCGGCGGCAAAGGCCTGTTCACGCAGGATATCGAAGCGCATCTGCTGGCGGGCGAGTTGGATGTTGCGGTTCATAGCCTCAAGGATGTGCCCGCGCAATTGCCGGCCGGTCTGGTGCTGGGTGCGGCCCTCAAGCGCGCCGATCCCCGCGATGCTTTGATTGCCGCTCCCGGCATGACGCTGACCACTCTTCCTGCGCGCGCCCGCCTGGGCACCAGTAGCCTGCGCCGCCAGGCGCAGGCGCTGGCGCTGCGTCCCGACCTGCAGATCGTCGCGTTGCGCGGCAATGTCGATACCCGCCTGCGCCGCTGGCGCGAAGGCGCTTATGATGCGCTGCTGCTGGCGGTCGCCGGCCTGGAGCGGCTCGAACTCGCGGACGCCATCGCCGAGCGTCTCGACCCCACCCAGTTTGTTCCGGCCGCGGGTCAGGGCGTGCTGGTGCTGGAGTGCCGCGCCGGCGATACCGCGGTTCTGGACGCCATCGCCCCTCTGCACCACCCGCCCACGGCTGCCGCCATCGCCGCCGAACGCGCCTTCCTTCGCCGGCTCAACTGCGGCTGCCAGTCACCGGTGGCCGCCTATGCCCAGCAGGGTGAGGGCAAACTGTATCTCGACGCTCTGGTTGCCAAAGCCGACGGCACGCAGGTCTTACGTCAAGCTGCCTCGGCCGCTCCCGAACAGGCCGAGGCTCTGGGCATACACCTCGCCGAGACTCTGTTGGCGCAGGGCGCCGCCTCCTTTCTCGGCTAAGAGAATTTTCCCATGCCCCCGCCTCTCACTGGCCGCCGCATCGTAGTCACGCGCGCGGCCGAGCAAGCCGGCGAACTGCTCGAGCGGCTGCGCGCCGAGGGCGCCGAGGCGGTGGCACTGCCCACCATTGCAATCGCGCCGCCACTCAATGCCGCGCCGCTCGAGGCCGCACTCGAAGAACTCGCTACTTTTGACGGTTGCATCTTCACTAGCGCCAATGCGGCGCGCGCCGTGTTGGCGCGAGCACAAGTGCGGTCACTGGCGCCGCCGCGCGGCTGGATCTGCGCCGTGGGCACGGCAACGGCAGCGGCGCTGACACATCGCGCCGGTTGGGCCGCAACCCTGCTGCCGCAGGCCGCGCAAGCCGCCGGCATTGCGGCGGCGCTGGCCGCGCAGCCCCTGGCCGGTAAGCGCATCTTCTTCCCACGCGCCGAGGCTGCTGGGGAACTGATTCCGCGCGTGCTGAGCGAGCGGGGAGCGACGGTTGTCAGTCCGGTGGCCTATCGAACCGTGCTGGCCGAATCCTCGCGCGCGGCAGCGCCGGCGCTGTTCCCGGGCGCCGATGCGGCAGTGTTCACCAGTCCCTCGACCGCCCGCAATCTGGCCGCGCTGCTCGGCGAGGATCACAGCCGCCGCATGCGGGATGTCCGTATCACCGTGATCGGACCGGTCACCGCGACGGCAGTCGCGCAGCTCGGCTGGCAAGTGACCGCCACCGCACAACAGCCGGACGTGGAGAGCATCATCGCCGCGCTGCGGAGTTGCTGGCGTGCCTGAGCTGCCGGAAGTGGAAACCGTCGCGCGCGGCCTGCGCAGTCAGATCCTGGGCCAGCGGATCGAGGATGTGCGGCTGCGCCGCGCCTCAGTGCTGCGCGGTAACCCGGAAGCATTCGCGGGCCTCGCGGGCTCGCGTATCGCTGCCATCGAGCGTGCGGGCAAGTATTTGGTGTTCTCGCTGGAAGGTGCGAAGCTACGCTGGCAGTTGCTGTTTCATCTCGGCATGACCGGCCAGCTTGTGCTCGCGGCGCCGGAAGCGCCGCTGGCGGCGCACACCCATGCGCACCTGCGGCTCTCGGGCGGCCGCGAACTGCGCTTTCGCGATCCCCGCCGCTTCGGCAAAATCGCGCTGGCGCCGGCGCCGGCAGGAGGCGGCTTCGCGCTGGAACTGGGCATCGCGCCCGGCGCCGAGCCGCTGGAGATTGCCGCCCCCGCCTTCGTCGCGCTCTTCCGCGGCCGTGCGGCGCCGATCAAGTCCGCGCTGATGAACCAGAAGCTGCTGCGCGGTCTGGGCAACATTTACGCCGATGAAAGCCTGTTTCGCGCCGGCATTCATCCCCGCGCCCGCCGGGTTTCCGCGCCCCGCCTGCGCCGCCTGCGTTTGGCCATCCGGGAGGTACTGCACGAGGCCATTGCCGCCGGGGGCTCGTCCATCTCCGATTACGTCGATAGCCGCGGCGAACCCGGCTGGTTCCACCTCCAGCACCGCGTTTATGGCCGCACCGGTGAACCCTGCCCCGGCTGCGGCCGCCCCATCCGGCGCACCGTGCTCGCCGGGCGCAGTGCCCACTTTTGCGCGCATTGCCAAAAGCCCTGATTCGCCTCCATACTGCTGGGGATGAGTACCAACTCCCGCTACACCATTGGCGTCGATCTCGGCGGCACTAACCTGCGCGTCGCTGCCGTCGATCCGGAGGGCGCCATCTGCGAGCGCATCAACCTCGACACCGAAGTCAAGGAGGGCCGCCTGCGCGTGGTCGCCGACATGTGCGACGCGGTGAAGGAAATCGAGCAGCGTCTGCCCGAGGCGCAGTTGGGCGGCATCGGCATCGGCGTGCCCGGCATCATCAACCTGGCCGATGGCACCGTGCGCCAGTCGCCCAATCTGCCCGGCTGGAGCGATTTTCCCGTGCGCGACGATATTGAGCAGCTTCTCGGCACCCAGGTCGTGCTGGAGAATGACGCCAACGCCGCCGCGCTGGGCGAGAGCTGGGTGGGGGCGGGCCGCAACGTGAATAGCCTCTGCATGATGACGCTGGGGACGGGCATCGGCGGAGGTCTGATTCTCGACGGCCGCATCTGGCACGGCCGCGAAGGCATGGCCGGCGAACTCGGCCACATGACCATCGACCCCAACGGCGCGCTCTGCGGCTGCGGCAATCTCGGCTGCGTCGAAGCCTACGCCTCCGCCAGCGCCATCAGCCGCATGGCTATGGCCGCGGTGCGCGTCGGCCGCTCGCCGGAACTGGCGCGCGACGCCGACGAACTGGGTGACTTGACCGCCGAAATCGTCTATATCAAGGCCAAGCAGGGCGATACCGTCGCCCGCGAAGTGTTCGAGATGGTCGGCCGCTCGCTGGGCGTGGCCATTGCCAACCTCATCAATATTTTCAATCTGCCGCTGTATGTCGTTGGCGGCGGCGTCGCCAACGGCTGGGACGCGTTCGCCCCCAGCCTCATGGCCGAAGTCCACAAACGCTCGCTGGTGGCGCGCTCCACCAATCCCACCATCGTGCCTAGCGCGCTGGGCGCCGATGCCGGCCTGGTCGGCGCCGCCCACCTGCCCCAGATCGCCGAGGAGGACGCGCATGCCCGCAAACGGCGGATTTGAACACAGCCTGGGACGGCTGGAGGCCATCGTCAAGGAACTGGAGAGCGCCGAGCTGCCGCTGGAGCGCTCGGTGCAGCTCTTTGAGGAGGGCATGAAACTGGTCGAAGAGTGCCGCCAGCAGCTTGATGCAGCCGAAGGCAAGGTGGAAATGCTGGTGAAGCGCGCCGGCGAAGCCACCGCCGCGCCTTTTTCGCTGCACGACAATGGCAGCGCCGAGGAGAGCTAGCCCACTCAGCTTGCGTGCCGCACGCCATGCCAGAGTGGCTGCTTGTGCCGTTTGGCCTCGTAGAGCGAGGCGTCGGCCGCACGCAGGACCTGTTCGGCGCTGCGTCCCTGATCGGGACAAACCGCCTGTCCCAGGCTGAGGTGCAGGTGCAGATCCTGCTCGCATTCCGGAAGCCGGAAGCGGAACTGTTCGACGCTCTCACTCACCCGCTCAGCGACCAGGCGCAAGCCTTCCGCACCGGTATCGGGCAGAATGAGCGCGAATTCATCACCGCCGAAGCGTGCGACCGTGTCCACTTCCCGCAGCCCCAGCGGTAAGAGCCGCGCGAACTGACGCAGCACGTCGTCCCCGGCCTGGTGTCCCCAGCGGTCATTGACGGCTTTGAAGTCATCCAGATCGAGCAGCAGCAAGCCGCTCGGGCTGGAGCGGCGCAGGCAGCGATGAACCTCCTGCTCCAGCGCGCGCTCGAAATATCCACGCGCGCGCAGCCCGGTCAGGTAATCGGTCGAAGCCAACTGCGTCAACTGCCGCATGGATTCAATCGCCGCCATCTGATTTTCCGCCAGCAAGCTCAGGATCCATGTCAGCCGCGCTTCGGTCTCGTTGAAGTGCCGTTCGGCGATGCGAAACAATTGGAGTGATCCCGCCCAGCCATGCTGCAAAAACAGGGGCACCGCGGCGGCTACCTTCGCCTGGAGCCGGTCCAGATACGCGTCCACTTCAACATTTCGGCCGCGTGTGACCAGAACCGGCTTGCCTACATGCCCGACCCAGGCGTTGAGCACGTTTTCCTCCGGCACCGTCCCCAGTTCAATGCCATGCCCCAGCCGCTCCCAAGCCTGGGGAGCCTGGGCCGGCGCAAAACAGATCAGTTGACGATCGGAATTCACGAGCGTCTGGGCGGTATCCAGCACCAGTTGCAGGGCCGTTGGCAACGTCAACTCCGTGCCCGACAACAAAGCCAAACGCAATAGACTGGTCAGGGCGGCGCCATGCTGCGCAAACAGTTCTGGGCTGGGCTCGTTTTCGACCTCGACAATGGCATCAGCGGGGATGGTCAGCTTGCCTGGTTGTACACGCATCCACTCGCCTTTCACCCGGCTCTCACAGGGATGAGATGAGCAAGAACGCCGCCTTGTCGCCTCTTGCGCTTGGCGGCGATCCCCGCGCCGCGCCATCTTGAGCCTCAATCCGGCAGCACCCATCAAGGGGGATGTTTGCGTCCTGTTTTTGCGCTACGGTGAGCCATTATGGTCATGCGTTCGCTCGCCCTCGCGCCTGCCCTGGCAACTCCGCTGCCGCTGCTGGGAGAAAGCCCAACCATTCTCGCCATTCGTCGCACGCTGGATCAGATTGCGAGTACGAATCTGACTGTGCTGCTCCAGGGCGAGAGTGGGACGGGCAAGGAGGTCGTCGCCCGCCTGCTGGGATCCCATCCCGAACGGACCGCCTCGTTCGTCAAAATCAACTGCGCCGCGATCCCGGACGAACTGTGGGAGAGTGAGCTGTTTGGCTACGAGCCCGGAGCGTTCACCGGCGCCACGCGCCAGAAATCGGGCAAATTCGAACTGGCCGAGGATGGCACGATCTTCCTCGATGAGATCGGCGAAATGCCGCTGCAATTGCAGGCCAAGCTGTTGCAGGTATTGCAGGATGGTGAGTTCAGCCGGCTGGGCGGGCGGCGCTCGCTGAGCGTGAATGTGCGTGTGGTGGCGGCCACCAACGCGGATTTACACACGGCGGTCGCCGCAGGCGCATTCCGGCGCGATCTTTTTTACCGTCTCAACGTGATCGCCCTGGAGTTGCCGCCCTTGCGGCAACGGCTCGAGGATATTCCGCGGCTGACCGACCACTTCCTGGAAAAATACAGTGCCCAATATCAACGCGCCGTGCCGGTCATTCCGGCCACGTTGCGGAAGCGCTTGCTGCAATATTCCTGGCCGGGCAATGTGCGCGAGCTGGAAAACCTCATCAAGCGCTACGTCGTGCTCACCGATACGGATGCCCTTCTGGCCAGCCTCCTCGAACCGGCGCCGCCGCAGGCGGTTGCAACTCCGGCGCTCACTTCGTCGCTACCATCGCTGAGCCCGGCCCAACCCGTTTCCCTGCTCGCTATCGGCCGGCAAGCGGCGTGGCAAGCAGAGCGGGTCGCTATCCTCAAAGCCCTCGCCGACACGCACTGGAACCGCCGCCTCGCCGCACGGCAACTGCAAATCAGCTACAAGAGCCTGCAGAACAAACTCCGGACGCTGCTGGCCGAAACTCCGGCTGCCTGACCCGGACTAAGTCAGCACCCGCGCCACGATCTGATCGGGCGGCAGCGCCGCGTCTACGATGACCGCGTTCGCCGCACTGGGCGGCTCCAAATCGGCAAGCTGGCTGGCCAGCATCTTGGCCTTCATGTAATGTCCCTGCCGCTGCTCCAACCGCTGGTGCAAAAGCGCCGGGTCGCTCTGGAGATAAATCCAGCGCACGGGCAGGCCGTGATCGAGCGTGTCGCGATAGCGCTGCTTCAGCGCCGAGCAGGCGACCACGAGATCGGAGCCTGTTGCGGCGGCCTCTTCCAGCTTTTTGCGGATCGCGGTGAGCCAGGGCGCGCGATCGGCATCGTTGAGGGGAATACCGTGCGCCATTTTCTCGATGTTGGCGGGCGGATGCAGCGTGTCGCCTTCCAGGAACGCACATCCCAGCGCCTGGGCCAGCGCGCGGCCCACCGTGGTTTTGCCTGCTCCCGCCACACCCATGACCAAGTACAACACCGTACCCAGAATAACGTTTTAGTGGGCGGGCCGGATCCTCTGGCACAGCGGATCGGCGGCATGCACCGCGACCAGGTTCGGCCCCATGGCAAACACGCTGTAGCCGGCGGCTTCCAGCCAGGGCTGCAGCTTTTCTTTTTCGCCTTTCAGCGCCTCCACCACCAGCGCCGGACGGCAGCGCGCAATCGTCGCCCGGGCGCCCTCGAGCACCTCCATCTCCATGGCTTCGACATCGATCTTGAGCAGATCCACGCGCCCCAGCCCCAGCGAGTCGACACTGACGCATTCCACTTCAGCGGTCGCGCCGGAAGAGTAATCGATCGGCTGGCCGATATTCTCGTTGTCCGCCGCGCACCGCATTTCCAGGCTGCCGAAGCTGCCCGGCTGGTTGTAGTCGGGCACGGGCACGCGCAGGCTGCCGCAGGCGCTGCCCACCGCAGCATGCCGCGCCCAGGCGTTGGCGCAGTTGTTCAGGGCAATATTGCCGGCCAGTGCGTAGAACAGCCGCTCCTGCGGCTCAAAGGCGACCACCGTGCCCCAGCCCGTCATCGCCCGCGCCCACTCCACCGTATGCACGCCAATGTTGGCGCCGCAGTCGAGCGCGACCACCCCGGCGCCGCGAAGCTGCTGGCTCATCTCCAGTAGCCCCACTTCGGCGTTCACTTCCGTCGGATCGCAGGCGCAACTATCCATGAGATGGAACCCGATGCCGATGGTGGTATCGGGCGCCAGCCGGTGGTAGTCGAAGCGGTTGAGGATGAAGGTGCCCTGATCAGTGGCGCCCAAGACGAAAGCAGCCTTACGCGGTGCGGTTTTCATAACAAGGCTTCCAGGCTTTGCCGGTACTGCGCGGTAATGTGTTCCCAGCCGTAGCGGGCGTGCAGGTGCGCGGAGCCAATGCCGCCGCGCCGGGCGCGCTCGGCGGCGCTGGCGCTGGCGGCGGCTTGCAGGGCCGCGGCAAGGCTGTCCACGTCCGGCTCGAACCAGGTGAACGGGCCGGTCATGGCCTGCGGCGGCTGCAGCGCGCGCGGAACCTCCTGCTCGCGGGCGGTCACCCACCAGCCGGCCTCCCGCGGACAAAACTCGGGCGCCGGCCCGGCGGCGGTCGCAATCACCGGCTTGCCGCAGGCCAGTGCTTCCGCCAGCGGCATGCCGAAGCCTTCGCCACGATACGGCAGCACGGTCACATCGCAACCGCGATAGAGCGCCGCCAGCTCGGCCTCGCTGCACGTGTCCTCGCGATAGAGGATCGGCGCCGCCTTGGCATCGCGGCTGGCTACGGCAATCTCCTCCGCGAGACTGAGATGGCGGTAAAACGTCTGCGCGCCCATGGCTTTAATGACGAGCGTGACCTCATCGCGGGCGGAGAAGGCCTGGCGCCAGGCCGCCAGCAGCACATCCATCCCTTTGCGTGCAATCGCTCCGCCAACAAATAGAAAACTCATGCCACGGACTTCTGCAGGCCGTGCGGTTGCGCCTTCCGGGCGAAACAGCTCCCGGTGGATGCCGTTGGCGATGACCTCAACCCGGCTGGCCTCGACGCCCGCCCGCGCCAACACCTCACCTACGAATTGCGACGGCACCCAAATGCGGTCCATGCGGTTCATCGGCTCGACCCAGCTCCGCGGAATGGCGCCGAACTCCCAGGGCAGAATCACCGCCAGCTTGCCGCGCCCGGGCGGCGTGAACTCGGGCGGCCAGCCATGGCGGATGGTAACGTCCAGCCGCCGCGGCAGCCGCCGCAACCCCTGCGCCCAACCCGCGGGCGCCGGGAAGGCGCCTTGCCGCTCCTCGGCCGGGAGTGTGGGCTCGAGCGCCACGTCCAAGGCAGCATCGGCGAGCAGAGCCCCTCCCAAATAGCGATTGATGCGGGCCGAGCTCGCCACCATGAGGAATGGCCCTTGCAGCACCACACCGGCACGCTCGCCGGCACGGCGTGCGCATTGCACCGGCGGATGTACCGCGGCCAAACGTTCCTCGGCCGCGCGGCGCTGCTCCTCCGGCATCGTCCATATGCGCAGCGCGCGGGCCGCCGTCTCCCAGCGCTGATGCAGCAGCCACCAGGTGAATACCGCGGTTTGATAGCGGGGTTCCGCGCGCCCCAGATGCAGCAGCAGCATATCCAGACCGGGCAAGGACGACCGCGGCGCCCGCTGCCCCAGCAGCCCAATCACGGAGGGCTCATACGCGGGCCGCGCCAGCACCCCGGTCAGATAATGACGGATAGCGACCGCCTGGTTGCCGCTGCGCTCGGCGATTTGTGCCATCACGTGGTGTGCGCGATAGCCTGCCTCGCCGCCGCTGCCCACGTACACCGCCCCGGGGTTCGCGACCTCCCGGGTCGCCCGTCGCAGCGCGGCCAGCGCCCCGAGGGGATCGCCTTCCGCCAGCAATAATTTCGCCGCCAGATAGTCCAGTTCGCGATACTCCGGATGGGCCTGCCGCGCCTGCTCGACCAGCTTCAGGGCTTCCGCCCGCGCACCTTGTCGCGCGAGCATGGCCACCAGATTCCGCAAACCAAGGGCTGGCCATATTGCGTGCAGCCCCGGCGCTTGTGTGAGCTGCGCCATGGCCGCGACGCCGCTGCCGGTCTGCGCCATCTCCTGCCACAGCGCCGTCCGCAGCCGCTGCCAGGGCTGGCTGCCGCCCTCGCTTGCCGGCTCGGGCGCGGCGGTAGTGGCGGCAATGCGGATGCGCAGATCGATCCGCTCGTCACCGGCTTCGCCGGGCGGCAGCGGAGGTCCTAAGCCCCGCGGCTCCAGCGCAAGCAGCTCCCACTCCCCGCCGGCGGCATAGTGCACCGGAACAAAGGTGGTGCGCCCGGGCGTCGCCGCCGCGGCGTGCAGTTGCGCCGGCGTTCCCGCGAGCAGCCGCTCGCCGGGGTGCAGAACGGACGCCGCGGCGGGCACGCTGGCGCCATGGCGGGTGCGGACGCCGTAACCGGCGAGCGCGATGCTGGTCAGGGACACGTCAATTGACTCCTCAATGACTCACATCACAATCAGCACGCCGAGGGCCAGCCCGCGGCCCCGGCGGGCGCGGCCCCCGGCGTGCAGCGGGTGAAGCGGAGCGCCCGGAAATCACTGAAAACGGTGGCCGGACCAAGAAAAAATTAATGTTGGCCTAATCAAATTCTAAGAATCCCTCCGTAGTATCTGGATACTGCTACTCAGGAGAAGCCACTTTGACTCACACGCCACAATCCGTCTCCGCTGTCCCGCCGCCCGTCGTGCTGGTGGCCAGCGGCGATGCCGCCTTCCGCAAACAGGTCCTCGATGCCTTGCTGGCGGCCCGCCAGCCGGGCCTGGAAGCCCTGGGCGGCGCCGATGCCCTGTTGAAACTGGAGGCCACGCCCTGCGCCGGCCTGGTCCTGGACCGGCAACTGCCCGATCTCGACGCCGGTGAGCTACGGGACATGGTCACGGCGCAGTATCCGCAAATGCCGGTCGAGGTCGTGGATTCGGCGACGTTTCCGGCCGAGGGCGTGCCCGCCTGCCTGGACAAGCTCCAGGCCGGAGCGGTTCCGCAACGGTCCGCTGCTCCGGCGCGGCTGACCGCGGTGGCCGCGGCGCCGCGCAGCCTTCCGCTGGAGCCACGGCTGGGCGCAGCCGTCGAGCTGCTGCCGCAAATGATCGGCCGCAGCCTCCATCTGCGCGATGTCAGCGCGCTGGTGCGCATGGTGGCGCCGCGCCGCACGCCGGTACTGTTGCTGGGGGAGACCGGTACCGGTAAGGAGATGATCGCCGAAGCGGTGCATGCCGCCAGTCCGCGCGCGCAGCGGCCGTTCGTGGTCGTCAATTGCGCCGCGATTCCCGAGGCTCTGCTGGAATCCGAGCTGTTCGGCTTCGTGCGCGGCGCCTTTACCGGGGCGGTGCAATCCCGCGCCGGCCGCATCCTGAACGCCCACACCGGCACGCTCTTTCTCGATGAAATCGGTGACCTGCCGCTGGCGCTGCAAGCCAAGCTGCTGCGCTTCCTGCAGCAGGGCGAGCTGCAGCGGCTGGGCTGCAACGACCCCCAGCACGTGGATGTGCGCGTGCTGGCCGCCACCAATGCCGATCTGGCCGCCAAGGTGGCGGCGGGTGAGTTCCGCCGCGATCTCTATTACCGCCTGGCGGTGTTCCCCATCGAACTGCAGCCGCTGCGCGAGCGTCCGGAAGACATCGTGCCGCTGGCGCGGCATTTTCTGCGGCAATGGCAGACGGAAACGGGCGAGACCGGTCTCTGCTTCGCCGCCGAGACGCTCGATCTGCTGGAACAATATCCCTGGCCGGGCAACGTGCGCGAACTGCAGCACGCGCTCGAACGGGCCTCGATTCTGGCCTCGGGTCAGGAAGAGCTGCTGCCGCGTCATTTTCCCGCCGCCCAAGCCTGGCAGACCGCCCCTCGTCCGCGCACCGGCGACGTGAGGGGAGCCGACCAGCGGGAGGCGTGGGGCGCAGCCCCGGGCGAAGGCGGCGTGAGCCGCATTGGTCCTCGCCGTGCTGAGGCGTGGACGGAGGCAACCGGAACTCATGCTTTCGTTTGATCCCGCCATCATTCACGGTCTCGAGAGCTATCTCGATGTGGCCACCACGCGGCAGACGCTCATCGCCTCCAACATGGCCAACATCGATACGCCCGGCTACCAGACGCGCGATCTGAATTTTCAGCAGGCGCTCGCCGCCGCCGAAGGCGGCCTGGATCCGGCCAGCGCCGAACACAACGTCCGCGGCCTGCTGGAGCGCCCCGACGGCAACAACGTGAACCTCGACCGGGAATCATTTCTGATGGCGCAAACCCAGCTCCAGTACGCCACCGGCGTGGCGCTACTGCGCGACGAATTCCATCGCCTGAGCCTGGCCATTAACGGAGGGAGTCAGTTGCCATGAATCTGTTTGGCGTGCTCGATATCAGCGCTTCGGCGCTGCTGGCGGAGCGCCAGCGCGCCGAGGTGGTCACCAGCAACCTCGCCAATGCCGAAAGCGCGGGCGCCAATCCCGGGCAGGTGTATCGCCGCAAGGAGGTGGTGTTCGGTTCGCAGCCGCTGGCGTTTGCCAACGCGCTGGATACCGCCGAGGCCTCCCCCCCGTCCGGCACGGGCACGGCCGGCGAAGGCGTGGCCGTCCAGGCCGTCGTCACCGACCAGTCCCCGCTGATCCGCCGCTATGAACCCGGCAGCGCCAACGCCAACGCCCAGGGCTACGTCACCTATCCCAACATCAATCCCGCGCAGGAGATGACCGACCTGATGGAGGCCGTCCGCTCCTATCAGCTCAATATCTCCGCCACCCAGGCCACCAAGGGCATGATCCAACAAACGCTCACCCTGTTGAGCTAAACGGCTTACGATGATTCCGCTAATCTCCGCCAACCTGCCACTACTCACGCCCCCGACACCGGCCACCGCGCCTACGCCGCCCGCCGGAGCGGATGGCGCCGCCGGCGGCAGCTTTGCCGGGCAGCTCGATGGCGCCATCCAGAACATGCAGGACATGCAGTCGCAGGCGGCACAGCAGGTGGGCGCCTTGCTGCAGGGCAAAAGCCAGGACCTGCACGCCAGTTTGATCGCCGTCGAAAAGGCGGATTTGGCCTTCGGCATGATGTTGCAGTTGCGCAACAAGGCGGTCGCGGCCTATCAGCAGATCGCCAACATGCAGTTCTAACCGGTGCTGAACTAAGCCATGTCGCAAACCGCCACTCCCGGACAATCGCTGCTTTCGCTGCGCCAGGCCGGCGCCCAGATGGGATCGATGATGGGCAGCATGAACCCGCGCCAGCGGCTGATCGTGGCCGGCGGCGTCATCGGCGTGCTGGTGCTGCTGGCCATGTTGATTCTGCGCGCCAACCAGCCCAACTACACGGTGCTGTACGCCAATCTGCAGCCCAACGACGCCCAGCAGGTGACGGCCAGGCTCGACATGCTGGCCATTCCCTATCAGACCGGCACCAACGGCGCCAGCATCAGCGTGCCCGAGGCGCAACTCAGCCGCGCGCGCCTGGCGCTGGCGGCAGCGGGTCTGCCGCACAGCAACCAGCAGGGCTTTGAGCTGTTCGATAAGACCAACTGGAGCGGCAGCGATTTCGCCGAGCAGGTCAACTACCAGCGCGCTCTCGAGGGGCAACTGGAGCGCACCATCGAGTCCATGGACGACGTGCGCACCGCCCGGGTGCAGATCACCCAGGCGCACGATTCCCTGTTCACCTCCGAAGAGCGGCCGGCCAAGGCCGCCGTCGTCGTCAACTTGCGCGATGGTGAGTTACGGACAAGTCTGGTCTCCGCCATCCGCCATCTGGTGGCGGGCGCCGTCGATCACCTCGCAGCGCAGGATGTTTCTGTGATGGACGCCAGCGGCCAGGTGGCGCTGAGCAGCGGCCAGCAGACGCAGAGCAAGCTCGAGAGCGACCTGCAGGCGAAGATCATCGCCACCCTGGCGCCCATCGTCGGCGCGGCGCATGTGCATGCCAGCGTGGCAGTCGCCTATGATCCCACGACCAGCGACCAAACCCAGGAAACCTACAATCCCAACGCCAGCGCCGTAGTCAGTTCGAATGTCAGCCGCACCGGTCCGGCCGCCGTCGCCCCCGCCAGCGGCGTGCCCGGCACCACCAGCAATTTACCCACGTCGCAGGCGCCGGGCACGAACTTCAAGGCCCAACTCGGCCTTAGCGGTCCCCAGGGTCAGGAGACCCAGAGCCAGACCTTTGCGGTCAGCCGCGACGTGACCCACACGACCCGCGCCGCCGGCTCCGTTCAGCGCATCACGGCCGCCGTGGTCGTGGATGACGCCATCACGACGCAGCCGCAGGGCAAAAAAACCATCACGGTCGACGTGCCGCGCTCGCCCGCCGAAATGCAGCAACTGCAGGCACTGGCCTCGGCCGCGATTGGCCTCAATCCCGCACGCGGCGATGTGCTGACCGTTTCCAACCTTCCGTTCTATAATCCGCCGGCGCCCCCGGCCGCGGCCGGAAAACCGGCGGCGCCGGTGCCCTGGAGCGACCGCCTGCCCGTACCGCTGTCCTGGATCGCGGCGGCCCTGGGCGCCCTGCTGCTGGTGGTGCTGGCGCTGGCGATGACCTTGCGCGGCCATAAGCCCGCTGCGGGTGCGCATGCGCCCAATCCGCAGCTCGGCGTCGGTGAAGCTATGGCGCCGGCAGCACCGCAGGAGAACGAAACCCCGGCCATGCCGCCGGAAGTAGAGCACGAGATCTTGAACATGACCGAGCTGCTCGAAGCCGATCCCGACGCCACCCCGCCCGAGGTCGCCCACGTACTGCAGCTCAAGGAACGTTTGTCGGAACGCGTCAGGCGCGAACCCGCTGTCGCCGGCCGATTGGTCCAAGGGTGGATGAACAAGCACCAGGAGGTCCGCTAACATGCATTTGGCTCCCATGCCTGCCCCCTCCGGCGTGCGCAAAGCGGCCGTGCTCATGGTCCTGCTGGGCAATGATGCCGCGGCTTCGGTCTACCGCTGCCTGCCCAAAAATGATGTGCAGCGCCTCACCGAGGAGATCAGCGAGCTCTCCTTTGTTGCGCCCACCGAAGCCCACGACGTCCTGGAGGAATACAGCAACCTCCTGATGACGCACAGCTACCTTGCCCAGGGCGGCACCGAGTACGCCACCAACCTGCTGGTCAAGGCCTTCGGCGACAAGGAAGCGCGCGAGCTGCTCAGCCAGGTGATGGAAGCACAGGAGGCCCGGGCCGGCAATCTCGATTCGCTGCAGCAGGCCGATCCACCGCAACTCGCCAAATTCCTGCAGGACGAGCACCCGCAGACCATCGCCGTCATTCTGGCCCACCTGGGCGTGCGCGCCGCCAGCAGCCTGTTGACCCTGCTGCCCGAGCGCGCCAGCGCCGAAGCCGTGCGCCGCCTGGCGGAAATGCGCCAGTTCTCGCCGGAGATGGCCGAAAAGATCTCCATGGTGCTGCACCGCAAGTTTGAAGGTCTGGGGGAAAAGTCCCGCCGCGCCTACGCCGGCGTCAAAGCCGTCGCCGATATCCTCAACCGCACGGAAATGGCCGCCAGCAAGCGCGTGCTGGAGGCCATCGAGCAATCCGATCCTGCCATGGCGCTCAGCATCCGCGACCTCATGTTCACCTTCGACGATATGGTCTCGGTCCCCGAAGCCAGCCTGCGCGAGTGGCTGGGCGCCGTGGACAAGCGCACCCTCGCCCTGGCTCTCAAAGGCGCGCCCAATGACCTGCGCACGCATGTGTTGCAGGCGATGTCGAGCCGTGCCGCCGATATGCTGAAGGAAGACATGGAAGCCCTGGGGCCAGTGCGCGCCCGCGATGTGCAGCACGCGCAACAGGAAGCGGTCAACCTTGCCCGCCGTCTGGAACAGGAAGGCAAGATGATTCTCAAAGCGGACCACAACGAAGAGCTGATTGTCTGAGCGCGAACGCTATGAAAACGTCCTCGTCTGCACGCACGCTGGTTGTCGAAAAGTTCGTCTATCTGGATCACGCCGAACCCGGCGAGGACCAGCGCACCCAGTCGAAACCCGCGCCGCAGCCCGCCGGCGTCAGCGAAGCAGAAGTTTCCGCGCGTGAACAGCAAGCGCGGCAGCAGGGCCGCGCGGAAATGGAGGCCAGTCTCACCGCGGCGCTCGAACGCGGCATCGCCGGCGAACGCGAAACGGTGGCGCAGGTGCTGCTGGCGTTTGCGGAACAGCGGGAACGTTATTTTCTGCACCTGGAGCGGGAAGTCGTGGAGCTGGCGCTCAGCATCGCCCGCCGCATCCTGCACCGCGAGGCGCAGATGGATCCCCTCTTTCTGGCCGCCAGCGCCCGTCTGGCACTCGACCGTCTTTCGTCCGGCACCCGCGTCGAACTGTATGTACCGCCGTCGCAGATGCCGCACTGGGAGGCGCTGCTCGTGCGCGAGCCCCTGCTGGCGCCCGCACCCACGCTGCATGCCGACCCAGCGCTCGAACCCAACGGCTGCCGCCTGGAAACCTCGACAGGTTCCACCGACCTCGGCCTCGATGCGCAACTGCAGGAGATTGAGCGGGGCTTTGCCGACTTGCTCGGCCGGCGCACGGCGCTGGTCCATGCCTCCAGACCCGCCCTGGACTAGTCATGCTGGAAACGGCACCTTCACCGCCAGCGGATCGCTCGCCGCAGCCGAGCGCAGCCCTGCGGGAATCCATGCAGCCGCTCAGTCCTTACTTCCACACGCTGGAGTCCCTGCCCACCTGGCGCTGGAGCGGCCGCGTGGTCAAAGCCGTCGGCCAGATCGTCGAAAGCGATGGCCCGCCCTGCTCGGTGGGTGAAGTCTGCGCCATTCTCGGCGCCGATGGCCGCGGCGTGGAGGGGCAAGTGGTTGGTTTCCGCAAATCTACCGTCCTGAGCATGCCGCTACGCGCATTGCAAGGCATTCGCTTCGGCGATCGCCTGGTGACCTGGGGCGCCAAGCCCGCCATGCCGGTGGGTGATGCCCTGCTCGGACGCGTCACCGACGGCAGCGGCCTTGCTTTCGATGAGCTCGGCGAAATTCTCACCGATGCGACGCGGCCGTATGATGCCGAGCCACCCTCGCCCATGGACCGCGTCCTCATCGAACAGCCGCTCGGTTCGGGCATCCGCGCCATCGACGGCCTGCTGACCTGCGGCCGCGGCCAGCGTCTGGGGATTTTTGGCGGCAGCGGCGTGGGCAAGAGCACTCTCATCGGCATGATGACGCGCAATACCATGGCCGACCTCACCGTGCTGGCGCTGGTGGGAGAACGCGGCCGCGAAGTCCGCGAATTTTTGCAGGACGCGCTCGGCGACGAAGGCCGCAAGCGCTCGGTGGTGGTGGTTTCAACTTCCGATCAGTCGCCGCTGTTGCGCATCCGCGCCGCCCTCGCCGCCACGGCCATCGCCGAACATTTTGCCCACCGCGGCAGGCACGTGCTGCTGGTGGTCGATTCGCTCACCCGCTTCGCCATGGCGCAGCGTGAAATTGGCCTCGCCGCGGGCGAGCCGCCCACGGCCAAAGGCTACACGCCCTCGGTGTTTGCGCTGCTGGCGCGGTTGGTCGAACGTGCCGGCCAGTTCCGCGACGGCAGCATCACCGCCTTCTATACCGTGCTGATGGAGGGCGACGATCAGCAGGATCCGCTGGTCGATGCCGTGCGTTCGCTGCTCGATGGCCATATCATTCTTGACCGCCAGCTCGGCTCGCAGGGTCACTATCCCGCGATCCATCTGCTGGACAGCCTCAGCCGCCTCATGCCCGCCGTCACTTCACCCGAGCATCGCCGCCAGGCCGGCCGGCTGCGGCAGCTTCTGGCGGCCTACCGCCGCTCGGAAGACCTGGTGCGCATCGGCGCCTATCAGGCTGGGGCCGATCCCTTGCTCGACCAGGCGCTGAAGGCGCTGCCGGTGATCCAGTCGTACCTGCGCCAGGGCTCGTCAGAGAAGCTCGATTTCGCCGCCTCGGTGCAACAATTGCTCGAGCTGCCGCTGGGAGAAAGCGCGTGAAATTCACCGCTTCCTTGCAGCGCGTCCTGCAACTACGCCGCAGCCTCGAGCGGCAGGAAGAAATGAAGCTGTCGCGGCTGGCCGCCCGGCGCCAGGCGATTACCGCCGCCGAAGCCGGCAACCGCGCCGAGGCTCGCAGCGAGCAGTCGGCGCTGCTGCGCGACCTGAGCAGTGAGGTCAGCGGCGCCGAGTTGCAGCTTGCCGGCTTGCGCCATGAGATTGAAGCCGAGCGCGCGGTGCGCCTGCGGCTCGAGGCAGTCCAGGCCGAGCGCGCCCAGCTTCAGCAGCAGCTTGTGCTGCTGCACCGCACCCGCGAGCGCGAAACCCTCGACACCCTCGAGGCTCACTGCCGTGAGGCCGAGCGCCGTGAACGCCTCCGGCGTGACCAGGCCGCCTTGGATGAAGCCTTCCTGCTGCGCCGGCACGACCGCCAGCACGAGGAAGGTTAGAAGCTTCTAATCTTCCCTTGGGGACGGGACTTTGGCGGGCGGCGTGCAAGAAGGGGAGCGTGATGGCAGTCGCTCCAACGTCCGCGCCCGCACCGGCCCCGGCTAATGCCGCGGTTTCCGCATCGGCCACGCCGGCTTCGCCGAATTCCACAGGAGCGCCCCATGGCGCTGCGGCGCAGACAAACGGCTTTGGTAAGCACTTGCAGCAGGCATTGGCGGCGCCGGCCGCATCCGCAAAATCTGCGGGGCCGCAAGGCACGCCCGGCAAGGGTAAGCCGGATAAGAAGCCAGGCACGCCCCCGTCCTCTGCTTCCGCACCGGCCGCATCGGCAGCGCCGGTAGCGGCCCTGATTGCCGTCCCAGGTACCCCGTCTCCTTCTGCGCCCGCCGCTTCTTTGCCGGCGGCAGCAGTTGCGGTTGCTGCGACACCACTGCCCATTCCGGCGCCGCCGGGCAGCGCCGCGGCAGTGACGGAGAGCGCGCCGCAATCTGACGCCGCGGTGCCCACCGCCGCGCCCAAGCTTCCGGTAGTCACGGTGGCGGCGGCCAGTACGACGCTGCCGGCTCCCGCGATCGCGTCCGCAAAGTCCGCTGCCCCGGCGGCACCCGCCGCCGTGGCAACACCTGCACCCACGCACACCGACGCTGCACCGGCGCCGGTCAGCCAGGCACAGCCGGGTCAGCCGGGGGCAAGCAATGATTCCCATGCTGGCAGCGGCAACGCCGCCGGCAACTCCAACGGCAACGGAGCGCAAGCGTTTACACCCGCGACGCCGGGCGCGCCGGCTTCCGGCAGCGCGGCCAAGCCCGCGTTCAAGATCAATGGGAATGCGCCGGCTGCGCCGCCTGTAACGCCTGGGCCAGCGCCGTCTGGCCTCGCTGCGAACGCCGCGGGAACGGCCACGCCGGCCGCACCGCTCGCGGCCGCGTCCCATCCGGCGCCGGGCACAGCTTCGCCGGCCACGGCCGCCAATCCCGCTCCGCCGGCCGCCGCGCCCTCGCCGTCCCTGCAAGCCGGCTGGCAAGCTGCTTCCGCTCATGCGGCGCTCGGAGGACAGGCCAATCGCGAAATCAACCTTGCCGTCCGCACCGAGCAGCTCGGCACCGTGCAACTGCACGCCACCATGCAAAACAACGTGCTCGGGGCGACGCTGGCAATCGCCAGCGCCGATGCCCATCACTGGCTCACCGCGCAGTTGCCGGTGCTGGAGCAGACGCTCACCGCCCGCCAGGTGCAGGTCGGTAATTTGCAACTCATTCACTCCCAGACTGGCGGCAGCAGCAACGGCAGTGCGCAGAACCATTCGCAGCCGCAAGCCCCGCCGCGCCCTTTCGTCACGTCACACGCTCCCGCCGCGCCGCTACCCGCGCCTGCGGCCCCCACCGAATTGCTGCCCCCCACCCCCCAAGGATCGCGTCTGAATTTGCTCGCCTGAGGTAACCGTATGCACAGCATCGCTTCACCCAACACCAGCAGCGTCGGCAGCGGCAACCCGCCCAGTCCTGCGCCCACCAACGCCAATAGCCTGCTCAACGGCAACGACTTCATCAGTCTGCTCACCGCCGAGCTGAAGCATCAGGATCCGACCAAGCCCATGGATCCGACGCAGTTTGTCTCGCAACTGGTCCAGTTCAACAGCCTGGAGCAGTTGATTTCGATCAACCAGGATCTGAAGCCCGCCTCCGGTTCCGGCACTGGCTCGGGCTCCGGCACGGGTTCCGGCGCCAACGCTGGTCCCAAGCCCGCCCAGTCCTGAAACCTTCAACTGGCAATTTGCAACTTTCCGTACAGGAGCCCCTATGCCTTCCTTTTCCGTCCCGCTATCCGGCCTCAACTCCAGCTCGCAGGAGATGACGCTGATCGCCAATAACCTGGCCAACCTGAACACGCCCGGCTACAAATCGTCGGTCGCTCAGTTCACCACCCTGTTCTATCAGTCATTGGGTGAATCCGGCGATGGCAACCCGATGCAGGTCGGCACCGGCACCGCCATCGGCAACGTGACCATGAACCTGACCGACGGCGCCATCCAGTCCACTGGCATTAACTCGAACCTGGCCATTCAGGGTTCGGGCATGTTCGTGGTCAACAACAACGGCCAGCAAGTGTACACCCGCGCCGGCGATTTCGTCCTCGGCAACACCGGCTATCTGGAAGCATCCGATGGCAGTCTGGTGCAGGGCTATCCAGCGGTGAATGGCGTGGTCAACCCCAACGCGCCGCTCGGCAATCTGCTGGTGGGCAGTGGCATTACCAGCCCTGCCCGGGCCACTGCCAATGTCACGATGGGAATGAATCTCGATAGCCAGACCGCGGTGGGAGGCACGTTCTCGCAGCCGGTTCAGGTTTACGACTCCCTCGGTGGCACGCACACCCTGACCGCGACGTTTACCAAGACCGGCACGAACGCCTGGAGCTATACCGTCACCCTGCCCGGCGCGGATACGGGCGGCGCCACGCCCACCACCATGGCCAGCGGCAATTTGACCTTCAATACCAGTGGCGACCTGACCGGCGGCACCGGCACGCCCCCGCAGATTACCGTCAACCTCACCTCGCCCGCACTCGCCGATGGCGCGGCGGCGTTCAACATCAACTGGAAGCTGTTCGGTCCCCAGGGCAATTCGCTCATCACGCAGGCGGCGGCGGCCTCAGCCCCTCTGGCCTCGCATCAGGATGGTGTGCCCAGCGGCAGCTTGATCAACTTCAGTATCGGCCCCGACGGCTCCATCACCGGCGCCTTCAGCAACGGGCAATCCCAGACGCTGGGGCAGGTCGTACTCGCAACCTTCGCCAATGACCAGGGCATCCAGGCGGTTGGCAACAACAATTTCATCGCCACCGCTGCCTCCGGCATCGCCACCATCGGGACACCAGGGTCCGGCAATCGCGGCTCGGTGCAGGGCAGCTCGATTGAGCAGTCCAACGTGGATATTGCCGGTCAGTTCGCCGAACTGATTCAGGCGCAGCAGAGCTACGAAGCCAGCGCTAAAGCGGTGACCACCTTCAATCAAGTCACCCAGGCGACGCTCAACATGCAGCAATAATGGTCCGATACGCGGGGGAGCCGGTGGCGTGGCGCAGCCACGCCAGGCCCCGCGCCAGTCAATCGTTCTTTCCGCCAGGGCTGGCCGTGCAGGCGCGCGGCCAGCCCCCTTTTTCTTAGAGACTTCTAAGCTGGCCATGGCGCTTCAATTGCCTTAATGCAGGGCATGAGGAAGCGTCTAAGAATTGCCGCCGCGCCGGTTGCCTTTTCCGTCATGCTCCTGACCGGCTGCGGGATGCTCCACGGGGGCGGCAAAAAAGTCAAAGCCGCGGCTGCAACACTGCCGCTGCGGGTGATTACCCTGCCCACCAGTGTCTACAACCTGGACGACCCCACACCGGCCTATCTGCGGCTGGGCGTTTCTCTGGGACTGAATACTCCCACGGCGAAAGACGATGTCGCCGTGCAGACGGTCGCGCGCGACACCCTGGTGAATTTGGTGACGGCGCAGACTTCCGCCGTGCTGCTCACGCCGGCGGGCAAAGAAAATCTCAAAAAAGCCGTGCTTGCGGAAATGCAGAAGCGCCTGCCCGATGCCGGCGTTCGTGAAGTCTATTTTGATCAGTTTCTGATCCAGCGCTGAGAATCCCTATGGCCACTGCTACCCCTGCCACTGCCGAAGTCCTTCCCGAAGCGGCCGCACCACCCGCTCCCGCCGCGCCCGAGGCGGTGGCAGCGCCCGCACCGTCCAGTCCGCTCGACCGCTGGACGGATCTGCAGTGGCTGCCCTGCAATCTCGAAGTCAAACTGTCCGTGCCGCACTTCACGGTCGGCGATGTGCTGCGCATGGCGCCGCAATCGGTGGTGGAAACGCGCTGGCAGCAGAATGCCGATGTTCCCGTCCGCGCCAACGGTCAACTGCTCGCCTGGGCGGAATTTGAAGGCGTGGACGAAAAGCTGGCGGTGCGCATCACCCGGCTGGCGTAAACGGATCTCATGGCAACCCACAGCATGCACGGTTTTGATCTGCGCCGCTGGCTGGCCCGGCCGCATCACCGCCGTCAGCGCCGCCTGCGGCTGATTGAAACCCTCTCGCTGGGCGAGCGCCGTTTTATCGGGCTGCTCTCGGTCGATGGCCGCGAGCTGCTGGTAGGCGCGACCACGCATTCCCTCTCGCTGCTCACCGAACTCGGCGAACACGACTTTGACGATTTCCTGCAGACGCCGCCGTCATCCAGCCAAGCGGGCGGAGAACTCCAGTGATTCACACAACTCACAGCGCAGCGCCGGGCTGGGGCCATGGGGCCCCCAGCCCGGCGCGAGCACAAGCGGGCCGCGCGGCAGAGCCGCGCTGGGTGCCCGCGCCAAAGGAAGCCCTGCAGTGATCGCACCCGCGGCGATGCTGGTGCAAGCCCCCGGCTTGCGCCTGCCCGGCATGAACAACGACCTGTCCTGGACGATCGTCGTCATTCTCACGCTGGTCACGCTCATTCCGGCCATTCTGGTCTCCATGACGCCGTTCGTGCGCCTGCTGGTGGTGTTTCACTTTCTGCGCCAGGCGCTGGGCACCAACTCCGCGCCCAGCAATCAGATTCTCATCGGGCTAACGCTGTTTTTGACGTACTTCATCATGCAGCCGGTGGGCGCGCAGATTTACCAGAACGCGGTCGTTCCCTACAACAACGGCCGCATCAACATCACCCAGGCACTCGACCGATCGAGCGTGCCGGTTAAGGATTTCATGCTGCATTTCACGCGCGAAAACGACCTCGCGCTGTTCACCGCGGCGGCCAGGATGCCGCGACCGGCCAACGCTCAGGCGCTGCCCATGCGCGTGGTCATTCCCGCCTACATCGTCTCCGAGCTGCAGACCGGCTTCCAGATTGGCGTGGTGCTGTTCCTGCCGTTCATGGCGATTGACATGGTGGTGGCCTCGGTGACGACCGCGGTCGGCATGCTGCAGTTGCCCCCGGTGGTGATCTCGACGCCGCTGAAACTCCTCGTCTTCGTAGCCGCCGGCGGCTGGCATCTGCTGGTTGGCTCCCTGCTCCACAGCTTTGCGTGACGACGCTTACGTGACCGATAGACCGACTGACCGAAACACCGACCGACCTCCATGAACCCCGATCAAGCCGTTGAACTCGCCCGCAAGACGCTGGACATCACGCTGCTGATCTGCGCGCCCATCCTCATCTTTGCCACGGTCATCGGCCTGGTGGTCAGCATTCTGCAGGTGGTGACGTCGATTCAGGACACCACCGTCTCGACCGTCCCGCGCCTGGCCGCGGTCGCCATCAGCGCTTTTTTTCTGGCGCCCTGGATGTTTCACGAGATGGTGTCCTTCACCCTCCGCCTGCTCGCCGACTTTTACCCCTATCTGCACTGAGGCGCGCACCGGTGACCATCCCCACCCAGTGGATCGCCTACGTGGTGCCGGCGCTGCTGATCGCCTGCCGCATGAGCGGCCTGCTCATCGCCGCGCCATTTTTTGGCGAAACGGCCGTACCGGCGCGCGTCAAAGCGGCGCTGGTGATCGCGCTGACGGCGCTGCTGCTGCCCATTACCTCGCCCGTGATGCCGCATCGCACGGTGCTCGATCTGTTCGGGGATGCGCTGTCGGAGTTGATTATCGGAGCCTTTCTGGGTCTGGCCGCGCAGGTGGTGTTTGAAGGCGCGATCCTCGCCGGTGAAGTGGCCAGCTTCCAGTTGGGCCTGAGTCTGGAAACGTCGATCGATCCCACCACCGGCGCCAGCAGCACCATCATGACCACCTTCCATCGCCTGGTGGTGCTCTACATTTTCCTGGAGATGGGTGTGCATCGCTGGATTTTGCTGGCGCTGCTCTCGAGCTTCGCCAAGCTGCCTCTGGGCACCAGCCTTGCGGCGCTCACCGGCCAGCAACTGCTGCACTTTGCCGGCAACCTCTGGATTTGGGGCCTGGAGCTGGTCATGCCCATCCTCATCGCCACCCTGCTGATCGACGTCACGCTGGCCTTTTTCTCCAAAATTGCGCCACAGTTGCCGGTGATGTATGTCGGCATTCCGGTCAAGCAATTGGTCGGCTACGCCGTGCTCGTTGCCGCCCTGCGCTTCTGGCCGAGTTTGGTGGGGCCGCAGTTCCAGAGCGCCATCGGCTTCTTTCTGCAAAACGCGCACAAGGTATAGGCGGTGGCGAACTCCGAAAAAACAGAACCAGGAACAGCCCACCGGCGCGAAGAAGCGCGCAAGGAAGGCCAGGTCGCGCGCGGCCGCGATCTGCCCGGCGCCGTCGGCCTGCTCGCCGCCATCGCCGTCATGGCCTGGGGTTCGAGCGGCGGCGTGGCGCAGTGGCGGCGGCTGATGGCGGCGCTGTTGCAACAGGCCACCACGCCCGGGCTGCTGATCGGCTGGCAGCAGTTCCGCTCGACCTTTCTGCTGACGCTGGAGTGGTCGGCGGCGATGGCCGCGGCCGCCTGGATTTGCGGCACCGCGGTGGCGTTTCAGGGCGGCTTTGTGTTCTCCGGCAAGGCGCTGGCCAAGCTGAGCCGGCTGTCGCCGGTGGAGAACGTCAAGAACATCTTCTCGCCGGCGACGCTGAGCAAAACCGCGAAGTCGATTATTCCCGCGGGCGTGATGGCCTGGCTCACCTGGAGCGTGCTCGCCGGAAGCTGGAATCAACTGATACAGTCGGGCAGCATGAGCGTGCCGGAGGCGCTCGCCTGGACGGTCAAGCTGTGTATGGCCATGGCCTGGCGCGGCGGCCTGGTGCTGCTGATCTGGTCCGGCGCCGATTACCTGCTGCAGCGCCTCCAGCACGAACAGTCGCTGAAGATGACCAAGCAGGAGGTCAAAGAAGATAACAAGGAGACGCAGGGCAATCCGGAAACCCGCGGCCGCGTCCGCCGCATTCAACGGCAGATGGCGCGCCGCCGCATGATGCGCGATGTGCCGCTCGCGAGCGTGGTGATCGTCAACCCCACCGAATACGCCGTCGCCCTGCGCTACGACCCTGCGGTGATGGCGGCGCCGGTGGTGGTCGCCAAAGGGCGTAATCTGGTGGCGGCCCGCATCCGCTTTCTGGCCGTGCGCAGCGGCGTACCCATCGTCGAGGATCGCCCGCTCGCGCGCGCCCTGTATGGCTATGTCGAAATCGGCGCGCCCATCCCCGGGCGCCTCTACACCGCGGTCGCCGAAATTCTCGCCTTCCTGCACCGCCAGGCGCGCTGGCGCGCGGGCTAGAGCGCCGCACCGGAGATCCAGAACGCGCGCTCGTCTGCGGGCGGCTACGCAGTCGACGCTTCTCTGTCCTTCAGGGTTCCCAACTTGCCGCCGAGTGCGCGCTTGACGCGCTCGTCGATGTGGTACCGGGGAAGCACCGCGGACGTGAGCGCTTCTTCGGACCACAGCTGCTCGATTTCCTGCTCGCTCCAGTTCCCGGACCTGCGGAGAGCGAGTGCGCCCAGAACGGCCTCGACCAGCTGCTGCTGGAACCATTCCCGCACGACCGACTCGATCACCGGCTCCGCGCTCGGAACGTGGCCGTACTGCCTGCACCAGCGGGCGGTCATGTCCGTGAACACCCTAAAATCCGCGTTTGCCTGAATAGTGTTTGAGAGCGCCAGGTACTTTGCCGCGCGGTCCTCGAGGAAGTCTCTCGTGCGCGAGCCATCCTTTACCGAGACCCACTTCACCTGAGGGTCGAAGAGACCCGCAACTTCCTCCGCCGGGGTTGTGCCCGTACCGGCAAACAGCGAGTAGATATCGCCGGCGCGCCCACCGTTGCCTCTCTGCGAGCTTCCACCTGCACCCGAGCCGGCCGCTCCAGCACCGTCCCGACGCGCCATCCCGCCAGCGTTCGTGAAATCGTCCTCGACGACAAATTTGCCCGAGGACGCGGGGCGGTAGCGGCTGAATTTGAACAAATCCCTAATCTGCTTCAGACGCTCACGAATTGACGCCGCACTTTCAGTGCTCCCCGCGCCCGCCGCAACCCGGTCGATCAGTCTCGATATTGGGTCTGGCATGTTTTCGCGAAATTCGGCACACCACTCGGCCCAGGGCAAGGGTTGTCCACTGACGAGAAGCTGGGTTCGGGCAGTGTTGGCCGTCAGGCCGCCGCTTTCGTTCTGCGTAGGGGCCACGTATATGACCACCTTGTTATACCCGAAAATGACTCCGAACGACTGCAGTCGAATCACTCCTGGGTGACCAACCGTCATCTCGTACAACTCGTCGTCGTAGAGGGCCGCGCAGTGCCCGTTGGCCGGGTGGCTACCAGAGTCGTCGACCTTGTCCTTCAGTATCCACCACAGCGCCTTGGCGTCCTTGAGTTTCAGGACCCCCGACTCGGATGAGTTCTTCTTGAGCCAATCCTCCATCCCGGTCACTTTCCTGAGCATGTTGTGGCTGTCATCGAGCGCGGACCAGTTCTCCCTAGCCTTTACGGTCACGCCTTCGGGAAACCTGAAGTACCTCCCGTTCAGGTAACGCGTGATCCAGCGCGATGGAATTTGGGCCTCCGGCGGCGCGTTCATCGTGTTTTCATCGTAATTGTTGCCGAGCATGATAACGGCAGTTCCGTGTCCCTTGATTGGATCCGGTTTGATGTCGTCCGTAATCTGTAGCCAGAACTCGCCGTTCGGGTGTCGGCGAAGACCGTAGGCCCCGCTCGTAGGATCTTTCCAAAGGTGGATCATCGATCCCTGGCCGTTCTTCCAGCTCAGGTACACGAGGCCGTGGGTGCTCCTGGGGGCGGCGGCGATCTTAGCACCCATTCCGAAGTTACCGTGCTTGGATTGGGCGTGCATCGACGAGGAAAGTTGGTTGATATACTCAACCATCTCCGGGCCGGTCATGCCAATGCCCGTGTCTATGACTGCGAGCTTGTAGCCTTCTTTCGGCTCGAGCTCGTAGCGTACACGGTCAAAGTCCCAGCGAATTTCGCCGCGACCGCCGTCAACGGCTTGTACGCCTTGGATCGCATTTTCCGTCAGCTCGCGGATAAACTGCAGCGGCGCGCAGTCTTGCGCAAGCCGCTCCAACATGAACGTCATGTTGGCGACCTTCATCTCCAGGGTTTCGCCGACTATTTTGGGGGGCTTCAGGGCAGGGTTGGTCATGATGTCTCCTCTTTCGCGGAAGGTTAAGCGGCCGCGAATAGAAAAAGTGTCCCAAGCCAAGGCGGTTATGGAAGAATGCTAAGGCAGTCGGCCAATCCCGCCGAAGTCCGGGGACTCTTTTGAGGGTAGCCAAAATGAGTGGTGCAGTCAAGCGGCACGACCCGCTGAGCGCTGAGAATCGCTCGAAGCGGATGGCGAGAGTTCGGTCAGGCGGTAACCGCTCGACCGAAGTGCTTGTCCGGATGTGCCTGGTGAGGCTCCGATTCCGGGGCTGGCGTGTTCGTCCGCTCGGAGTCATAGGCCGACCCGACTTCTACTTCCCGGCGGCGCGGGTCGCACTGTTTGTTGACGGCTGCTTCTGGCACGGGTGCGGAAGGTGTCAGCGGAGGCTCCCATATGCGCGCCAAGCCTTCTGGCGCAAAAAGATCGAGTCTAATGTCCGGCGAGACCGCTGGGTGGCTCGGCGTTTACGGGCCGAGGGAGTCTCAGTGCTTCGAATTTGGGAGCACGGGCTTCGCAAGGGCGCATTTTGGGCTAGCCGGTTGCGCCGGGCCCTTCAACGCGGCGACAAGCGGTACCGCGACCGCCTCGGCAAGGCTCACTGGGACGGCGTTCCCAACTTGGCGCATGCAGGAGCACCAAGAGCCGCTGAATACCCAGTCGTCGGGAAACGACTGGAGGCGCGCACACTCGCGCACTGAGAGGTAACGCACGCGTCCGCCGCGCATGCTCAGGGTATTTTCTCCACCGGGCACGCCGTGGCGCCCGGCCTTGATCGTTTTTGCGACCCAATCCAACTGACTACCCTCGTGCCCCGCGTACGAGCGTGCGCCGGGATTGAGGCAATGATTCGCAATCCCACGCGACGCACGGCCTCGGCTCAATCGCGGCAAGTCGCCGATCGCGTCGCGTACCGTTCGCCAGGCCGCGCCCAGGGGCGGAGAATCGTGCGGAAGACAGTCGGTCCCCAGCCGTGGTGAGCGCGAAAGCCGCCCCGGCCTTGCCACGCCATGGCGATCCCAGTATTCGCTAGTTTCCCATTGCTCGAAAATGAGCTTCTCGCGCGTGTGCGTCGGCTCGGGGAAGGCGAAGGTCTCCGCAATGTCGGCGCGAAGCCCGACGACAAAAACCCTCTCGCGGCGCTGAGCCACCCCGTAGTCGGCCGCGTTCAGAGTCCGCCAGGTTACGTTATACCGAGGTTCGGAGGCAGATCTTCGGGCCTGTAAACGAAGAAGCCTCGCTCTGTGCTCTCGCCATCGTTCCCCCCGTCTTCGTTCGGCACCTGGAAACTGGAGTTGGAGGGTAACGTAGGTGAAGTAATCGTTGAATGGGGGGTCCAGGAGCCCCCTAACATTTTCAATCAGGAAACCGCGCGGGTGGCATTCGCGGACAGCCCGCACGAGGTGGGGCAGCATTTCGCGTTTGTCCGTCCAGCCACGGCGGCTTCCGCCGCGGGAGAATGGCTGACATGGCGGTCCGCCGATGACAACGTCAACCCCCGAGTGTTGTGAGAAGTCGTACCCCGAAATGTCCTCGCAACAAATGCTCCAGCTCGACTGGACGGAGACAAGTGCCTTCAAGTTTTCGCGGAGAGTTTCGCAGGCCCGCGGATCGTTGTCGATGAGAACCTGCTTAGATATGCCGGCCCGCGCGGCACCGAGAGCCAGGCCACCGGCCCCAACACAGAGTTCAACGGCCGTAATGCCCGGCTCGCGCGAGCGGTCCTGAGATGTCGTGGTCGGAGCTTTCATTGGACGTCAGCGATCCTCCTCAAGGTTACTTCCTGCGGGCCGCAGTGGCGAGCCGATTTTAGCAATTTTACCGCGCAGAGGGAGTCAGGTGGCAGCGGTGGCTGGCTCCCCACCGGCAAGCTTGAGGCGGACGGTTTGAATGCCGTCGACGGCAGCGCGCACCAGCTCGTCGGTGGGCAGGTCACGCTCGGCGGCCGCGAGCTCGTCCGGCGAACTGGACAACGCGGGGCTGCGGGGCATGAAGGCGCTGCAGCAGTCTTCTGTTTGCTCACTGGAGATGGCGAAGGTGCCGATGGCGCGCGCTTCCGCCTGAATGGCGTGCTTGTCGTCACCGATCAGGGGGCGATAAATCGGCAAGCGGACCGCGGCGCTGACCGCCTCAAGATTCAGCACCGTCTGGCTGGCGACCTGACCGAGCGAGTCGCCGGTGATCAACCCGTGGGCATGGGCGGTCGTGGCCACGGCGGCGGCGATGCGCAGCATCATGCGGCGGTAGAGCAGCACGCGGAAGCGGCTGGGCGCCGCCGCGACAATGGCCTGCTGCACCGGCACGAAGGGACACAGATACAACCGCGTGTGGAGCTGGTAACGGGTGAGCTGGCGCGCCAGCGCTTCGACGGCAGGCACACTCGAGCCCTGGCCGGCGGGTGGCGTCGCGTAAAAATGCAGCAGGCCGGCGCGGGCGCCGCGCCGGATCATGCGATAGGCGGCGACCGGGGAATCAAAGCCGCTCGACAGCAGCGCCACCATGCGTCCGGCGGTTCCGGCGGGCATGCCACCGGGGCCGGTCTCGGCGCCCCGGCTTACGAGCGCGCCCTTGCGGCTCAGTAGAATCGTGCATTTCCGCGCGGGCTGCTCCAGATCGACGGGCAGGCCCAGCCGCTCTTCAATATAGCGACCCACGGCGACGGCGACGTCATAGGACCGCAGCGCCAGCGCTTTATCCGGCCGCTGGACGTCAAGCGCGAACGTCGGCCCCCGCTGCGCCGCAATGGCCGCCAGCGCCACCGGCGCAATCGCGCCAGCCTCCGGCTCGGTGCGCTCCCCTGCGGTAATGGTCTGCACGCCCAGCGCCCGTTGCAGCCGCGCGCGCACTGCGGCAGCGTGCTCGATCGGACAGCTCACCAGCAATCCCAGGCCACGCATGCCGATAGTGCAGCCGCAGCCTTCGAGCATGAGTTCAAGATTGGCGCGCAGGCGCGAGGTGAAAAACCCCCGGTTCGCCCCTTTCAGGTTGAACTCGTGCCCATGCAGCAGGAACTCCATAAACTGACAACTGAGAACTGACGACTGAGAGCTAATCCTCAACCATGAGACCGTCGCGCATGTGCAGCACGCGGTTACCAATGGAGGCTGCAGCGGCATTGTGCGTAATCATCAGAATCGTCTGCCCCAGCGTCCGGTTCAGCTCCAGCAGCACGCCCAGCACGGCTTCCGAGTTGACCGAGTCGAGATTACCGGTGGGCTCATCGGCCAGCAGGATACGGGGCTGGTTGATGAGCGCGCGGGCGATCGCTACCCGCTGCTGCTCGCCGCCGGAAAGCTGCGTCGGACGGTGATGCAGCCGCTCGCCGATGCCCAGCAGTTGCACCAGGTGTTGTTCGTAGCCGTCGGGAATCGCCGGTGCGCCGGCAATTTCGCGTGCAATCGCAATGTTGGCGGCGGCATCTAAGGTAGGGAGCAGATTGAACTTCTGAAAGACGATGCCGATCGAGCGCCGCCGCAGGGCCGTCCGCTGGCCATCGGATAAAGTGCCGTATTCCGTGCCTTCAATGAAGACGCGGCCACGGGTGGGCTGCGTCAGCCCTCCCAGAATATGCAGCAGGGTGCTTTTGCCGCTGCCCGAAGCCCCCACGATGGAGACAAACTCGCCCGCTTCCACCGCCAGCGTCACCCCGCGCAAGGCTGCCACCTGAATCTCTCCGACGGGGTATATTTTTGTAACTTTTTCGGCCCGCACAATCGTAGGCATGAGAATGAGTTTATATAGTACCTGCTTCGCATGGCCTTAGCTGTAACCTACCCCGCTCCGCGCCCGCTTGCTGTCGCCGCCGAACGTGATTTTGCGGTCGACATGATCAAGGGCTTCGCCTGCCTGCTGATGGTCATCGCGCATGTGCCCTTCCCGCACGCGCCCTGGCTGCAGATCGGCACCGAAGGCGCGGTGCTGTTTTTTGCCTCCACGGGCATGAACCTCTGGCACATCGCCGCGCGCGACCGCGGGGACGAGCTGCGCATCGCCGCCAACGGATTGTTTCTGATCTTCGCCGGCTTCGCCAACAACTACGTGAATGGCACCCTGGGCCAGGCCGATGTCTTCCAGAGCGCCGGCATGGCGATGCTGGCGATGCTGGTGCTGCGCTGGATGCTGCCGCGCTTCTGGACCTGGCTGTTCCCGCTGCCTTACCTGATCCACTTCCTGAATGCGCACGTGTACTACTGGAAAACAAGCGCCGGCGGCGTGTCGTCGTTTTTCCTGTCGCCAGGCTTGTTTCCGCTGCTGCCGTGGCTGAGTTTTTACCTGCTGGGCGCGCACCTCAAACGCTATCCCCGCCGCCGCATGCGCCTCGGCGTGGCGCTGCTGGCACTGCTGGCATTGGGCGCGGTGGTCGCCACGCGCGGTTTCGTTTTCGACAAATTCTGGATGAGCGCCGATTACTGGTTGCTGGGCGTGGCCTACGCCACGCTGCTGCTCGATCTGTTCCGCTACTGGATTGCACACCGGCCGCGCGCGCGCTCAAAGCAAAATCAGCATCGCTATGGCCCGGCGGGCCAGACCGCCTGCGGCTTTGACCCCAGGAAAAGCCGCACGCTCCCTCTCGGAGCGGGATACACGGACGCTGATTTTGCTTTAGGCAAGCCCGCGCCGTGGAAAGAACTCCGCTACTGGGGCGCCAATTCGCTGGTGTTCTACATTCTGCAAACCCTGGTGATCCGCGTACTGGAAATCTGGCTGCCGCAGGGCCTCGGCCTGCTCATGGCGTCGCTTGTGCTGACCGCGCTGCTGCTGCGGGCGGGCTTGTGGCTGCAGCGCTGGGCCAAGCGCCAGAACGCCTGGCCGGTGCTGGCCGGCTGCGCCGTGCTGTCGGCGGGCACGCTGGCGCTGCAAGCCTGGGTGTTCCACGGCTACTTCATCCGCAGCTACTCCAGCTTCGTGCTGACGCTGGCCTTCGTGGCCGCTTATCCCGCCTTCAAGAATCTTTCCGCCCGGCTGCCCCGCCGCTACGCCCCCGCAAACGGACTCACGGCCAGCACGCTTCCATAGATCTGGCCGTGGGATCGATCTTCGGTGTACAGCACCGGTGGCAGCTGGCGGCAGCTTGGAGGCGCCCTGAGCGCCAGCGGGCGGACCCTGCCGGGAATCGAAACCCGCACTCCAAGCGACCATCGGGAGCGACCCGGGCAAAAAGTGGCGAGCCACTTGACATCCATCATCAGCCCCAGCACTGGGATTTCGTGCCGAGTGCGGAGGGTGCGGGCAGGCCGGAATGCGATAATCAATTCAGCTTCATGGCTCGGCGGCTGTTCCCCATCTTCCTGCTCCTTCTGACCGCTGCGTTCGCACAGCAGCAGAGCGTGCCTATCTTTCGCGCCGATGTCGGCGAAGTGCTGGCGCAGGTGAGCGTGCTCGACCAGCATGGGCGCGCCGTGACCGGCCTGCCGCAGTCCGATTTCACGGTTTACGATAATGACGCCGCGCAGACGCTGGATTCGTTTACCAGTGGCGATGCGCCCGTTTCCGCCGGCATTCTGGTGGACAACAGCGGCAGTATGCGTTCCAAGCGCGAGCAGGTGGACCGCGCGGCGCTGAATTTCGTGCGTGCCGGCAATCCCGACGATCAGACCTTCATCGTCAAGTTCAACGACGAGTACCATCTGGTGGCGCCCTTCACCGGCAGTATTGCGGCGCTGGAGCAGGGACTCGGCGAAATCAATCCCGACTATGCCACCGCGATGTACGACGCCATCATTCGCGGCGTCGAGTACCTGAACCGCTACGGCAAAAACACCAAGAAAGTCATCCTGCTGATCAGCGATGGCGCCGACGACGCCAGCGGCCACAATCTCGAGCAAACCGAGCAGATTCTGCGGGTGCAGAATGCGCCCTTGATCTACTGCATCGGCCTGAGCGATCACGAAGATAGCGGCTGGGTGCGGCGCGACAACGCACGCGTGCTGAACCGGATTGCGGAGCTGACCGGCGGCCTGGCGTACTTCCCCAAGAACCTGAACCAGGTCAACGATATTACCCGCAAGGTGGCGGAGGACATCCGTCTGCAGTACAGTCTTGTCTACCGCTCCAGCCAGACCGCGCCCGGCTTTCACGCCATTCGCGTCGTGGTGCGCGATCCGCAGCACAAGCACCTGCATGCGGTGACGCGGCGCGGGTACTGGCGGTAAAAAGCTTACAGCTTACAGTTCACAGCTTACAGTCAGCGCAGACCGAGAGCTGCCCGGATACGGCCGGCTTCGGCAGCCGCTTCGGCCAGCGGCAGCAGCCGGACGCCGGCTTCGCTGAGCAGCGCCGCAAGGTAGGCGGCTTCCTCGTCGGGCGCGTCATCGTGAAAGGCGGCCACGTCGAATGGGCCCAGATGCCGGCGCACGCGCTCGACGGTGAAACACAATTCTTTGACCATTCCTTCGCCGCTCGCCCAGGGCAGCGCCTGGATGACGTGGTGTTGCTGACCGCCGCGCTCCTGGTAATGGAAATCGAACGCGAAGCGGTCGGGCGTCGCCAGCCATTCGCCGGCCCTCACGTTGCGCTGCATGTGCCGCAGCACGCGCTCTTCGGTAAAGATGCGCCGCAGATGCAGCAACACCCGGCGGCGCGCGCCGCGAGCGACGGCGGCCTCGGCGTCCGGAATCGCGCTTACCGGCGCGGCATATTGCTGGTACAGGCGGTCCAGCTCGGTGGCTGGATCGGCGGTCAGCACCGTTTGCGGATCACTCAGCCGCAGCGTGTGGCTGAAGGTTTCGTGTGCCAGCTCCAGGAAGTATTGCCGCGACAGCCAGGCCGGCTCGCTGGTCCGCAGCCGCAGCAACAGGTCGGCCTCCAGTCCTTCCAGCACGGCAGGGTCAAACTGAGGCGCAAGCTGCCGCACCCGGGTCAGGTCGGGCAGCAGCCGCACGCCCGTGAACCCTCCCTGCCGCGCATCGAATAGCGCTACGCCCACGGTGACGGCTTCGTCCCGGATGGGATTCGGCGCCAGCCGGATGAGTACGTATTGGCAGGCCCGCAGCATGGCTCTTACTCTATCGCCCTCCCGCCGCCTCGAAGGCCATATCGCGCCAGTTGTCGAACGGGGCCCGGGGGGAAAGTTTGACCTCCCAGATCAACTCGCGCACGCGCGGCCGCCGCCGCACCAGCCGCCCCAGCAGCGCCTGCAGCTCGTCGAAGTCGCCGTACCACTCCGGCGGCATCTCTTCGCCAGCGGCATAGATCGCTGCCTCTTCATACTGCTCCAGCCGCGTCAGCCAGGGCTCAAACGATTTCCACCCGGTCACGCCCGCGTAGACCACATTGCGGCAATACACCCCGCGCAGCGGGCTGTCGGGGAAATCCCAGTCGCCGGCATTGAAGCAAAAGCCCTGGTCCACCATCCAGGCGCGCAGCGGCTTGTGCGGACCCGTACGGCAGTAAATCACCTGCCGCCCGTTACAATTGCACGTCCATTTATCGAACGCCAGAAAACCGGCAAAATTCTCCAGATTGGCAATCAGGTGCAGACCGGGCTCGGGCAAGTAGTCGTAAATCGGCGCATAGGGGTCATCGGCGGGCAAGCGCGAGCCGAACTGGAGGCCGCTGGCGCAGGGCACGATCTGACCGGCGATGCGCATCCGCAGTCCCGGCGAGCCGGCAATCAGTTCCTCCGGCACTTCGATCATCGCCGCCGGCGGTACCGGCAAGCCGAGTCCGCGCGCCAGCCGCGCCCCCAGCCACTCATTCGCCAGCACGCGCCGGTGCTGCGGATTGTTCACGAACTTGACGACGTAGAAATGCCCGTCGGCGCAGCGCATCAGGTGCGATTGCGCTCCGCCCCGCATCGGCCGCACATGTTCTACCGCGACGATTGGCACTACGGCTAGTGTAGCCGGGCGTACTCGGTTTTCGCCTGGGCGACGACGGGCAGGCCGGGGTCGGCGTGTTGCCAGAGCGCGAAGAAGTCCTGGTAGGCCGTGCGGGCGGCCGCGGTCTGGTGCTGCAGCGCGAGCGCGCGCGCGAGGCCAAGCTGCGAGAGGCCGCAGGCGAGCGCATCGGAATTTTCCGGCGCAATGCCTTTCAGTGCCAGCAACTTGCGAAATGCGCTCGCGGCTGCACTTCCGTTGCCGGCCGCGAGGAAGGCGGCGCCGCGGGTGTAGAGCGACGTCATCGAGCCTCCGTCGTAGGGCTCGGCCTTTCGCGCCGCTGCGACGGCAGCTTTGGCGTCGCCTTTTTTCAGCGCAATCCATGCCTGAATATCCGGCACCTGGATCGAGTTCACGAAAATGCTCAGGGGCTGGGAACGCGCCAGCTCGGCCGCAAGGCGCTCGGCTGTGGCCGTATCACCGATCACCGCCGCTGTCCAAGCGACAGTGTCCTGCACCGATGGGTCCTGGGAACGCACCAGAGGCGCGATACCGCGCTGCGCGGTGGCCACTAGCCCGACAGCAGCTTCGTTTGCGGCCTCATAGGCGGCGTTCTGGTCGCCAACAAACTGATTGTCCATCTGCGCGCCGATCTGATCTTGCTGCTGGTCGAGAGCATGGGCCTCAGCCAACTGGCCGTGCATGGCAGCAATATCGGCCTCATAGGCCAGCATCTGAAGCTTGCCGCCCGAGGTACGGCTCGCCAGCGCCACTTCCCGCACCCAACCCGCATGGTCGCCTTCAGCCAACGCTACGAGGGCCAGCGAAATGTGGATGAATGGCTTATCCACGTGGCGCGCGAGTGCTTCGTCGAGAATGGATTTAGCTTCGTCCGGGCGGTCGAGTGCGAGATATGCGAAGGCGGCATTGGAATAAGCCAGAACATTTTGTGGTTGCAATCGGATTGCGGCCAGTGCTGGCGTGAGCGAGTTGCTCGCCTGGCCCAGTTGGGCGTACGCAACACCCAGATTGTTCTGGCCGCGGAAGTCGCGTGGGTACGTCTGGATATAGAGCTGATACGCAGGGATTGCCTTGTCGATTTGGCCCGACAATTCGTAGTAGCTGGCGGCAATTAGCAACTTTTCCTGTTCGCTGGTGCGATTACGCAGGGCAAACGCCTGCTGCATTGCGGGCAGCATTTTCTGCAGACCGCCCTCGTCATCGTACGCTGTGGCTAGAACCCGGTAGGCCATGGCGAAATTCGGATCGAGCGCGACCGCCTGTTGCGCCGCCGTCACCGCCTTCCCATACTCGCCCTGCCCGAGCTCCTGACCGGCGAGGGTAAACGCCTTCAGTGCCGGCAGCGATGAGGTGGTAGCCATGGCCAGCGGCTGATCAAATTGGTGAATCGAGGCTAACGACTCGCCCAGCTTGCCCCGCAGCCGCGCGGTGGCTTTATCGAGCGCGCCGAGCACCTCGCCTTCTCCGTTTGCTGTCGCCTGGGTTTCCGCCAGCGTGCTGCCGCTAGCCGCGTCGACCGCCTGCAGCGTGATCACGAACTGATTGCCGAGGCTGGCAATCGAGGGTTCGAGCATCGCTTTTATCTGATCGCGCGCGCAAATCTGCTGGCCGAGGGCAGGCGTGACGATGGCATTCGCCGGCTGCTCCATCAGCGCCAGCGTGCTGGCGATCTGCTGATCGGAGACGACATTGAAGTAGGGCGTCTGCGACAGGCTGACCGCGAGCGCGGTACGCAAGGTGCCGTCAAAGGCGGCGTTGCCGGTGGTATTGCTGAAGGCGGTGAGCAGGACGGAGTCCTTGTCGGTCAGCGCCGGCGCACGGCGGGTGAAGACGAACGCCAGCCCAGTTGCAATCACCACCGCCGCTATGGCGCCTGGAATCCACCAGCGCCGACGGCGCACCGCTGCCGGCGCGACCCGCACGGCGGAGCTCACGCGGCCGGAGTCGGTATCGCGTTTCAGCCGCCGCAGATCGGCTTCCATGTCGGCCGCGCTCTGGTAGCGCAGGGCTTTGTCCTTTTCGAGTGAGCGCTCGATGATGCGCGCCAGCTCCGGCGGGATCTGCGGATGCAATTGCTCGGGTGGCGTGGGTGCCTTGTGTAAAATCGCGTCCGATACCGCCAGCGTGGTCTGGCCTTCAAACGGTAATCGGCCCGTGGCCATTTCATACAGCACCGCGCCGAAGCTGAACAAATCCGTGCGGGCGTCGAGCGGCTCGCCCAACGCCTGCTCCGGGCTCATGTAGGCGATGGTGCCGAGGGTTGTGCCCGGCGAGGTCAGGTCGCTGGGCGGTCCCGCGATGGTCGGCGCTTCCGGATCGGCGGCGCCCGGCTCCAGCGCCTGCTGCTTTGCCAGGCCGAAATCGAGAATTTTCGCCTGCCCGCGCGTGGTAACGAAAATGTTGGCGGGCTTGATGTCGCGGTGGATGATGCCCTTGGCGTGCGCCGCCGCCAGGCCGTCGGCAATCTGGATGGCGAGGTCCACGACGGTATCGGCCGGCAGCGGCTGGCCGCGTGTCAGCTTGCCTTTGAGCGTCGTGCCCTCGAGGAATTGCATGGTGATGGCGAGCTGGCCATCCTGGGTGGTGATGTCGTAAACGGTGCAGATATTGGGGTGGTCGAGCGCGCTCGCCGCCCGCGCCTCGCGCCGCAGCCGTTCCAGCGCCTGGGCATCCTGGCTCAAGTTGTCCGGTAGGAACTTCAGCGCCACGAACCGGCCCAGGGTGGTGTCCTCGGCCTTATAGACCACACCCATGCCGCCGCCGCCCAGTTTGCCTAAAATGCGATATCGCTGCTCCACGATGCCCTACAGTATAAGTTCTCTCGATGGATACTTTGGTCTTTGATCTCGACGGGGTGCTGGTGGATGTCTCGGCGTCGTTTCGCACCTGCATTGGCCGCACGCTGGAGGCGCTGGGCGGACGCCCCGCGGCGGATGCCGAAATTGTCAGCCTCAAATTGGCAGGCGGGTTCAATAACGACTGGGATGTGACGCGCGAATTGCTACGGCAGCAAGGGATTGCGGTAGCGCGTGAGCGCGTGGTCGAGGTGTTCAGCCAAATTTACCGGGGCGCGCCTGGCGAAGGCGTATTTGGTCCGGAGGGACTCATTCACCGCGAATCCTGGCTGCTGCCGCCGGCACAGCTCGCGCAGCTCGCAGAACACTACCGCCTCGCCATTTTCACCGGCCGGCCGCGCCGCGATGCCGAATTTACGCTGCGGCACTGCGGTGCCGCCGGCGCGTTTGCCGAGATGGTCGCGCTGGAGGATGCTCCCGCCAAGCCCGATCCCGAGGGGTTGCGCCGGCTCGGCGCGCGCCTCTATATCGGCGACACGGTCGACGACGCGCGTTGCGCTGCCGCTGCCGGCGTGGCCTTCATCGGGATTTGTCTGCCGGCGAGCGATCTCGAGCGCCGCTTCCGGGAATTAGGGGCTCAGTTCACGGCCGCCGCGGTCTGCGATGTGATTAACGGCCTCGGCCGCGGGGAGGCCGACCAACGGGAGGCCCGGGGCGCAGCCCCGCGTAAGGGCGGCGCGAGCCGCACCGTCTGAATGCGGCGCACGCCACGCCACACCGCCGGCAGCAATTGCCGGCTGGTGCGGCAGCCGCCGACGCGCGTCAGGCAGCCCAGGTTGAACTCGTGCGCCCGGCGCTGCTCGCCGGCACTGGCGCGCGGCGACATGCGCACCACGGTGCGGCCGGGCTGGCCCTTGCTGTCGAAGGTAATCGCAGCGTCGTAAGGCGGCAGGCCGTCCGCGTCCATATGGTCGAAGACCATGGCGCTGGCGATGGCGCCGCCGCGGTTGGTGTACGTATTGGGACTAACCAGCATGGCCATATCCATGGAGCCGACCACGCCGCCGCCGGGGTCGCTGGCGCCGCCCTCGCGCCGGATCATGACGCTGAACTCGGTGTGTGGCGCCAGCCGCAGCCAGTGCAGCCAGGCGTTCTGGAACTGGAACAGGCAGTTGTCGCCCACGCAGGCGGCGGAATCGCCGTACGCGCGCGCCAAGGCCTCAATGGCAGTGAATCGCGTCTGTTCCACCTGCACCGTGCGCAACTGCCGCAGCAGGTGCGCCGCATGGGAACGCGGCGCCATCACCAGAAAAAACAACAGCACGGGGGTGCCAATAATGACGATGAAGGCCAGCTCCCGGAGCAGGCGCGTACTCCAGCGCGGCTTCATGAATTACCCGTTTTGGCCGCTGAGCAGGCGCGTGATAGCGGCATGGACCAGCTTGCCGTCGGCCCGCTGCTGGTTGGCCTGGAAGCGCGCCATGGCCGCTTTCATGGCTTTGCCCAAATCCTTCGGGCTGGCGGCGCCGGTTTCGGCAATCGCGGCCCGGACGGTGGCTTCAATTTCTTCCGGCGACAGCGCCCGCGGCAGATAGCCCTCGATGATGACGATTTCGGCTTTTTCCTTGGCGGCGAGCTCGGGCCGCGCGCCGGCGGTAAACTGCTCGGCCGAGTCCTCGCGCTGCTTGATCATCGTGCCCAGCACTTTGTGAACTTCAGCATCATCCAGGTCGTGCCCCGTCTCGACTTTACGGTACTGGAGCGCGGACTTCATCATGCGCAGCGTGGACAAGCGGAGCTCGTCGTGCGCCTTGAGCGCCGCGACCAGGTCCTGCTGAATCTGTTCGGAGAGGGCCATAACGCAAGCTTACAGCTTACAGTTTACAGCTTACAGTTCACGCGGCACGGGACCATGCGGCCCGGATGTTCTCGACCTGCGCCTGAAATCTCTCTCCCGGCGCCGGCTTGCCCTGGAGCGTGGGAATTTCACGCGCCCAGCGGGCGATCTCCAATTCGGCGACCGTTTCCGGGTTGGTATCGGGAAAGCGCGCGCGCAGGATTTGCGCAATCTCGTCGGCGTCGTCCCAACTGAGCACATCGGCCATGGTGGTGGCGCCTAAGCGAGAGCGCGCAACTGCCGTGCCGCGTCAACCACACGCGCTGCGGCACGATCGATTTCCTCAGCCGTGGTGAAGCGGCCGAGGCCAAAACGAACCGAGCGCTGGGCCTCATCCTCGCTCAGCCCAATGGCCAACAGCACGTGGCTGGCATTGCGTGAACTGGACGTACAGGCGGAGCCGGACGAACAGGCGACTTCGGGCATGCTCATCATCAGCGTGGTCGCATCCACCTCCGGGAAGGTTAGATGAAGGTTGTGGACCACGCGTTGGGTCTGGCTGCCGTTGACTTTTACGCCTTCAACTCCCGTCTGAATCAAATCCCGCAGCCGGTCGCGCAGCGCGCCGATCCGGCGGCTCTCTTCCGGCAGCTCCTCGGCCGCAATAGCCGCCGCCGCGCCCAGGCCGGCGATGCCGGGCACGTTGAGCGTGCCCGAGCGCATGCCGCGCTCATGCCCGCCGCCATCCTGCTGGCAAATGAGCTTGACGCCCGAGCGCACGAACAGGCCGCCCACGCCTTTGGGCCCGTACATCTTGTGGCCCGAAAGTGACAGCAAGTCCACTTTCCAGCGCTTCACGTCCACCGGCATTTTGCCCACCGCTTGTGTGGCGTCGGAGTGAAAGACGATGCCGCGGGCGCGGGTAAGCGCACCGATGGCTTCCATATCCTGTACCGTGCCGATTTCGTTGTTCACCGCCATGATGCTGACCAGCACAGTCTCCGGCCGCAGCGCCGCTTCCAGCTCGCTCAGCCGGATGCGGCCGTCGTGATCGACTGCCAACCGTGTGACGGCAAAGCCCTCGTGCTCCAGCCGTATAAACGGATCGAGCACCGCATGGTGCTCGAAGTTGGTGGTAATGATGTGTGCATTTTTGCCGCGACAACAGTCCGCCACGCCTTTAATGGCCAGGTTGTCACTTTCCGTCGCACCGCTGGTAAAAACGATCTCTTTCGGCTCGGCGCCAATCAGCACCGCCACCTGCGTCCGCGCCTGCTGCACGGCTTTCGCGGCGGCCCATCCATAGGCATGGCTGTTGCTGGCCGCGTTGCCGAATTCACTTGTGAAATAAGGCTCCATCGCCCGGAACACCCGCGGGTCTACCGGCGTGGTGGCGTGATTGTCGAGATAGATCGGTTGCGGCGCCATCCCCTTCAGCATACCCGCTCCACTGGGTCAATTGCAGCGGTGTATGCTATGCACCATGAGGCGCACGCAGCTCTACCTCGATGAAATACTCTGGGATCGGCTCCGCACGGAGGCACGCGCACGACACACGACCGTGTCGGATCTCGTGCGTAAGGCACTGCGGGAAAAATACGTCAGTTCGTTCGAACGGCGGCGCAAAGCAATGGAAGCCGTTGTCGGCATCTGGAAGGACCGCACCGACTTGCCCGATACCGACGAATATATCCGCTCGATGCGCCGCAACACCCGTGCTGAACGCCTGCGATGACAGGCATTCTGGTCGACTCCGATATTCTGATCGAGGTTTTTCGGGGGCGTAATCGGATCCTACTTCAGGCTTGGCACGATCTGAGTCAGCGCGAGGATCTGATCGCTACGAGCGCCATCAACGTGGCAGAGCTTTGGCGCGGCGTTCTGGCGCCGGAGCGCGAAGCCCTGCGACAGCTCCTGGCGGAGTTGACCTGCCTTCCGCTGGATCGCGAGGAGGGAGAATTGGCGGGCGAGTTGATGCGCCGCTATGCTCCCAGCCACGGGCTGGAGCTGCCCGATGCGCTCATCGCCAGTGTGGCGGTTACACAAAGGCTCAATTTCTGGACGCGCAACCGTCGGCACTTCCCGATGCCGGAGCTGCGCTTTTACGACGTTTGAGGTGGTGGCTCCGGGGAAGCCGCGGGCAAGACTTCCGGCTCCAGCGATGAAGGCGGCAGGGCGCGCACGCGGTTGCGCACCCACAGTGCGTGATTGAGCCGGAGGCAGTAGCCGACCCAGAGCCAATAGGGCAGGAGCCAGAGCCAGGTCCAGGTGCCATCGGCTGCGGCATAGAGCATGGTGAGGACGATGGTGCCCCAGAGCAGCCAGGCGAACGCTACTCCTTTCCCCAGGCGCCGCAAGCCAAACACCACCCCTTGCCAGACGGCATTGAATCCCAGGCAAAAGCCGTAGAGCACGAGTGCCGTGGCGGCCGCACCGTTCCTCCATTGGCCCCAGATGGCCCAGCCGGCAACGCCGGTGACCGCGGCAATCGCGCTCCAGACCGGCGCAAATACCCATTCCGCGGGATACCACGCTGGCTTGCGCAGGCTGTTGTACCAGATTTCGGTGAAATGGTTGCGCCCGCCGATGCGTGCCCCGGCGCCGGCTACGGCAAAATTCACCACCACGAACAGCAGCAGCATCCAACTTTGTAGGGCTATGATTGCCATGGCCGTGCTCTCCATCATGATCGCACTGCTGAAATCGGGTGAAGCCGGCCTCCAGCCGGTCGCGCCGCTTTGCGCCGTGAGCAAAGCTGGCCGAAAAAGCTGCAGAACTACCAAGGGCGGCCGGTTTCGGGAAGGCAACGCATCCCGGCCACAGCCATGCGCAGCGCCGGATTGGGGCTCACGGGGTCCCCAGTCCGGCGCGAGCACAAGCGGGACGCGCGGCGCAGCCGCGCAGGGGCCCGCGCCCATCAATGCTGCTGTTTGATGCCCGCACCGCGCGGGCCCTGGCGACCGTCCTGTTGTATGCGCTGGCGCTGCTGTTTATCTACTTCGCCTGGCACACGCTGGTCACGTTTCTGTTCGCCATCATGTTCGCCTACCTGCTGGAGCCGGCGGTATCCGGTTTGCAGCACCGGGCGCGGCTGTCGCGCGGGCACGCGGTTCTAACGATTTACATCCTCATCTCTGTGGCCATCGGTCTTTTTTTTGCCGTCTTTGGTCCGCAAATCCTCCGGCAGGCGGGCCGGCTATCCGATTCGCTTCCGGCCTTGATGCACCGCATAACCAGCGGGGAGCTGCTGCAGCAGATCGCGCGGCTGCGGCACTGGAATCCGCAGACGGAACAGCGCGTCCAGCAGTTTCTGGCCAGCCACCAGCATGAAATCTCCGGCTGGATCCTGGAGATGTTGTCCGCCTTCGCCAGCGTCGGCCGCAACATCATCTGGGTGCTGCTCGTGCCCGTACTGGCGATCTTCTTTCTGCTCAGCGGCGGGCGCTTTGCTCAGGCTATCCTCGACCAGCTCGATCGCCTGCGCCAGCGGTCGTTTGTCCGCGACTTGCTGCAGGACATGCACGATGTGCTCGCCAACTACATCCGCATCCAGATTATCCTCGCGGTGCTGACGCTGCTGGTTTATGTCGGAGGCTTTGTCGCGTTCCGGATTCCGTATGCGGTGGCGCTGGGCGTAGCCACAGGCTTGCTGGATTTCATTCCGATTGTCGGCCCACTGATCGGCGCCGTCACGGTGCTGGCGGTGGCGTTCTTCTCCGGATATCCCTACGTGATCTTCGTGGCGCTGTTCATCGGGGCCTGGCGGCTGTTCATGGACTACTACTTGTCGCCGCGCATGTTCGGCCACCGGGTGCAACTACATCCGCTTGCGGTCCTGTTTGGAGTGTTGGCCGGGGCGGAAATTGCCGGCATTATTGGCGTCTATCTTTCCGTTCCCATCCTGGCCATTTTGCGCGCCGCCTGGACGCGCTGGCGCACGTTTCAAGGCGAACGATCCATCATCCTGCCTTCCAGCACGCCCCCACCGCCACCTCCGATTGAGCCGGCCTCATGAGGCCCGCTGCGGTTCTGGTTCTTCCCAGACGCGCTCGGCCAACGCCTGCTCGTAGCCGGCGGGCGTGCCAATGTCCCAGTAGTGCGTGCCCTGGCGGTCGCAACTGACGCGTTCGCCGGCGGCGATCCAGGCGTTGAACAAATCGCCCAGGAACTGCTCCTGCCGGCCCCGGGTCCACCAGAATTTGTGCAGCCGCAGAAAGACCTCGCCGGGCGCCGTAATGGCGCCCCACACCCGCCGCGTGCCGCTCCCGGGCCGCTTCACCTCGACCCGCGCTACCTGGCCCGGCGCCGCTTCAATCACGGCGTCGAATTCCTGCGGGCGGGCCACCGGAAAGGTGATCACATGAACATCCTCACGCACCGCGTTTGCAAACGCGGCGCGCGGATACCAAACCGTATCCGGCAGGCCGATCAGCACCGGCTCCTGCGGCCGCACCAGCGGCGCGGCCCGGAACACTGCATCGCAGAGTCCGGCCGGCTCCGGCTGCAGCGCAAAAAAAATCTGCTCCGCCCAGGCGCTGTGCGTATAGAAACGAAGCAAGTCCGGTTTATCACCGGCCACTATGAAGCAGACGCGGTCGGCGCCGGCCAGCCGCATGCGCTCCAACAGATACTCTGACACCACGCGCAGAGCACCCGCGCGTTCGCCGGCCGCCGGGTGACGCCCCAGCGGCAGGAGTTCTTTCGAGCCGCCCAGCGGCTGCATGCGGGTGGCGCTGCCGGCAGCCGGTATGATGCCCAACATGTAGTCCTTGCAGAGTGGCGCGACGGCACTGGCGGTTGTCCCGCCTGCCTAGAAATTTCTTGCATTCATGGGCCTTTGGGTCTACACAAAAGTAATGGCCCCTTTGCCTGCCGCGCCTCCACTGGTGCTGACGATTGCCGGCTTTGACCCCACCGCCGGAGCCGGCGTTTTGGCCGATATCAAGGCGATTGCCGCCAATCAGGCGTATGGCCTGGCCTGCATCGCGGCACTTACCGTACAAACCACCAGCGGCGTACAGGCTTACGAAGCGGTTTCGGCGAAGATGCTCGAACGCCAGCTAGAGGCCCTGCTGAGCGAGCTGTCACCCCGCGCGGTGAAAATCGGTATGCTCGGCAACCGCGCCAATGTGGAAGCGGTGGCGCGGCAGTTGGAACTGCATCCTCTTCCGTGGGTGGTGCTCGATCCGGTGCGCCAAGCCTCCTTGGGCACGGTTTTGATGGACGAAGGCGGCTGGGAGGCGCTCCGCAAACAGCTTATCCCGCGGGTCAACGTGCTCACGCCAAACCTAGATGAGACCGAGGCATTGACCGGCATCCGGCCGACCAAACCCGCAGAGTTCGAGCAAGCGGCGTTAAAGCTGAGCGCGATGGGTCCGCGCTACATCATCATCAAGGGCGGCCACGCGGAGCGGCCTTCCGACGTGCTCTACGATGGCGAGAAGTTCGTCACCCTCACCGCCGACCGGGTGCGCACGCCCAACACCCACGGCACCGGCTGCACCTTTTCCGCCGCCCTGGCCGCCAATCTCGCCAATGGCAAGCAGGTGCAGGATGCCGTGGTCATGGCCAAGGCCTATCTCACGGCGGCGCTGAAGCAGTCCTACGCCATCGGCCCTGGCCCCGGACCGCTGAATCACCTTTACCGGCTGCAGGAAGCCCCCACCTCGCGCAACGTCGATCCGGCGCCGCAGCCCAGCTACACCACCCGCTAGCGTCTCGCGCCGCCGCCGCCGACCGCCTAATACTTGGGCACGCTGGGATCGACTTCGTCGGACCAGGCGAGGATGCCGCCTTTCAGATTGCGCACGTTGGCAAAGCCGGCATCGAGCAGGACATGCGCGGCTTTGAGCGAGCGCGCGCCGGAACGGCACTGGGTCACGATAGCTCGGCTTTTGTCGAGCTCGTTCAGGCGCTTGGGCAGCTCGCCCAGCGGAATCAGCACGGCGCCGGGAATGCGGCCGATCTGCCACTCGTGCGGCTCGCGCACATCGAGAATAAACGGCGCCTTGCCGGTGGCGATCTCGGCCTGCAGCGCTGTGGCTGTGATTTCAGGCACTTGGGCGGCGTCGGCGGCTGTGGGCGTTTTCTCCTCGCCGCGAATACCGCAGAACTCCTGATAGTCGATCAGCTTGGTGATGGTGCGGTGCGTGCCGCAGACGGGGCATTCCGGATTCTTGCGCAGCTTCAGCTCGCGGAAGCGCATTTGCAGGGCATCAAATAAGAGCACCCGGTTCTTCAGCGGCTCGCCGATGCCGCAAATCAGCTTGACGGCCTCGGTCGCCTGGATCATGCCCATCAAGCCGGGCAGAACGCCGAGCACGCCGCCTTCGGCGCAGCTTGGCACCAAGCCTGGCGGCGGCGGCTCGGGATACCAGCAGCGGTAGCAGGGGCCATCGGGCAGCGCCAGCACCGACGCCTGGCCTTCGAAGCGGTAAATACTGGCGTAGATATTCGGAATGCCGCTGAGCACGCAGGCGTCGTTGACCAGATAGCGGGTCGGGAAGTTATCGGTGCCATCGATCACCAGATCGTAGCCGCGGAAGATCTCCAGCGCGTTGCTGCTGTCGAGCCTGGTCTCGTAACCGACCACTTCCACGCCGGGGTTGATGGCGCAGATGGACTCGGTCGCCGAGGTCAGCTTCGGCCGGCCGACATCGGCGGTCGAGTGAATAACCTGGCGCTGCAGGTTGGTGAAATCGACCACGTCAAAATCGACGATGCCGATGGTGCCCACGCCGGCAGCGGCCAGGTACAGGCCCACGGGCGCGCCCAGCCCGCCTGCGCCGATGGTGAGCACGCGCGCCGCCTTCAACTTGCGCTGCCCGTCCATTCCGACTTCCGGAATGATCAGATGACGGCTGTAACGGAGAATCTCATCGTTGCTGAGATCGGGCATGGTCGCGGTAGCCATAAATAAATACCTCCACCGGCCTGCCAGGCCGGAGGTTCAGTCAAAATTCTATACGGGGGCGAATCGGGGAGGCCGGCCACAGAAAGGCCGTGGGGCGCAGCCCCGCCTAAAGGCGGTGCGAGCCGCAACATCGCCCGGCGCAACAGCCGCCGGCGATGGAGGGGATGATCGAGAGCGTGTCGGAGGGTTTCACAGGAGTGCGCTCACTCCCAGTATAGCGGATATCTTCGTCGTTGACGTAGACGTTGACAAAGCTGCGGAGCTGGCCGTCCGCGGTGAACAGATGCGGCCGGAGTTGCGGGTGCGACTGGACGAGATGCTGGAGCAGCTCGGCCACATCTCCGCCCTCGGCCTCCACCGTGGCTTGCCGGTCCGCGTAGGGCCGCAAGGCGGTGGGGATGTGAATGGAAACAGACATGGTTGGTTACGACACCTCCTGGGTTGATTCGATGCGTTCAGGTAAGAATTGGCTTCGGTCCTCCGCCAATTCGAAGGAATTCGCGCCATCCATCGGAATGCGCTTGCCCTGGTGAATGGCGACGATGAGGTAGGAGTAGCCCGGCCAGGCGGCATGGTCGAGGTCGTACTGCGACGGCCGCGCCGGATGGTCGGGGTGGGAGTGATAAAAACCGACGATCTCGAGGTCGCGGCTGCGGGCCAGGCGCTGTGCCTCCAGATGCTCGCGCGGGTCGAAGTCGAAGCGATTGCGCGGGGAAGCCGTGTTGGCGTTGCGCATGGGACGGATGGCCGTGATACATCGCCGCCCACCCGCTTCCATGCGGCCGAGCAGCAGGCCGCAGCATTCGTCCGGATAGGTTTGCTCGCCGTGGCGCAAAACCGCGTCGAGCTGCGCTTGCGGGATGACTAGAGCCATAATCCAGATTACCCCTTGGCTTCCCAGAAGCGGTCGCTGAGATATTTGTCGCCGGCGTCGGGGAAAATCGTCACGATGAGCGCGCCCGGCGCGGCGGTGCGCGCTACCGCCAGGGCGCCCACCAGCGCCGCGCCGCTGCTGATGCCGACGAGCAGGCCCTCCTCGCGCGCCAGCCGCCGCACCATCGCGTAGGCAGCTTCGGTGCTCACCGCGCGGTCCTCATCGGCAAGCGCGGGATCATAAATGGGCGGCACAATCGCGGTGGCCATGTGCTTCAAGCCTTCGAGGCCATGAAAGGGCGAATCGGGCTGCAGCGAGATGCAACGGATGTCGCGTTGCAACTCCTTCAGCCGGCGCGCCGTGCCCATGAAGGTACCGCTGGTGCCGAGCGTCGCGACGAAGTGGGTCACGCGTCCCTGCGTCTGCTTCCAGATTTCTTCGGCCGTACCGTAGTAGTGCGCCTGCCAGTTGTTGGGATTCGCATACTGATCGGCGTAGTAATAGCGTTCCGGCTCGGCTGCAATCAGCGCGCGGGCGGCGCGGATGGCGCCGTCGGATCCCTCGCCCGGATCGGTCAGTTGCAGTTCGGCCCCGTAGGCGGCGAGAATGCGCTTGCGCTCGGGGCTGGCGTTTTCCGGCAGGCACAGCCGCACACGATGGCCGCGCGCCGCGCCCAGCATGGCGTAGGCGATGCCGGTGTTGCCGCTGGTGGCATCGAGCAAGGTGCGCCCGGCGCGCAGTTCGCCCGCCTGCTCCGCCGCCTGCATAATGCGCCAGGCGGCGCGATCTTTCACACTGCCGCCTGGGTTGGCCCACTCCGCCTTGGCCACAATCTCGACCGCGGGCGCTTCGGCGCCGATCCGCGCGAACCCAAGCAGCGGCGTGTTGCCAATGCGCTCGACGATGCCCTGCCCCACGGCCATGCCCCAAGTCTAGCAACCGGCCTCGGCGGCGCAGCGTGACCCCGGTCGCACTCGCCTCTAAGCCAGCGCGCGCTCAGCGGCCTCGAGCTGGCTGAGGTGGTTCAGATCGTGCCCGGCGCCGGTTTCGACATAAACCCGGAATGGCATGGTACCGCGCTCGGGATGGGTCAGCGGCTTTGCCCACTGTTCGGCGCTGAGGGAGCGCAGAAATAGGAGGTTCCACGCGCGCACCGCCGCAAACAGTGCCACCGCCTGGTCGCCGCTATAGATCGAGTAGGATTGCGCCCAGCGGTTTTGATCCATGGGCTGGATCACATGGTGATCTTCGGAAACCGCCTGGCGATAGCGGAAGCCGAACACGATTTCCTCATCGGCGAGGTGAGCCAAAATTTCCCGCGGGGTCCACTTGCCCGCGGCGGGGCTGTCGTCCAGACGTGGCTGCAGGGTGCGCGCCAGGGCGCGCAATTTTTCCGGCGTTGCCGCCAGTACCGCCATCGGATCAGCGTCGCCCAGATATACGTCGTAGGGATTCATCTCTCAAGGCTACCGTAACGCGGCCGCCGGGCTGTTGCTGCGGGCTTATAATGAGACTCCATGACGCGAGTGAAAAATACCCCGCCCACCCTGGCGGCCGCGCAGGAAAAGCTGGCCGCCATGGATTTTCAGTTGAGTTCCCTGCGTGATGGCAAGGTGCTGGCGCGGAAGAACGGCTGCGCCGCCATTCTCGGCGAGCAGCAGCGTGCGGTCGAAATCGCCGTCCGCCCCGGCCTGGTGGTGCGCGGGGAGCTCGCCCGGCTGGTAGACCGTGGCTATCAGAAGTTCTTCAAGACCGCCGATGCCGAAATTCCGGCGCTGCCGGAAACGATGAGCGCGCTGGCGCACTTCGAAGATGAGCTGCGCCTCGCCTGCGGCATCCCCTCGCTTTACAACGAGAGCCTGGGGTCGGTGAGCGACCGCTATCTCTACGACCGCATCTGGTATCGCGACGAGGGCCGTCAGCCCAAGCCCTGGGAAGAAGACGCCGCGGCCGTTCTCCAGGCCTGAGCGTGAGCGCGCCGACGGCCAAAATCGTCATTGCCATGCACAGCGTGCGTGGCATCTGGCACTGGCCGGCGACGGCCACAGCGCAGTTGCAGCAGGAATTTCCGCAGGTCGCGTTTTGTACCTACCCGCGCGCTGTCGAAGATCCGCTCACCGATACAACCGCGGCGGCCGAGGCGGAACTGTTCGCCGACGCGGATGCGGTCATCGCCTGGCGGCTCGATCCGCGCTTGTGGCGCGGCGCCAAGCGCCTGCGCTGGATTCACTGCCCCTCGTCGGCAGTGCATCAACTCCTTAGCCCTGAGCTGATCGCCAGTCCCATCGCGGTGACCAACGGCGCGAGTGTTCATGCCGCCATGGTGGCCGAGCATGGGGTGGCGCTGCTGCTGGCGCTGGCGCGGCGGCTGCCGGAGGCCATGCAGGATCAGGCCGCGGCGCGCTGGCAGCCGGAACGCTGGCTGGGCCGCATGCGGCGCGTTGCCGGCGCCACCGCCGTGATCGCCGGACTGGGCAACATCGGCCGCGAGTTGGCGCCGCGGCTGGCCGCGCTAGGCATGAAAGTGCTGGGCGTGCGCCACCATCCCGAGTTGCCGGTTGCCGGTTGTGCCGTGGTCTATGGCGATCAGCAACTGGAGGAATTACTGCCGCGAGCGGATTATCTGGTGCTGGCGCTGCCCGCAACCGAGGCCACCGCCGCGCGCGTGGCGGCGCCGCAGTTGGCGCTGCTGCCGCCGCACGCATTCTTGCTCAATCTCGGCCGCGGGACGGCACTCGACGAAGGCGCCCTGCTGGCGGCGCTGCAGACCGGCCGCCTCGCCGGCGCCGCGCTCGACGTGTTTGGCCGCGAACCGCTGCCGCCGGACTCCCCGCTTTGGCATTGCCCGCGCCTGCTGATTTCGCCCCACGTAGCGGCTGCGGTGCCCGACACCTGGGATCTGCAGGCCGCGCTGGTGGCGCGCCATCTGCGCAATTTCCTCACCGGCCAGCCGCTGTCACCATTGGTCGACAAGGCCCGCGGCTACTGAGTTCCCGTGGCGGCTACGCCCGCCAATCTCTCCCGCAGGCGCGGCGCGCAACTGTAAACTGTAAGCTGTAAACTGTAAACTCACTCCCATGGACACTGCGCCTTCCACCACCACGGCCCTGAAGCGCATTCAGGATCTTGAAGCCCAATATCTGTTTTCCACCTACACCCGCGTGCCGCTGCTGCTGGAGCGCGGCAAGGGCGTGTTCGTGTACGACAGCACCGGCAAGAAGTATCTCGACTTCATTACCGGCATCGGCGTGAACGCCCTGGGCTACGCGCATCCGCGCCTGCTGGCGGTGATCAAGGAACAGAGCAAGCTGCTGATTCACAGCTCGAACATGTATTACAACGCCTACCAGGGGCCGCTGGCGGAGAAGCTGACCAAAGCCAGCCGCATGGAGCGGGCGTTTTTCACCGTAAGCGGCGCCGAAGCCGCTGAATGCGCGCTCAAGGTGGCGCGCGCGGTGGCGCAGAAAATTTCGCCGGACAAGTATGAGCTGGTCGCCGTCGATCACTCTTTCCACGGCCGCACCATGGGCGCGCTTTCCGTGACTGGCCAGACCGAATATCGCACCCCCTTCGGGCCGCTGCTCCCGAAAGTGCACTTCGTGCCTGCCAACGATGTGGCCGCGCTCACGGCGGCCGTAAACGCCAATACCTGCGCCATCATTCTTGAACCGGTGCAGGGCGAAGGCGGCATCCACGTGCTGGAGACCTCCTTCCTGCGCGCCGCGGCCGATCTGGCGCGACAGCATCAGGCCAGCCTGATCTTTGATGAGATCCAGTGCGGCATGGGCCGCACCGGCAAGCTCTTCGCGCACCAGTGGACCGATCTCGTTCCGGATATCCTGATCACCGCCAAGCCCATTGCCAGCGGCTATCCGCTGGGCGCCTGCATGGCGCGCGGCGCGGCGGCGACGGCGCTGACTTCCCACAGCCACGGAACGACATTCGGCGGTGGGCCGCTTGCATGCCGCCTGGGCATCGAGGTGCTCGATATTCTCGATCGCGAAGAGATGTACGCCCACATCCGCGCCATGGGTGAGCGTCTGAAGCAGGGCCTGGAAGTTCTGGCGAAGAAGCACAAATTTGTGAAGGAAGTGCGCGGCAAAGGCCTGATGCTGGGCATGGAGTTCGACCGTCCCGCCAAGCCGGTGTTTGACAGCATGGTCGAGCAGGGCCTGCTCGCCAACGTCACCCACACCTACACCATCCGCATGCTGCCGCCCTACATTCTCGAAGAGCAGCACGTCGACAAAGCCCTGCGCATCGTCGGCAAGGCGCTTCGCGCAGCGAAAAAGGCATAGTTAGGTGTTCGCCCGCGGTCGAAAGATTCAATCGACGTAGATCCGCTCGACGCGGGCGGAAATGCCGCACAGGATTTCGTAGGGGATGGTATGCGCCAGTTGCGCCAGCCCGGCCGCATCGGGAGCGCCGGCGCCCAGCAGCGTGGCCGTATCACCGAGGGCGAGCTGCGGCGCCGCCGAGGCATCGACCGTGGTCAGATCCATGCTCACCGCGCCGACCACGGGCGCAGGCGCGCCGCCCAGAGCGACCTGGGCGCCGGGGAAAAACTCGCGGCGGTAGCCATCGGCGTAGCCCGCAGCGAGCGTGGCCACGCGCATGGTGTGTGGCGTATGAAAGCGGGCGCCGTAGCCGATGCCGTGGCCTGCGGGCAATTCCTTTACCCCCACCACGCGCGTCTTCCAGGTCAGCGCCGGCTGCAGGCGCTGAGCGTGCTCCGGCTGTGCACTGTAACCGTACAGCGCCAGGCCCACGCGCGCCATCGCGCCGCCCCACTGTGGAAACCGCAGCGCGGCCTCGCTATTGAGCAGGTGCCAGGCGGGCGAGGTAGCGGTGAAGTGGTGCGCGGCCGCCTCGGCCAGCAAGCGCTCGTGCTGCTGCTCGCTCGGATGGCCGTCAGGCGAATCGGCGCTGGCGAGATGCGAAAAGACGGCCTCGACCTGCACGCCCGGCGCAGCGTGCAAGGCGGCAGCGACTTCGGCTTCCTGCGCTGCGGTGACTCCGAGCCTCCCCATGCCCGTCTCCAGCTTCAGATGAATGCCTGCGCGGTGGCCATTCATCGCGGCACCCAGCCAGCGGACCTGAGCGGCGTCCCAAACGGCCGGCGTCAGGTGATGCTGCAACAGATCGGCCGCGTCCTCGGCTTCAAAGCCTCCGAGCACCAGAATGCGCGGCTGCAAGCCGGCGTGGCGGAGCTTGACGCCTTCCTCGACCGAGGTGACCGCCAGCCATTCCACGCCTGCGGCGGCAAACACCTCGGCGCAAGCGACCGCGCCGTGGCCGTAGGCGTCGGCCTTCACCACCGCGCAGATGGCGGTTGCGGGCGGCAAGAGCTGGCGGACGTAGGCGAGGTTGCGGCGCAGGGCGCCGCGGGAGATTTCCACCCAATTACGCGATTTCATGCGTGGAACGCGGAGAGCTTCCTTCACTTTACCAGAGCTGCCGGCATGGTATGGTGATAGCTTGCCGCTATGTACGAGGACTTTACTGCTACCGATCCGCTGACCCACGAGAGCGTGCACTGCGAGTTTCAGTGCCTGATGGTGGGCATTGCCACGCGCCACTCCGACACCGTCGATCTCAAGTTTCTGGTCAACGGCGAAGGCGTCTGGCTGGGCCTGCCCCACCCCGCCTGGGTCGAATTCAAGCGCCGCACGGGCGTGCCGCTCAGCGACCGGATGGCGGTGGATTTGGGCGGCTGCTACCTGAAGCAGGCGATCGAGAGCGGCGTGGGCGCCGAGCGCAATCACTGGAACGATATCAGCGTGGATGATGTCCTGAAGCTGGCCGCCAGCCTGAACTGGCTCCCCGCGTTGGGGAATTGATGTTCCGAAAAGTTCTCATCGCCAACCGGGGTGAGATCGCTGTCCGCCTGATCCGGGCCTGCCGTGACCTGGGCATCACCAGCGCTGCCGTGTATTCCGATGTCGACCGCTGCGGGCTGCACGTGCTCGAGGCCGATGAAGCCTACCGGCTGGGGGAAGCGCCAGCGCATGAGAGCTACCTCAACGTCGAGCGCGTACTCGATGCCGCCCGCCGCTGCGGGGCCGAAGCGATTCACCCCGGCTATGGCTTCCTGTCCGAGAATGCTGAATTTGCGGCCGCGTGCCGTGATGCCGGACTGAAATTCATTGGCCCGGCGCCCGAGGCGATGGCGGCGCTGGGCAGCAAGACGGCGGCGCGCAAGCTGGCCAAGGATCACAACATCCCGATTTTGCCGGGCACCGTGGATGCGGTCACGTCGGTCGCAGAGGCACAGCGCGTGGCGGCGCAAATCGGCTTCCCGGTGATGCTGAAAGCCGCCGCGGGCGGCGGCGGCAAGGGCATGCGTCTGGTGACCCGGGCCGAAGACTTGCCGTCGGCCTACGCGCTGGCCGGCGCGGAAGCGGGCGCCGCGTTTGGCGATGCCGCCGTCTTTTTGGAACGTGCCGTGTTGGCGCCGCGCCACATCGAAATCCAGATTCTGGGCGATGAGCACGGCGCCATGCTTTGGCTGGGCGAGCGCGAGTGCAGTATCCAGCGCCGCCATCAGAAAATCATCGAGGAGAGCCCCTCGCCGCACCTGAGCGAGAAGACCCGCCGGGCCATGGGCGCCTGCGCCTGCGCCATTGCCAACGCCGCCGGCTACACCAACGCGGGCACGGTCGAGTTTCTGGTGGATGAGCACGAGGGCTTCTATTTTCTCGAGGTCAATACGCGGCTGCAGGTTGAACATCCGGTCACAGAATGGTGCACGGGCCTCGACCTGGCCACCTGGCAGATCCGCATCGCCGCGGGCGAGCCGCTTTCGTTCGGTCAGGACGACATCGTGCGCCGTGGCCACGCCATCGAGTGCCGCATCTACGCCGAAGACCCGGAGCAAAACTTCATGCCCAGCCCGGGCACGATCCTGCGACTGCGGCCGCCCTCGGGTCCGGGCGTGCGCGAGGACACGGGCGTGTACGAGGGCTGGACGGTGCCGCTCGAATACGATCCGCTGCTGTCGAAGCTGATTGTCTGGGGCGAAGATCGCCCGCAGGCGCTGGCGCGGATGCGCCGCGCGCTACGCGAATATCAGCTTGCCGGCCTGCGGAACAACCTCGAATTTTTCCGGCGCGTGTTCGCCGATGCGGACTTTGAGGCGGGCCGCACCGACACCGGCTTCGTCGCACGCCTGCAGGCCAAGCCCGCCTTGCCCGCTCCCGATGCTGATGCCTGGTTCGAGGCGGCCAGCGCCTCTGCCGCCGTTGCCGCCACGCTGAGCCTGGGCGACCGGCCGACGGACCGGCAGATCGACGGACCGAGCAACTGGCAGCGCGCCGCGCGTCTCGCCGTGCTCGGCGGAGGCCGGCCATGACGTTCGAGATCGAAATTGCCGGGCAATCGCGGAGGCTGGAAATCGCCCGGCGCAATGGCGGCTGGCGCGTGAGCGCTGACGGCGAGGAATTGGCGGTCGAAATCGCGCAGCCGAATGCGGCCACGCTTTCGCTGCTGCTCGCGGGCCGCAGCTACACGTTCGCCTGGGCGCGCGGCGCCGAGGGCGCGATCTGGATTTCGGGCGCCGGCCGTGGCGCGGCGGCCGCGGTGCGCGATCCGCGTCAGGCGCTGGCACGCCACCATTTCGAACAATCCGGCCGCGCTCGCCTGACGGCGCCGATGGCGGGCAAAGTCGTGCGGGTGATGGTCGAAGCTGGAGTCCATGTGGAGAGCGGCCAGGAATTGCTGGTGCTGGAGGCAATGAAGATGCAGAACGAGGTGCGCTCGCCCAAGAGCGGTACGCTGGTGGTTCTTGCGGTAACCTCGGGGGAAACGGTCGCTACCGGGCAAGTTCTCGCCGAGGTCGAGTAACGAATGCGGGCTGCCGACGGACAAGTCTTCGCGATCACCGGCCTCTGCCGGCAATCCGATTTTCGCGTGCCGCTTGGGGACTGGAGTTTGGTCCACCTGGGAACCGCCGAGATCGGAGGCGGCGAGGAACCGTACCTGCTGGTGCGCCGAAGGATGGATAACGGAACCAGTACGGTGGTTTGCCGCATCGATTGGGAGGGCGTGTTTACGGTGCTGGCCGACGACGATACCGCTGCGGAGGCGCTGTTTCACGATCTGGTCGATCCGGCGGCGCCGGAAGAAGTCCAGCGCCAGTGGACGGCTGAGGCGGACACGCTCGAGCAATATCGCGGCTGGCGGCAACAAGCATGAGCGACTGCTACTTCGAGTTCTGCAACGTCTACAAAAGCTTTGGCTCGAATACGGTCTTGCGGGACGTGAGCTTCGAGGTGTGCCGCGGCGAAACCGTCTGCATTCTCGGGCGTAGTGGCGTCGGCAAGTCGGTCATGCTGAAGCTGATCATGGGCTTTCTCACGCCCGATAGCGGCCGGATACTGGTGGACGGGCAGTCGGTTCCGGATATGACCGAGGCCGAACGGAATGCCATGCACAAGAAGGTAACGCTGGTGTTCCAGTCCGGCGCTTTGTTCGATTCGCTCACGGTGGCCGAAAACGTCGCCTTTCCACTGCGCGAGCGGGGCATGCACGACGAAGAAGAGATCGCGCAGGTGGTGGACGGCCTGCTGGACATGGTCGAGCTGCGCGCCGAGCGGGAAGACTACCCGGCGAGCCTGTCGACCGGGATGAAGCGCGCCGTGGCCATCGCGCGGGCGCTGGCCGCCAAACCCCAGGCCATCCTCTACGATGAGCCCACGACCATGGTGGACCCGATCATGGTGCAGAAGATCGCCGCCCTGATCGTGCGCGTGAAACAACAGGTCAAGTTGACGAGCATAGTTGTTACGCACGACACCCGCCTGGCCCGGCGCCTGGCCGATCGCCTGGTGCTGTTGCACGAGGGCGAAGTCCGCTTTTTCGGCACCGTGGCGGAGATGGATGCCACCGCCGATCCGGTCGTCCGCGAATTCCTGCGGCAGGACGAGTGGGCGCTCAAGGCGGGCTGAGGTGGCTCGCCACTTTTTGCCCCGGTCGCTCCCGTTGGTCGCTCGGAGTGCGGGCTTCGATTCCCGGCAGAGTCCGCCCGCTGGCGCTCGGGGCTCCTCCAAGCTGCCGCCACATGTGCGCTTTTGGTCTCGTCCGCTGTTCCCTTTTTTTACGCTAACTGTACCACTTTGCAACGCAAAGCAGCGTATTTGCTGGGGATCTTGAATGTCTGGAGTGGCACACGCGGAACAGGAAATGGAACAGGCGCGTACGGGGCGCCGTGGCGGGTGGCGAGTCGCGAGTGGTGAGACAAGGCTGACGGACATGGTTCGAGTGTTGGATCGGCGGTGCGCACCCACGGTATCCCTGCTTCGCGCTCGCGCTACGCAGGGCAGGGCCGGCGGAGCTGCCCGGTCAAGCTAAGGACGGTTATGAGTAATTAGATGGGCAAAGGGATCATTTGGTTGGCCGGAAGGGAGAATGCGTGAGCCCTGAAATGGGACGGCGTGACCCCACATGAACGGGGATTGACTGCATCACGGCGTGAGTTGAGGCTGGTAGCTATTCGGCTCATTTCCGGACGCTGCCATGCAGTTGAGAATCCCGCTCCTCGCCCCCGCCAGCAGGTTAATTGCCATCGCCCTATCGCTGTTCGGCGCTGGCTTGGCGTACGCGCAAATCCCCAATCTCACGGCTTCGACGGCGACGCCGTTACCCGAGCACGGCCATAGCTACATCAGCGCGCGGCTGCCGCAGGGCGACGATGCGGTGCAGGTGTTCGGCGGCGGCGTGAGCGAGTTCGTGAACCCGGCGACGGGATCGGTGAGTTGGCGCATTTGCACCACGCCGCCCAAAGGACGGCAGCTTTCGATCCCGTTCTGCTTCGTGTACGACTTCGCGGGCGTACACCATCTGGAAAACAACGCGCCGGGCAACCCGAGCTGGAATACGGACGCATCCTACCTCGAGCAGGGCGGCTGGACCTATTCGCTGCCGGAGCTGACGGAGGTGACGCGGCAGGAGGTGAACGGCAGCTATGTGTGCGACTACGCGACCGATTATATGTTCCGCGACAGCGAGGGCGGGCGGCACGCGATGGGGTTGTCGATTTTTGGTCCGGCGCCGGGCGCGCCCGCGAACTCGTGCTCCCAGGTGCAGCCGGCGCCGGGCGGGGTGACGACGGGCGGGGAGGGTGCGATTCTGGCGACGACGAGCGAGCCCAGCGGCAGCTTCAGCCTGCAGCCGGTAACGGTCACCGATGCCGACGGCACCCGCTACATCTTCAACGACCCCGGCAGGCAGGCGCTGGCGAACGGCTTCACGGCCGAGCTGCCCGACGTCATTGAAGACCGCAACGGCAACGAGATCACCCTCACGGACAGCGGCAGTGGCAAGGTGACCGCGACCGACACGGTGGGCCGGGCGGCGGTGGCGACCTCGGGGTTTGGGGCAAGCGCGGGCGACAGCGTGCAGATTGCGGGCGAGAGCGCGGCCTATACGGTAGACTGGGGCACGGCGGCGTCGAGCTACAGCGTAGACAGCACGTCCGAGTCAGGAACGTGTACAGTGCCGGGAACGGTTTCGGGTTCGCAGCCCGTGGTGACCTCGATTGAGCTGCCGGACGGCGAGAGCTTCACCTTCCAGTACGATGCGACCTATGGGCTGCTCGACCGGGTGACGTTCCCAACGGGCGGCTACGTGCGCTACGTCTGGGGGATGAACGCGGCCGCCGAAGGCGGGCAGTTCGCCTCGACCAGCGGAACCTGCCTGGACCGCTACGGCGAGCCGGCGATCACGGCGCGCTACGTCAGCCTCGACGGGTCAAGTGAGGTTCTGGACCAGAGCTTTGCCTACGCGACCACCTGGCCATCGAGCGGGGCGGCGTGGAGCAGTAACGGTCACCAATCAGGATGAAGTGCGGGGCGCAAGCGTCGCCACCGTTTACGCCTACTCCGGCTACACGGTGCCCTTGCAGCCAAACGACGCGACCGTTTCGACGCTGCAAATGCCGGTGGAGGCAACGATTACGGCCAAAGACTGGAACGGGGCGACGCTGCGGACAACGGCGGAAACGTGGAACAACCCGCGCGAGATGGCGTCGAAGGAAATTACCGAAGATGATGGCAAGGTGAGCGAGCAGACCTACTTTTACGATGCGAACGAACAGCAAACGGAAAGGGACGAGTACGACTACGGCTCGGGCGCGCCGGGCGCGCTCACCCGGGTGACGCTGCATACCTACGGTTGCGCGCCCGGCGTGCACATCGTGGACCGGCCGACGGTGGTTGAGATCGAGGGCAGCTCGCGGACGGTGACGGCGGAGACCGAGTACGCCTACGACCAGTCGCCGCTGGTGGCGAGCGGCGCCACCGATGGGCGCGATCCGGCCTACGGGGCCGGCCGGGGCATCACCGCGCGCTGCAACCTGACCACGTTGACCAAGGTTAACTACACCGGCAACATCAGCGAATCGTTTACGTATGACGATGCCGGAAATCGGCTCACCCACGCCGACGGCAACGGCAATACCACGAGCTTTGCCTATAGTTCGAGCGATCAGGCAGCCTACCTTACCCAGATCACGCTGCCGAACACCACGACCGCGGGCAAGACCGTCCAGCACTCGTTCACCATGGCCTACGACAACACGACGGGTCTTGAGACCTCGCGCACGGACGTGCAGAACGCGACCACGACCAGCTTCACCTACAGCGATCCGCTCGACCGGCTCACCGGGCAGAACAATCCGGATGGCGGCAAGATCACCTACGCCTATACGGCCAACTCGGTCGAGACCAAAAAGCTGGCGATAAACTCCGCCTGGACCGACGCATTTGCGCACTGGGGTGGCCTGGGCAGTGCCGACCGCAAGCTGACGTACAACGGGACCAATTGGGACACGACCGACACGGCGTTCGACGGCGAGCAGATGCCACTGTATGTTTCCTATCCCTATTTTTCGAGCGGCATCGGCTCGACCAAGGCCACCAGCAACTCCACCGAGCCAGGCGACACGACCGCGTTTGATGGCCTGGGGCGCCCGACGCAGATCCTACACTCCGATGGAGGTACGATGACCATAGCTTACTCCGGTCCCAACCGGACGGTCACCGACGCCGCCGGACGGGCGCGCGAGGAGTTCTATGATGCACTCGGGCGTCTGGCCGAAGTGAAGGAGTTCACTGACGCCAGCGGCGACGGCTACGCCACCTACTATGGCTACGGTTCGCTCGATGACTTGAAGGCTGTGACCCAGGGCAGCGAGACGCGCACGTTCGATTATGACAATCTCAACCGGCTGGTGGACGCGATCAACCCGGAAGGTGGAACAGTGGACTATACCTACGACAACGACGGCAACTTAATCAAGCAGCAGGACGCCAACGGCACCATCGAGAACTACACGTATGACGCGCTCAATCGTTTGCGCGCGCGCAGCTACACGGTGAGCGGCAAGACCGCGGCAACGCCAGCGGTCGAGATCGACTACGACATCGACTCCACCGGTGCTGCGACCGATTACGCCACTGGCCGCATGACGCGGGTCATCAGCGGTTCAACTTCAATTGGCATGGACCAGTACGATGCCATGGGCCGATTGCAGACCTATGACACCGTCGTGAGCAGCCAAACGTATCACACCAGCCTGCGTTACGACTATCTGGGCGACGCCGAGTGGGAGGAGCTGCCCGATGGGCGCGAGATTGACGCCACCACGGATTACGAAGGGCGGGCGAAGTTTTTGTCGGACCAGACGGCGAAGTACGATTTCCTGCACTATCGGACCTACTCGCCGGCGGGCGGGCTGAGCGAAGAGGAGTTTGGCAACGGGCTGGTAGGGTACGTGGACTACAACAGCCGCCTGCAACCGGTTCAGATCTCGGTCAAAAACCCCAGCGATCCGAGCGATAATACCTGGAGAATGAACCTCTCGATTGGATATACGGAGGCGGGGGTGCAGACGGCCGATAACGGCAACGTGGTTTCCCTGACGGATGCGCTCGGCAACGCGAGCCAGAACTACACCATGAATTACGACCATCTCAACCGATTGCTGAGCTGGTCGATGGGAGGAGGTACGAGCTGTCAATTTGCGATTGATCAGTACGGCAACCTGGGTTTGTCGAGCGGCAGCGGCTGCGCGATGCTGAGCGGGCTGAGCTTCAACGGCAACAATCAGATCGTGGGCTACACGTACGACGCGAGCGGGGATTTGTTGACGGATAACGCCGGGTCGAACTACGCCTGGGACGGCAACAGCCAGTTGGTGAACTTCTACACCGGGGGCGCAAGCGGCAGCTACGTGTACGACGGCCTGCTGCGGCGGGTGGAAAAGGCGGCGGACTCGGTCACGACCGTCTACGCGCGGGACGCGCTGGGCAACGTGGTGGCGAGCCTGACGAACGGCGTCTGGACGGACTACGTCTGGGCGAACCCGCCCGGGGCGGGCAACCGGATGGCCGCGGCGCCGGCGTCGCCGGATGCGGAGCGGATAGCGGCGGTGGTCGGCTCGGGGGTGGGCACGGTGTACTATTTCCACACCGACCAGGTCGGGACCACGCGCGCCGTAACCGACGAGAACGGCAACAACGTAGCCACGTGCGGGCAGAACGCGACGTACCCGAACGGGAGCTTTCTGACCTATGGCCCGTTCGGCATGCCGACGGGCTGCACGCAGACGGCGACGCCGATTCTGTTCACCGGGCACGAGCTGGACAGCGAATCGAACCTGAGCCAGTTCCAGTACCGCAAGTACGCGGCGCTGGAAGCCCGCTGGGCCACGCCCGACCCGGCCGGGGTGAACGGCCCGCCTGCGCCCTCGCCCAACGGCTTTGACCTCGGCCCGGCTGCCGCGGGCGCACCCGGCGATCTCGAACCCGAATCGCCCGTCGCGAGCTTGGCGACCCTGCCTGGCTTCGGCCTCCCGCTCGGTGGCGTCGACCCGCTTGAACCGCAGACATGGAACCCGTATGCGTATGTCGGCAATACGCCCGTAGTTTTCGTCGACCCGTCGGGACGATGGTGGGGCTGCGTAGCAATGAGCGTTGGCGCCCTAGGCTTTGGGCTTGCCGGCCTGGCCACGGCGGACCCGTTCCTCGGCGCTATTGGGTGGTCCCTCGGCGCCCACGCCCTGGCATGCCACTTTGTGATGTGATCCGCTCGGAGAGAGGCAAAATGGAGACTCAATTTGACCCCCGGCGCGAGATCCAGGTTATTTGGGTCATGCTTGGTTTCATGGTCGTGGGTTGCGCTTTTATGGCTTGGTCCGTGGCTTCCGCATTTGCTGGCCCCGTGATGTGGACGATAGCGGTCGCGGTGGGTGCGCCTGCGGCGGTATTTGCCTTTTATCTGTCGAGCTTCCGTTCCAGCCTGCGTCGGATGGGCAGCACGGCTAGTTCCCAGGGGCAGCGATCTCTCATGAGGCTAATGGCAGCAGCGGCGTTTTATGTTGGGGCTGTCGGGTTAGCGGTCGGTGAGGCCATAGGCCGTGTACCAGGAGGACACTGAACAGACAATGCCTGACGCTAAGAGTTCCACCGCCGCGCTGGCCTCCACGCACGTTCGGCGAACGTTTGCGCTCCTTGGGCTGGTACTGATGTTGGCCTGCACGAGCATATTTGATATAGAGCTGGTTCGGGGGTTTGGTGTACCGTTCGGCCCAGTGTTCTTGCTGCTGTTCATCGCCATCCAGGTATACGCGATATGGCTCTACATAACTCACGTCGCATCTGCTGGCTACGATCCAGATCCACAGGTTATTGCGACCTCGATCGGGCTGGAGGGCGCCTTCCTCCTACTGGCTATCACGACGTCAGCTATCTCTATCACCGGAGCCTACGTTCTCAGCCTTATCAAGGCTTAAAATGCGTGATCACCGGATCAATCGGCTTTTTAGTTGGTCCAGGGGCGTCTGCGCGGCGGGTCCCGGCGAGCCGCCGGCAGCGGGCGGGACGGATGGTGCGGGAGGGGCGGGGGGGCCCGGCGCTTGCGGGATGAGCCCAATCATCGCAGCAGTGCACCTGGAGGATGGACCTGTCGATTGGGTATACGAAGGCGGGGGTGCAGACGGCCGATAACGGCAACGTGGTTTCCCTGACGGATGCACTCGGCAACGCGAGCCAGGATTACACCATGAACTACGATCAGCTCAACCGTTTGCTGAGCTGGTCGACGGGAGGAGGCACGAGCTGTCAATTTGCAATCGATCAGTACGGCAACCTGGGTTTGTCGAGCGGCACGGGCTGCGCGATGCTGAGCGGGCTGAGCTTCAACAGCAACAATCAGATCGTCGGCTACAGCTACGACCCAAGCGGCAATTTGCTGACCGACAGCGCCGGGTCGAACTACACCTGGGACGGCAACAGCCAGTTGGTGAACTTCTACACCGAAGGCGCCAGCGGCAGCTACGTCTACGACGGTCTACTGCGGCGGGTGGAAAAGACGGCGGACTCGGTGACAACCGTCTACGCGCGCGATGCGCTGGGCAACATGGTTGCGAGCCTGACGAACGGCGTCTGGACAGACTACATCTGGTCGAACCCGCCGAAAGCGGGCAACCGCGTGGCCGCAGCGCCGGCATCGCCTGAGGCCGAGCGGATCGCCGCGGTGGTTGGATCCGGGGTGGGCACGGTGTACTACTTCCATACCGACCAGGTCGGGACGACGCGCGCCGTGACCGACGAAAACGGCAATAACGTGGCCACGTGTGGGCAGAACGCGACGTACCCGAATGGGAGCTTTCTGACGTATGGTCCGTTCGGCATGCCGACGGGCTGCACGCAGACGGCGACGCCGATTCTGTTTACCGGCCACGAGCTGGACAGCGAATCGAACCTGAGCCAGTTCCAGTACCGCAAGTACGCCGCGCTGGAAGCCCGCTGGGCCACGCCCGACCCGGCAGGCGTGAACGGCCCGCCGGCGCCATCGCCCAACGGCTTTGATCTGGGCATAACCGCCGCGGGCGCGCCCGGCGACCTCGAACCCGAATCGCCCGTCGCCAGCCTGGCGACCCTGCCCGGCTTTGGCTTGCCGCTCGGTGGCGTCGACCCGCTCGAGCCGCAGACCTGGAACCCCTATGCATACGTGGATGGCGACCCGGCGTCTGGTTTCGATCCCGACGGCCGCTGGAACTGGTGCCTCACCGGAACAGTCGTGTCTATCGGCCTGAAGGTCTGGGGTATGACAGGGAACCCAATCGCCTTCGCCGCCGGTTGGTACCTCGGCGGCTATGTCGCTTTTGCGTGCCTCAAATGAGCGGAGCCGAGCGGCGGTCCGCGAGCGCGCTGGCCTCCTTTTGGTTCTTAGTAGGCGCGCTGCTGGGCGGGCGGTGGCGCAGGACTCAGGCTCGCGGGGGTGCGCTGCCGCTTCTGGTGGGGTTGGCAGCCGGGATCACGCTGGGAGTTTCGCTGATTGCTCGCTTGCACGCGAACCTCAGCCCGGCGGCGTTCGATGGACGCATGGGCGAGTTGGGGCTGGGGTTGTGGGGCGCGTGGCTGGCGTCGGCGGCAATCCTGCGTGTGGACTTCGGGTGGCACGTGCCGCTGCGCCCGTGGGCCATCCGGCCTGGGTTCTGGGCTGGTTATACGGCCGCGGTTGCGCTGGCGCCGCTCACCGCTGTGGTCGCCGGCGGGTTTGTGGTCACTTTGGTCGCCGCGGTGCTTGCGTTGCGGCCTTCTGCAGGTGGGGCGCTGCTGCTGGTGGCGGCGCTTTCGCTATTGTTCTTTGCTACGCTGCGCGTGACGCATTTGGCGCTGGTGCTACTCCGACCGGGCGGAGCCGTCGTTGAGCGCATGGCCGGGCTCGCCATTGCCCTTGGGCTGGCAACCTGGAACTGGCTGGCAGGAGGCCTGGTGCCGCTGCATTGGGTGGGACAGCGTGCGGGCGGCGTGGCGGAACTGCTCGGATTGCTTTTGGCGGTTTGTGCTGCGGACGGCTGGCTCACGCGACGCGTCCTGCTGCAAGGACTGGCAGGGCGGCAGCGGGAAGTGATTCGCACCGGAGCGTTGGGTGCAGGCGCGGGTCCGGCTGCGGCCCTCCGCCGCGCGGCGCTGATTGGCTGGTTGCGGCATGCCAACATCGACTTCGCGTTAGCCTTCGGCGCGCTTTGGCTCCCGATATTCGCCCTGCTCGCGCCCGGTACAATGCAGCCGGGGATGCCGATTGCCTTCTGCGGCTTTGCGCTGCTTTTCCTTTCGCTAGTGCGCGGGAATCTGCTTGGCATTGACGGCGCCGGAACCTGGCGCCATGCGTCGGCCGCGGTGGCGCCATGGCAAGTGCTTTTGCAGCGCGGGCGGGTGCTGGATTGGATCGAAATTGTCGTCCTTGCGCCGACGCTGGCTCTTTCGGTGGCCCAGCGGCCCGGGGGCTGGACGGGGATCGTGGCGACAGTCGCGTTCGCGGTGAGCACTATTTCCTCGCAAGGCGCGGCGGGGTTGTTGCTGTCGTGCGCCTACCCGGAGCCGGTAGAGCGCTCGGATTTCCGCTCCGGAATGAATGCGACCGGAGGGAATTGGATTCTGCTGGGCACCATGATCTGGACGGTAGGCTTCCTGCTTGCATTTCTGCGCACCTGGCCCGGCGCCGCGGCGTGGATCTGGCCGGCAGCGCTTGCCGGGGTCTGCCTGCTGATCCGGGAGGCGGTGGTCCGGCGTTTAAAGAGTCAGCTTGCGACTACCTGGCCGGCGCGGGTGCTGGCGCGGATGGGAGCGGTGCTGTCGTGAGCGCGGCGATCGAGTTGCGGGAGGCGAGCAAGCGCTACGGCGATTGGGGGCGCTTTGCGGTTGAAGCGCTGTCGTTCGCGGTCGAGACGGGTACAGTGCTGGGCCTCGTGGGCCCGAATGGCGCCGGCAAGACGACGACTATATTTATGCTTGCGGGCTTGCTGGAGCCGAGCGCGGGAACGCTACGGGTGCTGGGGCGTGAGGTGCGGCCGGGGCTCGGCGACCCGCGCGTGGGGCTGGTATCCGGCTCGCTCGAGGAATTCGACTATTTGACGGGGACGGAGTCAGTGATCCTGGTGGGACGTCTGCTGGGGCTGCCGGGCCGGGAGGCGGCGCGGCGGGCGGAGGCGCTGCTGAAGCTATTCGATCTTGGTGGGGCGGAGAACGGCCTGTTGCCGACTTATTCTTCCGGGATGAAGCAGAAAATCCGGGTTGCATGCGCGCTCGTGGGCACTCCGGAGGTGCTGCTGCTGGATGAGCCGTTCGAGGCACTGGATATTACGGCGAGCGCGATTTTGGCCGAAATCATCCGGCGGTTTGCAGCGGGCGGGGGAACGGTGCTGCTCGCCAGTCATGATCTGCGGCTGGTGGAGCGGGTGGCGACACATTACGCGATCCTGAAAGCCGGGCGGCTGGTCGAGACCGGCAGCCTGAGCGCGCTCGCCAGCGGCACGGCCGACGGGGGCGGAGGGCACCCGGCGCTGGAGCAGCGGTTCTGGGAGCTGACTGGGCCGCCTGCGGTTCCCGAACTTGACTGGCTGCGGCAAGGGAGTGAGGGCTCCGCCTGTGCCGGCGAGCCCGCGGGAAGCTGAAGGCATGAGAGTGGCTCGACCCTGGCGGCGCGGGGCGCTTATGATTAGGTTGTGAACTCAATTCATGCTTTTGCCTGGCACAACGGCCAGCTGGTTCCCACTGCGGAGCTGCGGGTCTCGCCGCTGCAGACGGGGCTGCTGAGCGGCTGGGGGCTGTTCAGTACGCTGCGGATTTACCAGGGCGTGCCGTTTGCTCTGGAAGATCACTGGCAGCGACTGGCGACCGATGGGGCCAAGCTGCTGATGGATATGAGTGGGCTGGAAGAGGAGATGCAGCGCGCGCTGGCGGCCGTCATCGCCCGGAATGACGCGCAGGAGGCGGTAGCGCGGGTGTACTTCATCCGCAACGGCGGCGGATTGCTGGACTGCCCGCATGAGCGCGCGACCGACGTGCTGGTGTTTACGCGGGCGCTGCGGAGCTGGGGCGAGGCGGCAAAGCTGCTGTTGCAGCCACATGGGCGCGACCCGGAAGCGCCGCTGGCGGGCACCAAGACGCTGACCTGGTCGCATAACCTGGTGCAGGTGGAGCAGGCGCATGCGCGCGGCTACGACGACGTGCTGCTGCTGAATCCGCGCGGGGAAGTGGCCGAATGCACTTCGGCGAACATTTTTGTGGCGCGCAACGGGCGGCTGCGCACGCCGCCGCTGAGCTCGGGCGCGTTGCCGGGCATCAGCCGCAAGCTGTTGCTGGCGGCCGCGCCCAAGCACGGACTGAAAATTGAGGAAGCGGCGCTGACCGAGGCCGATTTGTACACGGCCGAGGAGATTTTCATCACCTCGAGCACGCGCGAGGTGCAGGCGGTGGAGCGGATTGAAGCCCGGGACATTCCGCGCGGGCCGCTGACCGCGCGCGCCCAAGCTATCTTCAAGGAACTGGTGGGGGGTTACGTGGCATCGCACAAGGAGCTCGCGGCAAAACAGGTATGAGCGCGGGGCGGCCCATCCTGATCGTGGAAGACGAAGACCTGATCCGGGATACCTATGCCCGGCGGCTGGAGCATGAAGGCTATGCGGTGCGTCAAGCGGCGAGCGGGCGCGAGGCACTGCAGAGCGTGCGCCAGGCGGCGCCGCAGTTGATCCTGCTGGATGTGATGCTGCCCGACATCAGCGGCCTGGAGGTGCTGAAGTCGCTGCGCGCCGACCGCCGCTTCCTGTCCACGCCGGTGGTGCTGTTCACCAACCTCAGCCAGCACATGGACAAGCATCAGGCGGCGCGGCTGGGCGCGACGGACTATCTGGTGAAATCGGAAGTCGCGCCCGCCGACGTGGTGGCGCGGGTGCGGCAACTGCTGGAATCGAATCCCGGCCGGCGGCCGATTGCCAGCTTCCGGCTGAGCGTGGATCCGGCGCAGGGGGATGCTGGGGCGCTGGCGTCGCTGCTAGGCTATGAGCGGGATTACCGCTGCCGCCAGTGCGGCGGGCGGATGGAATTGCAGTTGGATGGTGATTTCTCCGATCCCTGGTCGCGCAACTTCCGGGTGCGCCTGCGCTGTCCGGCCTGCCTGGAGAACCTGCGCGCGCCGGTAGAGAGCCCGAACTGATGTGGTCGGCGCTGCGCAAGGCGATCTCGAATCAAGCCGAGGCGCTGTTGCGCTGGCTGACCGCCTCGGTCATCCGTTCCACCGCCATTTTCGTCATCCTCACCTTCGTTCCGATTCTGCTGCTGACCTACTACATTGTGGCCACCAGCATCCGCAACACCAAAGCGGCGCAGTCGGGCGCCGACCAGCAGGTGGCCCAGTTCTCGGTATCGCTGCTCAAAGCCAACTTTGGCGGGGAGCGGGAAGCGCTGGCGGGCGCGGCGGATGAGAGCTCGCTGGAGCAATTGCTGCGGGAGAGCCTGCAGCCGGAGTCGCGCTCGGCGCGGACGCAGCGGAAGCAAGAACAAGACCTCGCCCGCGCGCAGCAGAGCGCGCGGCAAAATCTGTCGCGCCTGCGCGCCCGGCGCGCGGAATTCATGGCGATTGCGCTCTACCGCGGCGATGGCGCCCTGCTGGCGGCGGCGCCGGAGGAGAGCAGCCAAGTTCCGGACTTCACGGTTGCGGCCACGGATCTGTCCCCGCCGCCGGCTGCTCTGGTTCCGGTGCTGACCGCGGCGGTGTTGCCCCTCTGGTTTCAGCAGGCCCAGGCAGGCCGGTCCGTAACCTCGGCGGCGCTGCCGGCCCGGGCGCATTGGCCGCGGCGGCTGGCGTTTGCGGTGCCGGTCAGCTTCAACCCGCCGGCGCACCGCCCGGGCGCAGCGGGCAGCACCGGCGTGCTGGTGGGCTTTCTGCCCACGGCGGTAGTCGGGGACTGGGTGAACCACCTCAGCGCCGGCCCCAACCGCTATTTATACGTCGTGGACCGCGACCATCAGATTGTTTCGGGTCCGGTGAATGGCCCGTTCACGCCCGCGATTATCGCGCAGCTCCCCGGGACCGCCAGGGCGTTGACCGGTCACAGCGGCAGCGGCGAATTTGTCAGCGCCATTCAGCTCGAGAGCCACGCCATTACCTATGCGCCGCTGCCGGAAGAACAGATGGCGCTGGTGCTGGTGCGGCCGGTGCGCTTCAGCTTTTATATCTACCGCGTCTTTTACGACAAGCTGGCGCTGATCGCGCTGGTGATCTTTCTGCTGGCCGTGGCCACCGGCCTGCTGTTACGCGCCGCCTTCCGCTATTACCAGCGCTACAGCCGCGAGGTGGAGAGCGGACGCGCCAAGACCGAAGCGCTGCTGGGGAGCATGGGCGACGGCGTGTTTGCCGTGGATGGCGAAGGCCGCATCATCGAGTTCAATCGCGCCGCGGCGGCGCTGACGGGCGAGACTGCGGCGCAGGCGCTGCATCGTCCCTATACCGAAGTCATCCAGCTCAGCGAAGAGCATCCAGGCCAGCTTCCGCAGCATCCCGACCCTGTGCGCCGCGCCATGGCGCAGGGCCGGACCTTCCGCCTGCTGCGCGACCTGACGCTGCTGCGCGCCGACGGCACGCGGCTGCCGGTGACGTTCAGCGCCGCGCCGGTACGGGACGAGCAGGGCGGGGTGCAGGGCTGCATTGTGGTGTTCAGCGACGCCAGCCAGGAGCGGGAAGTCGACCGCATGAAGAATGAGTTCATCAGCATCGCCAGCCACCAGTTGCGCACGCCCATGAGCGGCGTGAAAGGCGTGCTGGCGCTGCTGATTGAGGAAGTGCTGGGGCCGCTGAACATCGAACAGAAGCACTACTTGCAGCGCGCCTATGAATCGAATGAGCGCCTGATCGCGCTGGTGAACGATCTGCTGAACGTGAGCCGTCTGGAACAGGGCAGCCTGCTGCTGCGCACCGAGGCGGTGGATCTACCGGCGCTGCTGCGCACGCTGGCGAGCGAGTTTCAACCGCGCGCCGCGCGCTACCATCAGAACTTGCTGCTCACGGAGGCGGCCAGTCCGGGCGACAGCCGCGCGGGGCTGGTGCAGGGTGATCCGGTGCGGCTGCGCGAGGTGTTCGCCAATCTCGTCGATAACGCTATCAAGTACACGCCGGAAGGCGGAACGGTGCGGCTTGCCTGGAGTCCGACGCCCGACCAGGTCGTGGTGGAGGTCAGCGACAACGGCGTGGGCATTCCCGCCGACAAGCTTTCCAGTCTGTTCCTGAAGTTCAACCGCATTCAGAACCCGCTCAGTGGCCGGGAGTTCGGCACCGGCCTGGGCCTCTATTTCGCGCGCTCGGTAGTGGAGCTGCACCAGGGCCGCATTGAAGTGGCGAGCGAACCGGGTCAGGGGACGACGTTCCGCGTCTTTCTACCGCGTCAGCCCGCGCCTGCCGCCGACGGAAGCGCGACCCCGCTAGTGGACGCCACCACCGCGGCTCCGGCACACTAAAGAAGCATGAGTACGTCTGCCGCTCCCGCCCCGTCCTTGTGGTTCAAAAACGCCGTCATCTACGAAGTGCCGGTGCGTGCTTTTGCCGACTGGAACGGCGACGGCATCGGCGATTTTCGCGGCCTGATCGACAAGCTCGATTACCTGCAATGGCTGGGGGTGGACTGTCTCTGGCTGCTGCCCTTTTATCCTTCGCCGCTGCGCGACGACGGCTACGACATCGCCGACTTTCACGACGTGGATCCCGATTACGGCACACTGGAGGACTTCCGGGAACTGCTGGAGGAGGCGCACGCGCGGGGCATGCGTGTGCTCGCAGATCTGGTGCTCAACCATACCTCGGACCAGCATCCCTGGTTTCAGCAGGCGCGCAGTTCCGCCGATTCCCCCTATCGCAACTGGTACGTCTGGAGTTCCGACCCGCACCGCTACGCGCAGGCGCGGATCATCTTCACCGATACCGAAGTCAGCAACTGGACCTGGGATCCGGTCGCCAACGCCTATTTCTGGCACCGGTTTTACAGTCATCAGCCGGATTTGAACTACGAGGAACCGGCGGTGCGGAAGGCGATGATCGAGACCGTCTTTTACTGGCTGGATCTCGGCCTGGACGGCTTCCGCTGCGACGCCGTGCCGTATTTGTTCGAACGCGAGCAGACCATCTGCGAGAATCTGCCCCAAACGCATGCGTTTTTGCAAGAGTTGCGCCGTCAGGTGGACGCCCGCTACGGCGGGGACCGCATTCTGCTGGCGGAAGCCAATCAATGGCCGAGCGACGTGGTACGGTATTTCGGGCAGTCACAGCCGGGCGAGCCGGCGGAATTTCATATGGCGTTTCACTTTCCGCTGATGCCACGGCTGTTTATGGCGGTACGTCAGGAAACGCGCCGGCCCATCGTGGACATTCTCGCGCAGACACCGCCCATCCCGGAGAACTGCCAGTGGGGCCTGTTTCTGCGCAACCATGATGAGCTGACGCTGGAGATGTGCACGGACGAGGAGCGCGATTACATGTACTACGAGTACGCGCGCGAACCCCGCATGAAGCTCAATCTCGGCATCCGCCGCCGGCTGGCGCCGATTGTGGACAACAGCCGCCGCGAAATTGAGCTGATGAACGTGATTCTCTTCTCCATGCCGGGCACGCCGATTCTCTATTACGGTGATGAAATCGGCATGGGCGACAATATTTATCTCTCCGACCGCAACGGCGTGCGCACGCCCATGCAGTGGAACATCGACCGCAACGGCGGCTTTTCCAAGGCGCCCACCGAACGCCTGTATGCGCCCCTCATTCAGAACCCCATCTACAGCTTTCAGGCGGTCAATGTGGAGCGGCAGTTTCAGGACCCCAATTCCCTGCTCAACTGGATGAAATCGCTGCTGAAGCTGCGGCACAACAACCCGCTGTTCGGCTGGGGCGGAATCTCTTTCCTGACCCCGGGCAATGAGCGCGTGCTGGTCTACCTGCGCCGGCTGGCGAAGCAGTCCTCGCACTCCTGGGGAGAGATGCCGGGCGCGCGCTGCGTGCTGGTGGTGGCCAACCTGTCGCGGCATTCGCAGGCGGTCGAATTGGATCTGTCGAGCTTTGCCGGCTGGACGCCGCATGAAATGTTCGGCGAGACGGTGTTTCCGGCAATCGCCACCGCGCCCTACCAGCTCAGTCTGGGCGCCTACGGCTATTATTGGTTCCGTTTAGAACCCCCGGGCGGCAGCGACGTGCCTGCGTTGTGAACTACTTCAACTACTTCACCGAAATCGAAGAGCATTTTCAGCACAAGCGGGGCGCGCAGATTCTGCTCTCGCCGGTCGATTGGGCGCTGATTGCGTCCTGGCGCGAAGCCGGCATTCCGCTGGCGGCAGTGCTGGCCGGCATTGATGCCGCCTTTGAGAAATTCGATTCCGGCCGCCGCCGCGATACGCAGCGGCATCGCTCGCTAATGTATTGCGCCGCAGCAGTGCTGGACGCAGCCGAAGCGGCGCGGGCGGCAGCGGTGGGCGCGCCCTCGACGCCTGAACCTCCATCGCCGGAAGAGGATACCTTTAGTCCGGGCCGCATCCGCGCGCATCTGGAAAACGCCGCCGCACGGCTTGCTGCGGCATTGCCTGACGGGACGGCCAGCGATGTCGTCGATACCGTGCGGCGCCTGGCGGCCGCTGATCCGATGGGGCCGCTCGAGCAACTTGACCGAGTTTTGACGGTATGCGATGAGAAGCTGCTGGCGGCACTCACGGCCGCAACGCCGGTGGAAGTCATGGTCGCGCTGCGCGCGGATATGGACCGCGATCTGGCCGCTTACCGGCGCCGGCTGCGACCGGAGCAGCTCGCCATGATCGAGCGGCAATTCGTGCAGCGCCGGCTGCTGGAGCATTGGAAAGCACCGCGCCTGAGCCTGTTCTACCTAGATGTATAATCTAGATGAAATGGATGCGATGAAGACCGTGGGCCTATTTGAAGCCAAGCAAAAGCTCTCCGAGCTGGTGGAGCGCGCCCGCACGGGCGAGGAAATCGGCATCACCCGGCATGGCAAACTTGTAGCCAAGGTCGTTCCTGCGGCGGAAGTGCCCAAGCGCACCTGGAAGGAGATCTTTGCTGACCTCGACGAGTACCGGAAGCACTTCAGCCCTGGCACGCGGCCGGTGAGCGACGAAGAAATCGTAGCCATGATCCACGAAGGCCATTAGTGAAAGGCCTTGTGCTGGATGCTTCCGTGCTGCTCCGCTGGGTACTGGAGGGCGAGATTCCCGTGCTCGCAGTGTCGGTGCGAGAGCTGATCCAGCAGCAATACGAGGCGCTAGCGCCTGACCTGTTGCCGTGGGAAGTCATGAATGCGATTGTGATGTCCGACCGCAACAACACCTTGGGACATCCTTTCGACTACGCTTGTCAGCAGGCTGCGGCGTGGCTAGCGCTCGTTCATATCGAACCGGGAGCGCAAACCCCTCTCGCGGCGAGCGCGGCGCTGGCGCGGCAATATCGCTTGACTGCGTACGATGCGGGATACCTCGAGTTGGCGCTGCGCCAGAATCTTCCGCTGGCGACTCTGGATCAGCAACTGTACCGTGCGGCGGTGGCGGCGGGCGTGGCGGTGGATTTCTAGTGGTAGAGACGCTCGAAGTCACCATTGAAAAGCTGGTGAACGGCGGGGAGGGACTGGCGCGGCTGCCGGCAGATGCGGCTGGGCGCCGCGAGGTAGTCTTCGTGCCCTTTACCCTGCCGGGCGAGCGCGTGCGCATAGAACGCGAGGGCCGGCGGGTGCGGCTGCTCGAGATTCTGGAACCTTCGCCGGAACGGATTGCGCCGGGCTGCGAGTACTTCGGCCGCTGCGGCGGCTGCCAGCTCCAGCACACCAGCGCGGCGCAGCAGCTTGCGCTCAAGCGCGCCATCCTGCTTGAAACATTGCAGCGGACCGGAGGCGTGGTGTGGGAGGGGGAAGTGCAGGAACATGCCGCCGAGCCGTGGGGCTATCGCAATCGCGTCCGCTTGCAGGCGCAGCCGGGCGTGGGTACGGGTTATTACGAGGCGGCGAGCCACCGCGTGCTGGCCATCACTCACTGTCCGATTGCATCAGAGGCGATTAACCAGGGCATTGCCGAGCTTGCCGCCGCCGACGTCAGCGGGCGAGCGGAACTCGAACTGGCCGTCGATAATCAGGATGGTGGTCTGCACGACGATGCCCCACTCTCGTTTGCGGTCGCGGGCCGGAGCTATCGCGTCAGTCCCGGCGCATTCTTTCAGGTAAACCGCTACTTGGCGGAAGTGATCGTAACAGCGGTGACCGCGGGCGAGCAGGGCGAGGCGGCGCTCGACTTGTTCAGCGGGGTGGGATTGTTTGCCCTGCCTCTAACTGCGGCGTTTGCACGAGTGGAGGCCGTGGAGGCCAACCCGGTTGCGGCAAAAGACCTGCGCCACAATCTCGCCACGACCCGTACCGCCGGGGTGACGATCGCGGCCATGCCGGCGTTGGCGTACCTGCGCCGCCGTACTCCTGAGCCGGTTGATCTGCTGGTCGCGGATCCGCCGCGCGCCGGACTCGGCCCGGAGCTGACGGCGGCCATCGTGGCGCTGGCGCCCGTGCACCTGCATCTGGTGTCGTGCGACCCCGCCACGCTGGGGCGCGACCTGCGGCAGCTTCTGTCGGCGGGTTACCGCATCATGGAGATGCACCTGCTGGATCTGTTCCCGCAGACGGCGCACATCGAGACGGCCGTCAAGCTGCACCGCGAAACTTAGTTGCCGAAGTGCCTAGCGAGGTAGGCGACGAGCGCGGGCTCATCCTGTGCGGAAACTTGTGCGCCGAGGCCGACCATCTCGTTGACGGTCCTGGTCCAGCCGGTGGCGTCCTGCGGATGCTGCGTAAGGGTGTTGAGTCCATGGCAGCCGCCGCAGCGCGCCAGCACCATCTGCCCGATGGCAGCATCGGCTTCTTCCGGCACGGGCGCGCTCGCGGCGGCCGCTTCTGGATTCAACGCAGGCCGCTGGCCAACGTTGGTAAGCGCGACAAGTAACGCCAAGCCAACTGCCAGGCCCAGCAGGACGAGAGGAGCTTTTACGGCAGACTTCACGCTCCCTTATTTTAAAACGATTTGCTGATGCCAATGGTGAAGCGGGCCAGGCCGTGATCGGCGGCACGCGCTTCGGGTACGATCCAGATGTCGTGGCCAATGGGGAAGCGAATGCCGGCGCCGATAATCGCCGAACCGTGCGTGGCCGAACCCCATTGCGACAGGCCGACGCCACCGAGAATGTACGGGATGAAGGCTTCATTGTCGGGGTGGAACTCATAGCGAAAAGTACCATCTAGCGTAAAAAGTCCCGTATGACCGCTGCGGCCGAGCGCGGCGCTGGGCACAAAAGCAATGTGGCTGTTGATGGGAAAAATCAACTCGCCGCCGCCCACAAATCCGCTGGGCGAGCCTAACAGCGCGCCGCCAAAGATGTTAAAGCGCGTGGGACCTTGCGCCAGAGCCGGCAGAGAAGCGAGCAGCAGGCCCACGAGCGCAATCCAACCGCAGTACTTTCGCATGGAAAATCCTCCTGCTCTGGAACTTGCAAGTGGAAGGCCAAAGTGGGCAGTTATCAGTTGTCAGTCATCAGTTTTCAGTAAAGGCTCGTCGAGATGGGCGCACGCTGGGACGGCGGCGGCAGGACTGAGAACTGAAAACTGAGAACTGAAAACTTCAGCGGTAGAGCATCCAGTAGACGGCGACGCCGGTCACCGAGACATACATCCAGATGGGCCAGGTCCAGCGCGCCCACTGACGGTGGCGGCGAAATCGGCCGCGCAGCGCCAGCACCAGGGTGATAATCGCCAGAACCGGCACCGCGGAGGCGAGCAGCGAGTGCGTGCTGAGGATGGCGAAATAGGTAAGCCGGAGCCAGCCGACGCCGGTGTAGTAAACGATGCCGTTGTGAAAATGATCGGCGAGATAAACCGCCAGGAATACGGCCGAGGTGGCAAAGGCGGAAAGCATGAAGGCACGGTGCGCGCGCACGCGCTTGCGCTTGATGCAAACCAGGCCGCAGACCAGCAGCGCCGCGCTCACCAGGTTGAGGGTGGCGATCCAGACAGGCAATGAACTCCAGCCAAACATGATGCCCGATCAGGGATGGAAGAGCCGGTCGTAAGCCATGAGGCCGAACAGCAGCGGCAAATAGATCACGCTGGCCCGCAATAGCGACAGATAACTCTTGCGCGTTTTGGCGCGCACACTCTGAAGGCTGGCATAGAGCAGGCCGCAGCCCAGCACCAGCGCGCCCGCAAAGTAGAGCGGTCCGGTGAGGCCGATCAGGCTGGGCAGCAGGCTGACGGGAATGAGGGCGAGCGAATAGAGCAGCACCTGGCGCGAGGTCTCGCTGCCATTTTCATCGACCACGGGCAACATGCGGATGCCGGCGCGTTCGTACTGCTCTTTGTAGAGCCAGGCAATGGCGAGGAAGTGCGGAAACTGCCACAAGAATTGAATGCCGAACAGAATCCAGGCGGCGGTGTCGAGGCCACCCCGCGCCGCAGCCCAGCCCATCAGGATGGGTCCGGCGCCGGGCAGCGCGCCAATGAGCGTGCTGATGGGGGAACGGAACTTCAGCGGCGTGTACGCCAGCAGGTAGACGGCGCTGGTCGCCAGCCCCCAATAGGCGCAGGGCCCATTGATACCCCAGGCGAGCAGTGCTGTACCGGCGGCGATGGTCACGCCGCCAAAGAGAGCGGCCGGCGGCGGCTGAATTTTTCCCGCCGGCAGCGGGCGCGCCATGGTGCGGGACATGAGGGCGTCGGTACGCCGCTCCCAAAGCTGATTGAGCGCCGCGGTGCCGCCGGCCAGGAGGGCGGTGCCCACAGCGAGTTTGAGCAATAGCGCCCAACCCAGCGCCGTGTCGGCGCCGACGTAGCAGGCGGCGACGGCGGTCAGCACGACCAGGAGGGTGACGCGCGGCTTGGTCAGCGCCAGACAGCTTCCGGCCCACTCGCCCAGCGTATGCGCGGGAGCCGCGGGCGGAAGCGTCCGTGGCCTGACGGGTCTTGCTGTCAGCGAGGGCGCAGAAGTGTGCTGCAATTCGGGCAAGTTCCTATTTTGGCAGAGTACGCCAGAGCAGCGCGACCAAAATGGCGACCGGCACTACGGTCCAGATCCATTCGTTGATGAGCCGCCCGCGGCTGGGCATAGGATTGGCTCGCAAATGCCGCAGCCGCCAGAGCACCAGCGCCAACACGGCGGCGGTGCAGGCGATCAAAACGATGACATAAATCGTATGCATGGCGGCTAGAAGGGCCGGATCAGCACCATGATCAGGATCAGGAAAAATACCAGGGCAATGGAGCCGTGGAAGATGCCCAATTGCCTGGGCGCCAGGTCCTGCTCGGGCATGCGGCGCAGGCGGACCGTCAGCAGGATGTCCAAGATAATCAGGATCACGACCAGCAGCAGTTTGGCGTGCAGCCAGGGCGCCATGCGAATGCCGGGCAGGAGGTAAAACAAAATCAGCCCCGCCAGGATGGTGATGGCAGCGCCGGGATGCGCGATGGCGCGCATGGCCTTTTGCGCCAGCTCCGCCCGCTGCTGGCGCAGCGGCAGCGCATCGCCGCTGCGGCCGCTGCGCGCCACCGAGAGAGCGTAAAACAAGCCACCGATCCAAAGCACGATACCGGCGATGTGAAACAGCAACACCCAGCTCAGCAGGTTCGTCCAGGGATTCATGATTGCGGCACCGCTTCTGGGCGCACAAAGCGTCCGTGGGCTTTCAGCAGGCAGGCGTCGGACACAACTTGCATGCCGGCTTGGTGCGCCCGCGCTTCGGCGCCGGCATGGGATACACCTTCCTGCAGCCAGAGCAGCCGCGCGCCCAGACCGATCGCCTGCTCCACGATATCCGGCACAAACTGGCTGCGGCGAAAGACGTCGACGATATCTACCGGCCGCAGGGTGTCCGGAATCGCATCCAGCGAGGGGAAGGCCGTTTCTCCCAGCACCGTGCGCTCGCCCGGGTTTACCGGAATAATGCGGTAGCCTTGGGACTGCAAATATCGAGCCACCCCATAGCTGGGCCGCGCGGGATTGCTCGAAAGGCCGACGACAGCGATGGTGTGCGCGGTACGGATGGTTTCCAGGATTTCTGGCTTCAGTTTCATGAGCAAATCGGTAGCGATTGGCGATTAGCTATGTGGCTCGCCACTTTTTGCTTTGGTCGCTCCCGTTGGTCGCTTGGAGTGCGGGCTTCGATTCCCGGCAGGATCCGCCCGCTGGCGCTCGGGGCTCCTCCAAGCTGCCGCCAAGGGCGGCGCGCCCGCCTTACCTCGCGCCCTTGGTTGGCGTGGGGTTGCTTTTTGCAGGCCGAACATTTCGGCTTCGGTCAGGGGACGCATCTTTCCTGATTGTAGCTGGCCAATGGTCAATTTGCCGATGGCCACGCGTTTCAGCTTTTCCACCGGGTGACCGACGAGCTGGAACATTTTGCGGATTTGATGATAGCGGCCTTCGACCAGCACCACCTCGAGCCAGGGATTTTCGCGCGAGGTGCGGTAAACGCCTGCCTGCTGGCGGGCGCGGCCGCTGGCGCCGGCGTCGCGCAGCCAGCGGATTTGCGCCGGCGCGGTGCGCCGGCCATCGATCGTGACGCCGCGCCGGAGCCGTTCGAGATGTTCTTCGCTGGGCCGGCCGCTGACTTTCACCCAGTAGGTCTTGGGCAGCGCCGTGCTGGCTTTCAGTACATGGTTGGCGAGCTCGCCGTCGTTGGTAAGCAGGATCAGGCCCTCGGAGTGAAAATCCAGCCGCCCGACGGGATAGAGACGCTCCTTGATGCCCCGCAGCAGGCGAGTGTAATCGCTGATGCTGGGGCGGCCCTCTGGATCCCTGAGGGTGCTGACCACACCTTTGGGCTTGTAAAACAGCAGGTAGCGCAGGTTCCGTTCGCGCTGGAGCGGCTTGCCGGCTACGGCAATCCGGTCCGTGTCCCAGTCGGCTTTGCTGCCCAGCTCGGTCACAATGCGGCCGTTGACGCTCACCTGGCCGGTGGTGATCAGTGTTTCCGCTTGCCGGCGGGAGGCATACCCCGCCTGGGCGATGAGCTTTTGCAGCCGGCTTTTCATTGATCGCGGGCACCCAGCCGTGCTTCGCCCGGCGGCCCGTTCTCCGCGTCTGCGGGGGAGCGGCGGCGGGGGCCCCCGTGCCCCACCGCCGCCCGCATAACTGTCAGGAGCTTTGCCAGTGCCATGCCCATCTAGGGTATCAGGGCAGCGAGGCGAGTTGGGTGGCGTTGGGCGACGCGGTGACGCCGAGGGGGCCTTTGCGGGCAAGAATGTCGATACGAACCGGCGCCAGGCCCTGACCGCTGAAATGCAGCGCCCGGGCGGCGCCATAGCTCAGGTCAATAATGCGGGAGTCAGGCACCGGACCGCGGTCGTTGATCCGCAAAATGACGGCCAGATTGTTTGCGAGGTTGGTGACGCGGACGCGCGTGCCCAACGGCAGGGTGCGGTGGGCGGCGGTCATGGCCCACATATTGAACGGATGGCCGCTGGTGGTCTCTTTTCCCTGGAAAAATGAGCCATACCAGCTCGCGATACCCACCTGGTAGGGGAGCTTGACCGGAGGAATGGGGGCGGCAGGACTAAAGTCCTCAGGCTGGCCTGCCGATGATGCGTTAGGAACCCGCACGGCCAAAGGCGCGCTGAGGAGCGACATGGTCAAAAGGAGGAAGGCAAAGATTCGTCTCATGAGCAGCTAGGGAACAAATGGTGCTGTTCGGGTACGGCTGTGGCGTTAAACTCCTTTGCTTGGGGATGCTTCCTCGAGGGTGCCGGATGGCTCTCGTAGTGGAAGTAAGATGCCCTAATTATAGCTTAGGTTGCCTCGAAAGTCCACAATGCCGAGCCGAACTGTCCGTCTGACCCGAATCGCCCTGATTGCCTTACTTTTGCCCGCGGTGGCAGCGGCGGCGGGCGTGCCGCCGAAGACCGATCCTCCCTTGACGCCGGTCGAGAAGGTGTTGCAGCGACGGCTGGGGCAGATACTGCGCGGGCCTGGATTTCAGCACGGCTTCTGGGGCGTGTACGTTTACGACGCCAGCCGGCGGCGGGTGCTGTTCGACCATAACGGCGAGCGCTGGTTTACGCCGGCGTCGAACGCCAAGCTGTTCACGCTGGCGACTGCGCTCAGCCTGCTGGGCAGCAACTTCCGGTTTCACACAGTGGTGCAATCGACCGCCGCGCCGGATGCCCAGGGGGTGATTGCCGGCAACGTGGTTCTAGTGGGCGCCGGCGACCCGAGTTTGTCGGGGCGGTCCTACCCCTACGAGGTGCCGCCGCCGGAGCCTGCGCTGCCGTACGATCCGAGTGCCATCCCCTTGCTGCTGGCGCGGTCGCTGGCCGGGCGTGGCGTGACGCAGATCAAAGGCAACATCGTCGGGGACGACAGCTATTTCACCGATGATCCCTATCCCGTCGGTTGGGCCATCGACGACATGCTCTGGGATTACGGCGCCCCGGTGTCGGCGCTGACGCTGAACGACAACACCCGCTTCCTGCAGATTTACCCTGGACCGCGGCCGGGCGCGTTGCCGCGGCTGGTCTGGACGCCGGCACTGAATCCGCCCGCTACGGAAAATCTGATCCGCACCGGCGCAGCCGGCAGCGCCACGCGCGTGGACCTCAATCTGGACCCGGCCACAGGCGCGCTGCGGCTGACCGGCATGATGGCACTGGATAACCCTGGGGTGCTGGAAGCTCTGGCGGTGCGCCATCCGGCGCTGTACGCTGGGCAACTGCTCAAGCAGGCACTAGAGGCGCAGGGGATCAAAGTCGAGGGCAAAGTCATTGCCTGCCATAGCAACTGCCTGTCCGGCCCACCCTACCAGCTCACCGCATGGCAATCGCCGCCGCTGGCCGAAATCGAACAGGTCACGGCCAAGGTCAGCCAGAATCTGGAAGCGGAGCTGCTCTTGCGCGTGCTGGGAAAACTGCTGGGCAATAGCGCCTCGCCAGCCCATGATCCCAGCCCGGATGCGGAGACGCGCGCGGGCGAGGCGGTCGTCCATGGCTTCTTGTATCAGGCGGGGTTGAATGCCACCGACACGGCGCTGATCGATGGCTCCGGTCTGGCGCGCAGCGATCTGGTCACACCCGCGGGCATCGTGCGCCTGCTGCTCTATATGGACCGGGGCCAAGAGGCGAAAGCGTGGCACGCCCTGTTACCTGTGGCCGGTGAGGACGGCACCCTGCAGCACCGCTTTCTGCACGAAGCGGCCACGGGGCGGCTCGACGCCAAAACCGGCTCGCTGAGCCACGTCAACTCGCTCAGCGGCTACGTGCAGGCGCGCGAGGGCGACACGCTGGTATTTTCGATCCTAAGCAACAACGTCAACCGGCCGAATGCTGCCGTGCGCAAGCAGATCGACCAGATCGCCAACCTGCTCGCCGCGTGGTAGCGAAGCCGGGCGGCGGCTCGCATCAATTGCCGAAGACCGCGCCATGCGGGATGGCGCTGCCGGTCCAGCCGTTCGGCCAGCGGCGGGTGAGGTTGAGCTTGTAAGGCAGCAGACGGAGTTGGCCGGTGCTGCGGTTGATGGCGGCAAACAAAACTTCGGTTTCCATGGCGCCATACCCCGTAATCACCAGGCGATCGCCTCCAGGTTCGGCGGCAATCCAGTGCGGGTCATTGCTTGGCGGCAGCAGGATGCGGCTGACCTCATGCGGGTGTTCGGGGTCGTGCATATCGATGCTGAGGATGGCGTGGCCGCTTTGGGTATTCCAGATGAGGTATTGTCCCTCAACGACGGGAACTTCGCAAAAGCGGTAGCCGGGGTCGTAGATAGCGCGCAGCGTGGGATTATTGCCGGCGAGGCCGTCGACCCGGTACAGGCCGCAGTAGAAGTCGGGTACGACGACGGTGCGGCCATCGGCAAGCACGCGCGGCTCGGAAGAATCGGCAACGTCGGGGAGCGTGCGCGGATCCGAGCCGGGCAGAACCATGGTCTTGAGCAGTGTGAGATCGGAGAGACGCCAGACCTGCGCAACGCGGCTGGGCTGCGCGCCCATCATGTCGGCGCTGCTGGAGACGACGCGGTCGAGCGCGGGCACGACGGCCAGGCTATAGGGGCGAATATTCGGGTAGCCGGCGACCGCAGCGGAGACGGAGCGGACGACATGCCCGTCGGGCGCGAACTCGACCAGCCCGCCGGTGGCGTGATTGAAGCCGCCGGAGTATTGAAACGTCGCCAGGGTGTTGCCGTTCGGCAAATAGATGAACGAGTGCGGGTAGCTGAAGTTGCCCACACTGCCAAACTGCCGCAGCAGGCGCGGGTGCAGGGGGTTGTGAAGATTGAAAACGTAGGTCTGGTTGCCGAGCCAGTCGTTGGCGTACAAATGACCATCCGGCGGCAGAGCGTAGCTGGTGTGGTGGGCCATGCTCGCCTGGCCCACGGGCAGCATGGCGACGAGCTTGCCGAAGGGCTTGGCGCCGGGCGCGACGTTGAACACGGCCAGAAAATCGCGGCCCAGGCCTTGCGGCGAGCGGACGCCGGGTTTCATCTCCATAGCGGCATGCGGATGCCGTGACTCCATGGCCCAAACAAAAAGATGTGGCTCGCCACTTTTTGCTTTGGTCGCTCCCGATGGTCGCTTGGGGTGCGGACTTCGATTCCCGGCAGGGTCCGCCCGCTGGCGCTCGGGGCTCCTCCAAGCTGCCGCCAAATGACTTTGACTGGCACGGGGCCTGGCGTGGCTGCGCCACGCCACCCGCTTGACGCTCGGCCGGGCCGAGGGCCCCGGGAGCCCCGGCCCGGCCTTCGCGTTAGGCTGCGGCGGGCGGGTTGCGGCCAGCAGCAGCGGCAGCGCGGCGGCGAGCGCGGCCAACAGGCAAGCGAGGGGGAGGCGCTTCATGGGGTACAGTATGCACTGGGTTGCACCCGGAGGTGGCGCTGGGCCTTTTGCGCCAACGGCGCAGGGTGACCCTAGTGGAAAAACCTCTACTGGGGGGCGGGAGTTCCATGCTATCCTGTGCGGCGTGTTCGGAGTGGCTGCGGGAGAGACAGCATCCAGTCCCAGCGCGTATTCTTTATCTCCGAGAGGTAGTCAGTGAAAGAGCAGGGAACTGTCAAGTGGTTCAACAATGCCAAGGGCTATGGCTTCATCACCCGCATGAGCGGTGAGGATGTCTTTGTGCATTACACAGCGATTCAGGGCGAAGGGTATCGTTCCCTGGCCGAGGGCCAGGCGGTGGAGTTCGAGGTCAAGCAGGGCCCCAAGGGTCTGCTGGCCGAAGATGTGACGGTACTGTAGAGCTCCCGACCGACAACTCAATCCGACCCCGGGCCTAGGGATGCGCGCGGGGTATAATCGCCACTACCAGTCTATGCAGGCGGGAGTCACTCTCGGACCGTATGAGATCGTGGCGCCGCTGGGCGCGGGCGGAATGGGCGAAGTCTATCGTGCCCGCGACCGGCGCCTGAACCGCGACGTGGCGATCAAGGTGCTGCCGGCGGCGGTGACAAGCGATCCCACGCGGCTGCGGCGCTTTGAGACCGAAGCGCGCTCGGCGGGTCAGCTCAGTCATCCCAATATTCTTGCCGTGTTCGACTTCGGCGTGGCCGAGGGCGCGCCTTATCTGGTGACGGAGCTGCTGGAGGGCGAGACGCTGCGCGCGCGGCTCACGCCGGCGATCGCGTTGCCGCCGCGGAAAGCGATTGAGATAGCGCAGCAGGTGGCGCGCGGGCTGGCGGCGGCGCACGCCAAGGGCATCATTCACCGCGACCTCAAGCCGGAAAATATCTTTCTCACGCGCGACGGCCAAGCCAAGATTCTGGATTTCGGCCTGGCCAAAGTGGCTGAGACGGTCAGTGACGACGCCGAGACCGTAGCCGCCGGTCAGGTGACCAGTGCCGGGCAGGTGCTGGGCACGGCGGGCTACATGTCGCCGGAGCAGGTGCGCGGCCAGGCGGCGGACGCACGCTCGGATCTGTTTGCCCTGGGCGCGATTCTGTACGAAATGCTGACCGGCCGGCGCGCCTTCCAGCGTGACACTGCCGCGGAAACTATGACCGCGGTGCTCAAAGAGGAACCGGCGGAGATCACGGCGGCACCGGATACGCTGGCACCGGCGCTGCAGCGGGTGGTCGATCATTGCCTGGAAAAAGATCCGGCCGCGCGCTTTCAATCGGCGCGCGACCTCGAGTTTGCGCTGGCGGCGCTCACCGGCAGTTCCTCGACCCGCACCGCGGCGCTCGCCGCGCTGCCTGCCCCGCGCCGTCAGGTTCCGATGCTCGCCGCGGTGGCCCTCACCGCGGTGGTTGTGGGCCTGGCTGTGTTTTTCGCGATGCGCCCGGCGCCGTCGGCGCACTGGCATTTTACGGCGGTGACCAACTTTCCGGGCGTGCAGGCGCAGCCGGTGTTTTCGCCCGACGGCCGCTCGGTCGCCTTTACCTCGAACGAAGACGGCCATTACAACATCTACGTGGCGCTGCTGAGTGGTGGCACACCGGCGGAGGTCACGCACGGGCCGAACGCGAAGCAACATCCCGCCTGGTCGCCGGATGGCGCAACGCTCGCCTACGCGCGGCTGAACCACAGCGGCCTCTCGGATATCTGGGAAGTTCCGGCGCTGGGCGGCACGCCGCGCCGCGTGGTGCCCGATGCTGCCGAGCCCAGCTTCACGCGCGACGGCGACCTGGTGTACGAGCACGACGGCGCGGTGTGGGAGGCGAGCAGCGGCGGAGAAAATCCACACCAGATCGTGGGCATTCCTCCGGGCGATACCGAGGTGGTATACCCGCGCCTTTCCCCCGATGGCCGCTATGTCGCGTTTTCCACGGCCAACTATACCAGCGGACCCTACCGCGATCTTGCGGTGGCCAATCTGGCGAGCGGCAAAATCCGCGTGCTGACGACTACGGGGTTGGCCACCTCGCCCGTCTGGACACCCGACAGCCACACCATTTACTTCGCGTACAACGGCTCCGGGGCGATGAACCTTTGGAAGATCCACGTCGACGGCTCGGGCTTGCAGCAGATTACTTCCGGCGAAGGCGACGACGCCGACCTCGATATCTCCGCTGACGGAAAGCGGATCATCTTCGACACGATGCACGTCGGCATCGGGCTGGCCGAGGTCAATCTGCAAACGCCGGTCAATCAGCAAACGCCACAGATGCTGCACGTGGATCCCGCGCGCTGGCTGTGGGGCCCGCAGTATTCGCCCGACGGCAAGCGTTTGGCCTATTTCGCCGCACTTAAAGGAGTGGTCAGCGAGAGCATCGGCGTCGCCAATGCGGACGGATCGGGCGCAGTGCCGTTGGTCGAGGATCAGCGGGAAGATATCTTTCCGGTATGGAGCCAGGACGGCCAGAGCTTGTACTTTGTCTCCATGTACCCCCACGCCATTCGCACAGTCCCCGTTGCGGGCGGATCGCCGCGCACGTTGTATCGCTTACCGACGACAGCATCGTATTACCTGTCGGTTGGGCGTGATGGCAGGATTCTCTTCCAGAATGGCAACACCCTGGATGTACTGAACCCAGATGGCAAGGTTCAGGCGATCGGTGCTCTTCCCGCGGGTGCGGACCTGTTGGCCTGGTCGCCGGATCAGCGGCAGGTGGCCTATCGCCTTACGGCCCGCAGGGCGAATGATCCCGCTGCCGGCCTCTGGGTGACGGACTTGCATGCGCCGCCGCGGCAGATATTCCAGGGCTCAGTCAACCGTGCCGTGTCCGCCGCAGGCAGCCTGTACGTGCTGCAGGCGCAAGCTGACCTGGGCACCGTCCTGTGGAAGCTCTCCTGGGATGGCCGGGGCCGGACGCAGGTCTCAACCCGCATTGTGCCGCTCTGGGACGCGAATTACAATGACGTGGGCGTCGTGAATTACGTCGCAGTATCGCCGGATGGCAACCAGGCCGTCTTTCAGGACGAGCCCGGGCTGTCGGAAAACATTGGCCTGCTTACGCTAGCGTCTCCAAAGAGTCGGCAATAACGTCCCAGACCCACTCGAGCTCGCTGGGCTGAATGCGGTACGGCGGGAGGACGTAGACCACCGGACCCAGAGGCCGCAGCAGGACGCTTTCTTTTTCGTAGTGACGGCGAAGGTGCAGGCCAGCTTCGGAGAGATAGCCGCGGCCATCGTCGCGGAGCTCAATCGCGGCGACCGTGCCTGTCTGGCGGACGGCGGCTACGCGCGGATGGGTGCGCAGGCGGTCCAGCGCGCGTGCATGGGTCGCGGCAATGGCGGCGATGCGCTGCATGACCGGCTCGGTGCGGAAGATTTCGAGCGAGGCTAAGGCAGCCGCGCAGCCCAGCGGATTGCCGGTGTAGGAGTGACCGTGGAAGAGCGTGCGCTCGCGGTCGGCGGATAAGAAGGCCTCGAAGACGGCGTCGGTGCAGAGCGTGGCCGCGAGCGGCAGGGCGCCGCCGGTCAGGCCCTTCGAGAGGCACAGGATGTCGGGAGAGATGCCGGCCTGCTCGCAGGCGAACATGGTTCCGGTGCGGCCGAAGCCGGTGAGGACTTCGTCGGCAATGAGCAATACGTGATGCTGATCGCAGAGCTGGCGCACGCTGCGCAGAAATTCCGGCGGTTGGACGCGCATGCCGCCCACGCCTTGCAGCAGCGGCTCGACGATGAGGGCCGCAATTTCGTGGCTGTGATCGGCGAGCAGCCCGGCGAGGGGTTCGGGGCGTTCTGCGGAAACGCGCTCGACCGGGAACATCCATTCTTGAAAGGGCGCCGTGAATGCGGTCGCCTCGCTCACCGACATCGCAGCCAGGGTGTCGCCGTGATAGGCGTTTTCGAGAGCGACGATGCGGCGCCGCTGCGGCTGGCCGCGCTGCTGCCAGCATTGCAGCGCCATTTTCAGCGCGACTTCGACGGCGGTCGAGCCGTCGTCGGAGTAAAAGACGTGATTGAGGCCGGCCGGGGTAATGGCAACGAGTTTTTCGGCCAGCTCCTCGGCCAGGGGGTGAGTGTAGTCGGCGAGGATCACCTGCTCCAGTGTCCGCGCCTGGCGCGCGATGGCTTCGGCGATGCGCGGCTCGGCGTGGCCGTGCAGCGTCACCCACCAGGAGCTGATGGCATCGAGGGTGCGGCTGCCGTCGCGGGCGTAGAGCCAGACGCCTTCGCCGCGCACAATTTCGAGCGGCGCGGCGAGGCCCTGCATTTGCGTATAGGGAAACCAGATGCGACCACGATAGGGATTAGAAGAGGCCACGCAGCGCCTCCGGATTGAGCACAGGCAACGGCCGCAGTTCGATCAGGCGCTCGGGCTTGCCCCAGCGGCGCAGGGTTTCCCTCGTCGTAGGCACGGGCTCGCCGTTCAGCACCAGCGCATGCAGCGCGAGGCCGCGGCGGCGGAGCGCTTCGAGGCTCAGCAGGGTGTGATTGATGGTGCCGAGAGCGGTGCGCGCCACCAGCACGACGGGCAGCGCCAGCCAGACCATTAGATCCAGCATGGTGGCGTCGTCGTTGATCGGGACCATTAACCCTCCCGCGCCTTCGACGATGATGGGTGCGGGCGCTGGCGGCAGGCCGAGCCGCTCGCGGCGGATGGCGACGCCTTCGGCGGCAGCGGAAACATGCGGCGAGGCGGGCAGCTTGAGGCGATAGGCTTCGGGCAGAATGCGCGCGGGCGGAAGGCCGGTCCAGCGGGCGACGGCCTCGGTGTCGGTCGCCGGATCGCCCGCGACGCCACTTTGGATGGGCTTCCAGTAGTAGGCGCCGGGCGTGGCCAGCGTCAGCGCTGCCGCTACCACGGTTTTACCGACGCCCGTATCCGTGCCGGTGACGAACCAACCGTTAGGCATGCGCCGCCAGCACGCGCACCAGGCGGCTGCACGCGGCCGGGCTTTGGCCGGCGTGGGCGGTGATGCGCAGCCGCGCCGTGCCCTCGGGCACGGTGGGCGGCCGAATGGCGCGGACGTCCAGGCCTTCGGCGGCGAGGGCAGCTTCGAGCTTCAGCGCCGCCGCGTCGCTGCCGGCAATCACGGGGATGATGGGCGAAGCGGGAGCGCCGAGCGTCGCCAGGCCGGCGTCGGCCAGCTCGGTGCGGATTTGGCACGCGCGCGCGAGCACCTGCTCGCGCCGCTGGGGCTCGCGCCGCACCGCATTCAGCGCGGCGGTGAGTTGCACCGCCAGCAGCGGCGCCGGCGCGGTCGAGTAAATGAAGCTGCGGCTCTGATTCACGAGGTGCTCGATGAGGCGCCGCGAGCCGGTCACCAGCGCGCCGCTGGCGCCCATAGCTTTGCCGCAGGGATGCAACACGGCCGCGGCGGCGTTGGCAACCGCCTCGCCCGCGGCGGCGACGCGGCCGGCGCCTTCAGGGCCATACAAGCCCAGGGCGTGGGCTTCATCCACGATCAGGCCGGCGTGGTGCTGGCGGCACAATTCCGCGATGGCTTCGAGCGGCGCGAAGTCGCCATCCATGCTGTAGACCGACTCGATCACCACCCAGCGGCGCTGCTTGCCGACGGCGGGATAGCGGCGCAACCGTTCGGCCAGCGCATCGGCGCTGACGTGGGGCACGAGCACCCGCCGCGCGCCTGCGGCGCGGATGCCTTCAATCAGGCTGGCGTGGTTGCGCTCATCGGAAAATACAATGTCGCCACGGCCGACCAGCGCGGTGATCACACCCAGTCCGGCGGTGTAACCGGAGCTATACAGCAGCGCCGCCTCGCGGTTTTGCCAGGCGGCGAACTCGGCTTCGAGCTCGACGATGGCGGCGTGGTTGCCGCGCACGAGGCGCGAACTGGTGGAACCCAGTTCCAGGCCCTGATCCAGGGCCTCGACCATCGCCGCCCGAATGCCCGGATGCTGGCTCAGGCCGAGATAGTCGTTGGAGCAAAAATCCTCGCCCTCGGCGGCCCGCAGCCGGCGGCGGCGCTGGCGTTGTTCGCGCTCGGCGAGTTCTTCATCCCAGGCCCGCTCCAGTTCCGCGAGGCCGGAGGAGAGGGAAGAGGGAAGAGGGAAAAGGGAAGTCGCAACGGGCGCCGGTTCCGGGTCCAGCCCGAGCTTCGCCAGCAGCGCGTGATCGTGATCCTCGCCGGGATTCGGCGTGGTGAGCAGCTTCTCGCCTACGAAGATCGAATTGGCGCCAGCGTAGAAGCAGAGCGCTTGCGCTTCGTCGCTGAGCGCCAGCCGGCCGGCGCTGAGGCGCACGCGCGAATCGGGCATCAGCATGCGCGCGGTGGCGATGGCGCGCACCAGCTCGAAGCAATCGACCGGCATGTTTTCCGCCAGCGGCGTGCCTTCGACCGCGACCAGCGCGTTAATCGGCACGCTCTCGGGCGGCGGATTCATATTCGCCAGCGTGAACAGCAGCCGCACGCGGTCGGCGTCGGCTTCGCCCAGACCCAGAATGCCGCCGCAGCAAACCGAAATGCCGGCGCCGCGGACGTGTTCGAGCGTGCGCAGGCGATCTTCATAGGTGCGCGTAGTGATGATGTGGCCGTAGAACTCGGGTGAGGTGTCGAGGTTGTGGTTGTAGGCGGTGAGGCCGGCGTCGGCGAGCTGCTGCGCCTGCTCGGCGTTGAGCATGCCGAGGGTACAGCAGACTTCCATGCCTAAGCCGGCCACGCCGCGCACCATCTCCAGTACGCGATCAAAGTCGGCGCCCTCTTTGACCTGCCGCCAGGCCGCGCCCATGCAGAAGCGGCTGGAACCGCCCGCGCGCGCCTGCTCGGCCGATTGCATCACGGTTTCCAGGTCGAGCAGTTTGCCGGCTTCGACGCCGGTGTGATAGCGGGCGCTCTGCGGGCAATAGGAACAATCCTCCGGACAGCCGCCCGTCTTGATGGACAGCAGATGACACATCTGGACGGAGTGGTGGCGCTGGTGCTGGCGGTGGACTTCGTGGGCTTGCTCAATCAGCTCCAGGAGGGGTTGATTGTAGATATTGGATACATCTTCTACGGTCCATTTCGGAGCAGTGGTCGCAGTAGCCATGGTTCGTAGACCATGATACCGCCTGGAAACGGCGGTGGTGTAACCGTGTCTTTGGCCGGGGCGTTCTCAGAAGTGAAGGCAGAGAAATGGCAACCGAAAAGCACCCACGCTCCTTGCTGCATGCGCGCAGCTTCCAGGTTCTGGCAGCGGTAGTGGTGGTGATTATCGTGGCCATTGTACTGGTCGCCAACCGCTCATCGGCGCCGACGTATTTCACGGCGGCGGTGCGGACCGGCAACATTACTTCCGTAGTGCAGGCAACTGGGGTGGTCAACCCGATCAACACCGTCTCGATTGGCGCGCAGGTGTCGGGCCGGATCACCAAGATCAACGTGGACTTCAACTCCAGGGTCAAGAAGGGCGAGTTGATCGCGCAGATCGACCCGACGCCCTACGAGAATGCGCTGGCGGCCGCCAAGGCCGATCTCGCCAACGCCCAAGCGCAGGTAGGCGTGGCGCAGGCCAACGTACAGGATGCCAAGGCCAAAATCGAGCAAGCCCAGGCCGCGCTGCAGCAGGCGACGTTGCAGCGCGACCGCAGCGTGAGCCTGTACCAACAGGGCATTGTGTCCGCGGCCCAGCGTGATACCGATGTCGCCACCTTTCAGACCGATCAGGCCGCGCACTCCAGCGCGCAGGCGGGCCTGGCGCAGACGGAAGCGGCGCTCAAGTCCGCTCAGGCTGCGGCCAAAGGCAAACAAAGCCAGGTCACCACCGCGGAAACCAATCTCGGTTACTGCAATATTTACGCCCCGGTCGACGGCGTGATCATCAACCGCGCGGTCGATGCCGGCCAGACGGTCGCCAGCTCGTTTTCGGCGCCGCTGCTGTTCAGCGAAGCGACCGATCTGGATACGATGTGGGTCTACATGCAGACCGACGAGAGCGACGAAGGCCGCCTCAAAGTTGGCGACCCGGCGACGTTCACGGTGGATGCTTATCCGGATACCTCGTATCGCGGCGTGGTGAAGCAATTGCGCATGAACGCCACCACGGTGCAGAACGTGGTCGAGTACGACACCATTATTGAGTTCAAGAATTCCGGCCAGAAGCTGTTCCCCGGCATGACCGCCTACGTGAACATTCCCGTGGCCAGCGCCCTGAACACGCTGGAAGTGCCCAATTCGGCGCTGCGCTTCAAGCCCAGCCTGACGCCGGTTCAATTGCGCACGCTGCTGGGGCAGTACGGCATGCAGGATAGCGGCAACGGCGCGCCGCAGGCGAAACCCGCGGCGGGGGCGCACGCGCCAGGCCAGCACGCCACGCATCCGCAGGTGGCCGGTGGACAGACTAACCGTCCCACCACGGCGATTCTCTGGACGCTGGACGCCAACCACAAGCTGGTTCCGGTCAAGGTGCGCACCGGAATCACCGATTTCACCCACACCGCCGTCACGCAGGTGCTGCAAGGACAACTGAAAGCCGGCGACAAGGTGGTGACCGGCGAGCTGGCGAAGACGGCCAGCGGCCTGCCGGGCGCGGGCGGCGGACGCCCGGGCCGCTAACGGAGGGTAAGACCGTGAACGAAGTCCTGACCAGCACGGAAGTGATATTCGCCGGCGAGGCGCAGGCGATTCCTGTGATTGCGGTGGCCGGCGTCCACAAGATCTACGATCTCGGCGAGGTGCAGGTGCCCGCGCTGCGCGGGGTGGATATTGTGATCCACAAGGGCGAGTTCGTGGCCATCATGGGCGCGTCCGGCGGCGGCAAAAGCACGTTCATGAATGTCATCGGCGGTCTGGATCGACCCACGCGCGGCTCATACAAGCTCGACGGTGTCGATGTCTCGACCCTCGACAAGACCGAGATGGCCCATATCCGCAACCGCAAGATCGGCTTTGTCTTTCAGGGCTTCAATCTGCTGAGTCGCACGACGGCGCTCGAGAACGTCGAGCTGCCGGCGCTCTACGCCCGCATGCCTCTTGCCGAGCGCAAGGAGCGCGCGCGCGAGGTGTTGCGCATCGTCGGCCTGGCGGAGCGCGAGGACCACTACCCCAGCCAGCTCTCCGGCGGACAGCAGCAGCGCGTGGCCATTGCCCGGGCGCTGATGAATGGGCCTTCGCTGCTGCTGGCCGACGAGCCTACGGGCAATCTCGACAGCCGCACCAGCATCGAGATCATGGCCATTTTCCAGAAGCTCAACCGCGAGCACGGCATCACCATCGTGCTGGTGACGCACGAGCCTGACATCGCCCAATTCGCCGCGCGCATTGTGTATTTCAAAGATGGCCGTATCCGCCGCGATGAGCCGGTGGCGCATCCCGCCGATGCCGCAGAAGAACTCCAGAAGCTGCCGGAAAATGGCGCCGAAGAGGAGGGGGAAGCCGAGGACTGAATTATGGATCTCGTCTCCGTACTGCGCGTCGCCCTGGTGGCGCTGACACGCAACAAAATGCGCTCCATCCTCACCATGCTGGGCATCATCATCGGCGTGGGGGCGGTGATCGCCATGGTGGGCGTGGGTCAGGGCGCCAGCGAACAGGTGCAGGCCCGTATCCAGGCCATGGGCAGCAATTTGCTCTACGTGCAGTCGGGCAGCCGCCAGGCGGGAGCGGTGCATTTGGGCTGGGGGCAGACCAAGACCCTGACCTATGCGGATGAACAAGCCATTCTGGCGCAGGTGCCGGCGGTGCGGGCGGCGGCCGCGGGCGCGACCGCCAGCGAGCAAGTGGTGTACAACGCCAACAACTGGGGCACGCACATCACCGGCACCGAGCCCAGCTACTTCGACATCCGCGCCTGGCAGTTCGATCAGGGCTCGACCTTCACCGAACCGGACGTTACCGACGCCAACAACGTGGCTGTGCTGGGCGCGACGGTGGTGAACAATCTGTTCCCCGACGGCGCCGACCCGGTGGGCAAAGCCATCCGCATCAAGAACTTGCCTTTCAAGGTCGTGGGCACGCTCATCGCCAAAGGTCAAAGCGGCATGGGGCAGGACCAGGACGACAACGTCTACGTGCCCTACACCACGCTCAACCGGAAAATCACCGGCAATTACTGGCTGAGCAACATTGCTGTCTCGGCGGTCTCCAACCAGGCGACCGCGGCGGCGCAGCAGCAGATCACCGACCTGCTGCGCAGCCGGCACCGCATCCGTCCCGGCCAGCCAGATGATTTCGCGGTGATGAATCTCGCCGCTTATGCGGATGTCGCCAACGAGAGCGCGCAGATCATGACCATCCTGCTGGCTTCGATCGCCAGCGTGTCGCTGCTGGTCGGCGGCATCGGGATCATGAACATCATGCTGGTATCGGTTACCGAGCGCACGCGCGAAATTGGCATTCGCATGGCCGTGGGCGCGACGGAAGCCGACGTGCAGCGGCAGTTTTTGATCGAGGCGCTGGTGCTGGCGCTGGCGGGCGGCGCGATTGGGATCTTTTTTGGCCTGGGCACCTCGTGGGTGATCTCGGCCATCGCCCAGTGGCCGGTGGATATTTCGCCGGCCTCGATTGTTGTGGCGGCGGTATTTTCCGCAGGCATTGGCATCTTCTTCGGCTTCTACCCGGCGAAAAAGGCTGCCCGCCTCGACCCCATCGAGGCGCTACGATTCGAATAGTCAGCGGTGTATGCCCAAGTGCAGCAAAATCGCTTGCTCCACGCCACGGAGATCCGCGTTTTCCAGGCGACCGAGCCGTAGCAACCGCGTTTTTGCGGCGGAGGTTATCTGGTCGGCCATGGCTTTGGCCTCGACTCCAGCGGCATTGACTTTGGCCTCGCTGGGATAAATCTTTTCGGTTTGGCGGCTCAGCGGGACCACCACCACCCGGTTGAGAATTGTGTTGCTTATATTGTTGCTGATAACCACGGCCGGACGCGTCTTGCGCACCCCACCGCCCTGCGCGGCATCGAAGCTGACCCACCAGATGTCACCGCGCCTGACGGGTACCATCGCCGATTAATCCCTCGGTCCATTCCCAAGCCTCGGCTTCGCGCTCCGGATCTGCCGCCATGGCGCGATAGCCCGCCGCCAGCGCGGTATTGCGGTATTGTTCTGTTCAGCCAGATCGATCGCCGGTTGGGCCATCTCGCGCGGCAGCAGAAACCAGGTCGGGCGAGCGCGGGACTGCGGATTGCCCATACCGGGTTCGCCCGGCGACCCGTTCCACCGGATTCCGACTTCTTCTTCACCGTCCCAAACGAGCCGTGCCAGCGCGTACCCGCCCGGTCCTCCGTCGTAGAGCACCTCGACGGCAGAAATATGGCGCTGGGGAGCCACGACGCTATGCGGATCTATGCACGCCATAGCTTCTAGCGTAGCTATGCGCATAGCTAGTCTCAAACCGGCCAGGAGTGGGGATCTACCAGCAGCTCTTCGCGGCTGCGGTCGGGCAACAACAGGATGGAAACGGCGGCGAGCAGAGCCGCAAAGATCAGGTAAGCCGCAGCCGCCATCGGGGTTCCGACGCCGTGAGTGAGGGCGACGGCAACCAGCGGCGCGGTCCCGCCTGCCATGCCAATGCCCACGTTAAACGCCACGGCATGACCGGAAACACGGAACTCGGGCGCAAATTGTTCTGCCAGCATGGCCGGTCCGGCACCCATCACCAGAGCCAGCAGGCCGGCGAACAGCAGTTGTGCTAGCCAGAGCTCGGCCGGACCCTGGCGTGCGAGCGCAAAGGCGCTCCAGGCGATGGCCGCCTCGAGGAAGAAGGCTGCGGCCAGCAACGTGCGGCGGCGCAAGGCCCAGTCAGTCAGCCAGCCTGCCAGCGGCACCACGGCGAGCGCCAAGGCTTGCCCGGCGGTGTTGACGCGCAGCACGAAGGCCTGCGACAGGTGTCCAAATGTGTGGGCGTAGGTAGGCAGATAAACCATCGTCAGGTAATCGGCGATGCCGTAGCCGGAACTGAACAAAGTGGCCAGCAGCATGGTCCGCGGCGCGCGGCGCAGCGCCTGCGCCAGGGGAGCGGCGGCAGGTTTGTTCTGCTTGCTGGCTGCGGGAAGCATCTCCGGCAGACCGCGACGGAGCCAATAGCCGGCGAGCGCCAGCACGCCGCCGGCAATAAACGGAGCCCGCCAGGCCCAGGCCGCGAGTACCACGGGACCAGCCCAGCTCGCCGCCAGCGCGGCAACGCCTGCGGCGAGCAGCATACCGCCAGTCGAGCCCAGATTGGCGATACTGCCGGCCCAGCCACGCCGGCGCGGTGCGGCCGCTTCGACGAGGTAGGTGACGGAGCCGACAAATTCGCCGCCAACCGAGAACCCCTGAAACAGCCGAATGGTAATCAACAGGATCGGCGCCCAGACGCCAATGGCCGCATAGGTGGGCACCAGGCCCATCGCCACGGTGGCGGCGCCCATCAGGAGCACCGAGGCGACCATGACGTAGCGCCGTCCGCGCCGGTCGCCCCAATGGCCCAGCACCCAGGCGCCCAGGGGCCGCATGGCAAAGCCTGCGGCGAAGCCGCCGTACACCTCCAGCAGTCCCACCCAGGCGCTTTGCGAGGGGAAAAACAGCGCCGCCAGCACCGGCGCCAGCAGGCCGTAGAGGCCGAAGTCGTACCACTCCAGCACATTGCCGATGCCACCGGCCCAAGCCACGCGCCGGGAACGGAATATATCATGCTGGTGCCTACTCGGCTGTAGAGATGGAGTCAATTTTCGCCGTGGCACAGGCCGCCCTCCGGTACGACAAGCTGCGTAAAGCCCCCACGCGCGACGATGCCCGGGCGATCCTTCATGATGTGCCCAGTGTAGCCGCCGTTGCACCCAGTGAGGCCCTACGCTTTGAGAAGGCGCGGCGCGACGCTGTTTGACTTATTTAAGTCGGGCAGCCAAAATAATGGAATGAAGCCCGAGACCGTACGCACCTCGCTAGACTTGCCCTTCGACCTCCACCGGCGCATTCGGGAAGCGGCGGCACGGCGTGGCTGCTCGGCGCGTGAATTAATCCTGGCCGGCGTAGAACGCGCCGTGGACGAAGCGCGGCCGGCTCGCCCAGCGCACCGTCTGCGACTCGATCCTCCATTGATCCGTCCCGCTGGCCGGCGCATCGGGCTGAGCAACCAGGATGCCTATGAGCTCGTTGAGCTTCCCTGATCTAAACGTCTGGTTGGCAATTGCCACACCGGAGCATGTCCACGCGGCTGTCGCGCGGAACTGGTGGGAGCGTGAGCGCGGCACCATTGCCTTCTGCCGGCTTTCGCAGCTCGGATTTCTACGCCTCACAACGACGGCGGCCGCCATGGACGGCAAACCGCTCACCATGCGGGAAGCCTGGCGCGTGTACGACCGATTTTATTCCGATGACCGGGTGGCATTTATTGCCGAACCCCGATTGGTGGAGCGGCAGTTCCGGCAACACACCCGCGACCGATCCGCCTCGCCAAAGATGTGGGCTGATGCCTGGATGCTTGCCACAGCGGATGCGGCAGACGGACTGGTCGTAACCCTCGACCGAGCGCTCGCAGCGCGCGGCGCTCTCTGCCTGCTCGCCGGTTCGTAACTTTAGCGCTGGCTGGTTTCGCCGGACTGGACGCGGCGGGTGAAGTCGGCGGATTTGCCGCGCGGGATGCTCAGGCTCTGCCAGGCGGCGCCCTGCAAGTGCTTGGCGAGAAACACGATTTGGCCGACGTGGTAGGCGTAGTGGGCAAGCTGGCGATGGACGGCCTGGGTGATGGAGTGCTTTTCGCCGCGGATGGTGACGGCGCGCGCCATATCGCCATCGGTGAGCGGGGTCAGGGCGTCGAAGACATAATTCCAGCCTGTCTCCCACAGGGCGATCATCGCGGCGCGGGTTTGCGGCGGCGCTTCAAACTCGCTGTCGCGGTTGCGGTCGGGTTTTTCGCCGTCCGCGTCGGGAAAGCCTTGCCAGCGGGAGCGCATATTGCCGGCCAGGTGCTTCACGATCTGGGCGATGGAGTTCATCTCCGGGTCGAGCGCCGCGGTGAGCTGTGCGTCGCTGAGCTGGGCGAAGGCGCGCTCGCCCATGGTTTTGTAGTAATGGAACAGGCTGGTGGCGTCGGCAAGGCAGGAGGCGGTGAATTCGAGAGCCATGCTTTCATTGTAGAATTTGTGTTTCCATGCCTCGCCAAACCTACGCCGCTGCGGGTGTTTCCATCGCTGCCGCTGATCGCGCTAAAAAGCAGATTGCCCGGCTGGCACGCGCCACCTTCAACCGGCAGGTGCTGGCCGAGATTGGCAGCTTCGGCGGCCTGTTCCAGCTTCCGCGCGGCCTGCGCGAACCGGTGCTGGTGGCGAGCATGGATGGAGTCGGGACCAAGCTCAAGCTGGCTTTTCAAACCGGCATTCACAATACCGTCGGCCGTGATCTGGTGAACCATTGCGTCAACGACATTCTGGTGCAGGGCGCGCGGCCGCTGTTTTTCCTGGACTACATCGCGCTGGGCCGCATGCAGCCGTCGACCGTGGCTGCACTGGTCGAAGGGCTAAGCCGTGGCTGCCGCGAAAATGGCTGCGTGCTGCTGGGCGGCGAAACTGCCGAAATGCCCGGCTTCTACGCGGCGAACGAATATGACCTGGCCGGCTGCATCGTAGGTGTGGCCGAAAGACGCACGCTGTTGACCGGCGCCGCCATTCGGCCCGGCGACATCCTGTTCGGGCTGCGCTCGGCCGGCCTGCACACCAACGGCTATGCGCTAGCGCGGAAAATTCTGTTCGAGCAAGCGGGGTATCGCCCGAGCACGCGGCTCAAAGAGGTGGGCAGAGCGAGCCTGGGCGAGGTGCTGCTGGCGGAGCACCGCAGTTACTTGCCGCTGTTGCGGCCCTGGCTGCCACGGCTGCGTGGCCTGGCCCACATTACCGGCGGTGGGATTCCGGGCAACTTACCCCGCATTCTGCCCAAGATCTGCGCCGCAGAAATCGACGCCGCGAGCTGGACGTGGCCGCCCCTGTTTCAGCTTTTGCAGCGGCTCGGCGAGGTGCCGCTGGCGGACATGCGACGGACCTTCAATCTCGGTATCGGCATGATCGCGGTAGTGCGCGCAGCGGATGCTGCGGCCTTTGCGCGTTACCTCCAGCGCAAGGGCGAGCCGGTGCTGCGCATTGGGCGCATCGTTACTGGCGGCCGGCGGGTGGTGTGGAAGGCATGAAGCTTGGGGTGCTGATTTCCGGACGCGGATCGAATCTGCAGGCGATTGCGGCGGCGTTTCCGGAGCAGATTGCGCTGGTGCTGAGTAACCGCCCGCAGGCGCCGGGGCTGATCTGGGCGCGCGAGCAAGGCCTGGCGACCTGCGCGCTGGCGAGCGCCGGCCGCGAGCGCGAGGAGTACGACCGCGAGGTGGTGGCCAAGCTCCGCGAGGCGGGCGTCGAGCTGGTATGTCTGGCGGGCTACATGCGCCTGCTGAGCGGCTATTTTCTGCGGGCCTTTCCCAACCGCATTCTCAACATCCATCCTTCGCTGCTGCCGTCATTTCCGGGACTAGATGCCCAACAGCAGGCCATCGATGGCGGCGTAAAGTTTTCCGGCTGCACCGTGCACTTCGTCGATGAGACGCTCGACGGCGGGCCAATTATTCTGCAGGCGGTCGTCCCGGTGCTCGATACCGACGACGCCGCTTCGCTCGCGGCACGCATTCTCGTCGAAGAGCACAAGCTCTACCCCGCAGCCATTCGCCGCGTCGCCATCGGCACCTATCGTCTCCAGGATCGCCGCGTGGTGGCTATTTAGCGGCTTGCTCGCAGAGCCGGCGGCGCTCTCGGTTTTGGACGCGGTGCGGGAGTGTCGGCGTAATTGTAGGGTTGCGATGTGCCGAAAGTTCGGAGCGGGAGCTTGCCAGAGCCTGCCGCCCAGCCCGCCAACTCGCTCATTATGGCGGTCTATAATGCGTGGATGGCCGATCTAATCGCGAGTGCAATTGACGAGTGCGCTCAATACATCGCACGAGCGGGAACCGGCATCGACATCGAAGCTTTCTGGAATGCAAAGTCACCGGAGACCAACTCCACCGTCATCGCCTGTCTTGTCCCCAACGCACGAATCGCGGGTCTGCCAATTGACAATGACCAGTCGAACTACATCGCTGCCTACTTGGGCGATCTGGGCCAATGCCTGCCTGAATCAGAACGCGGGCACTGGCAAACCTTCGATATCGCCCCGCCGGGCCCAATGAGCGGCACGGCCATCAAACGCAGTTTCCTGGCCGAGTTCGCACAACCCACGATGCCAGACCTGGTATTTAGGCAAGAGTTCGAAGCGTTTCAGAAGGAGTGGCATAAGAATAACGGCTGGGACCTGTTCAGGCCGCTGGCCCATGCCGACCAGCACTGCCTGACATCTCTGCACATCCCGGCGACGGAAGAGCAGAGCGAATTTGACGAGCAGGTGGGTTATCTCACAAAAGTGCTCATCGATTCGCTAAACGAGAGCAAGCTGGCTGAATTCATTCCCAAGGTCGAGGAACAGAAAAGCATCGGCAAGCTGGAGGCGTTTCTGAAGTGCAAGAAAATTGCTGATCCAGCGATGCACATCCAGTTCCTCCGCGATCTCCAAGCGCTCCGCTCCACAGGCGTCGCGCATGCAAAGGCGAGAATTTTCTGAAGGTCGCTGAGCGACTTGGAATGAACGACCATAGCCGCCAACAAGTGTTTGCACGGCTTTTCGCGAGCGCTACCGAGTTGCTTAGGGCGGTGCGGGCAGCCTGTTGAGCCTGCTGTTTGCCGCCGTCCTGTCCCCTCAGGCAACCTGGAAGCCGAGGGCGAGCGCGTTGGCGCGGACGCGACGATCACGGGTCAGAATCCGCACCAGTTGCGGTGGCAAACCCAACGTCTGCGCCGTAACCAAGTGGATCGCATCCAGGGTTCGAACCGGCTCTGCCGGAAAAGGCGCCCCGACTCTGCCGAGGATGAGCTGGCTCACGGGCATCATGGAACAGCGTTGTGAAAAATCCCAGAGAGCCAGTGCGAATTCCGCCTCTTCGCCGGAGGTGATGCGTCCGGTGGTTTTGGCGCGAGTGAGCGCGCGTTCGGCCTCTGCCAAGGTCAGTGATGACGAGATAATTTGCCCTGACCCGAAAATGATGGAGCGGGCCTGCGCGTCGCCCTCTAGAAAGGCAGCGACGAGAGCACTGCTCTCGATGTAATCGGTCCGGTGCTGTGGCTCAGCGCTCATCTCGATCTTCGTCAATCAGGGCTGCCGCGGTTCCTGGCGGAAGGTGAATGTTTGGCCAGCGAATCCTTGCATGGGGATCGCGCGGCGGGATGATTTGGCCGGCCGCCACTAGCGCGTCGTAACCCATGCCGGGAGCCTGCGCAGAGGCGGGCGGAAAGAGGCGCGCTACGGTTCGGCCATGAGCCGTAATTTCGATGATTTCACCCGCCTCGCTGCGGCGCACGTAGGCGCTGAGCTTGTTTTTCAATTCCCGGATACCGACCGAGGTGGCCATAGGGCTATTGTACCCTCATGCAGCCACTTGTAGCTGCAATGCGGTTTCGCCTACACTGCGCGCATGCGGTCTCTATTTCGCCTTTTCCTGATGCTGGTGGCGGCAGCCGGTTTGTTGCTGGCGCAAATTCCGAACAATCCTAAGCTCCCGGGCCGTAAGCAGGCGCGCTCGATGGTGATCAGCCGCCTGGGCATCGTCGCGGCCAGCCAGTCACTGGCAGCGCAAGCCGGCGCGCAAATTCTTGCCGAGGGCGGCTCGGCCGCCGACGCCGCGATCGCGGCCAACGCCACACTGGGGGTGGTCGAACCCATGATGAACGGCATGGGCGGCGACCTGTTCGCCATGGTGTGGAACGCGAAAACGGGCAAGCTCGCAGGTCTGAACGCCAGCGGCTGGTCGCCGGAAAAACTTACGCCCGCCTATCTCGAATCCAAAGGCGACCAGCGCATGCCCATGTCCGGGATCGACGCGGTCACGGTGCCAGGTGCGGTGCGCGGCTGGGAGGCGCTGCATGCGCGTTACGGCAAGCTGCCCTGGAAAGCGCTGTTTCAGCCGGCGATTTACTATGCCGAGCACGGCTACCCGGTCACGGAGTGGATCGCCAGCGCATGGAAACCGCAGCAGCGCAAGCTCGCCGCGGACGTGAATGGCCGGCGCGTCTTTTTGATCGACGGTCAGACGCCGCAGGTGGGCCAGGTTTTCCGCAATCCCGAATATGCCCGGGCGCTGCGCCTGGTCGCCGACGAGGGACCGGACGCCTTTTATGATGGCCCGATCGCCAAGGCGATTCTGGCAACGTCGAAGCGGCTGGGCGGCGTGATGAGCGCGGCGGATCTGTCCACTTTTCGCCCGGAGTGGGTCGCGCCGATTTCGACTACCTACCATGGCTGGCAGGTCTACGAGCTTCCGCCCAACACGCAGGGCTTTGGCGCACTCGAAATGCTCAACATTTTCGGCCAGTTTCCGCTGGCGCAATGGGGCTTTGCCAATCCCAAGACCTGGTACGTCAAAACAGAAGCGATGAAGCTGGCCTATTCCGACCTGCGGCGCTATGACGGCGACCCACGCTTCGCCAAAATTCCGGTTTCCGGGCTGATCTCCAAAGTCTACGGCGCGCAGCGCGCCAAGCTCATCCACATGAATCAGGCGAACTGCAGCTATCCTCCCGGCGATGCCGCGCGCTTCAACGCCGACACCGTCTATCTGACCGCGATTGACGCGCAGGGCAATATCGTCTCGCTGATTCAGAGCTTGTACGATGAGTTTGGCTCCGGCGTGGTGGTCGATCATTACGGCATCATGCTGCAGGATCGCGGTGCCTTATTCGTGCTCACGCCCGGTCATCCGGATGAGCTCGCCGGCCATAAACGTCCCTTCCACACGTTGATTCCGGCGTTCATGCAAAAAGGAGACCTGCACATTGGCTTCGGCATCATGGGCGGCCTGAACCAGGCTCAGGCGCATGCGCAGTACGTCAGCGACATTGCCGACTACGGCATGAACATTCAGGCCGCAATGGAAGCACCGCGCTTCACGAACCACACCTTTGGCGGCTGTCATTTCTTCATCGAAGACCGCGCACCCAAGAGCGTGATCGATACCCTTACGGCCAAGGGCGACCATATTACCGTCGGCAACGAGTACAGCGATCGCGTGGGCGGCGGTCAAGCGGTCATGTTCGATTCGACAACCGGAGTAAAATACGGCGCCTCGGATCCGCGCAAAGACGGCGAAGCGATCCCGCAACCGCCGCTGGCAGTAGTGAAAGGTGGGGGCGCCAGCCGTTAAGATATAACCCATGCAATATGACGCGGTGGTACTGGTTTCCTTCGGCGGGCCGGAGAAGCTCGAAGACGTGCTGCCGTTCCTGGAAAACGTTCTGCGCGGCCGGAATGTGCCCGCGCAGCGGCGGCAGGAAATTGCCGAGCACTATTGCGCCATGGGCGGCCGCAGCCCGATCGTGGAAGCCACGCGCGCCATGGCGGCGCATCTGCAAAACGAGCTGGACCTGAAAGGTCCGCGCCTGCCGGTTTACATCGGTAACCGCAACTGGCATCCGATGCTGGAAGCCACGCTGCGCAAGATGGCGCAGGACGGAATCGGGCGCGCGCTGGCGGTGGTGACTTCGGCGTTCGGCTCTTATTCCGGCTGCCAGCAGTACCGCGAGGATATCGAGCGCGCACGGGGCATAGTCGCGGCGGCACTGGGCAAGGCCGCACCGCAGATCGACAAAATCCGGCTGTTCTACAATCACCCCGAATACCTGGCGATCTGGATCGAACGCGTGCAGGACGCGCTGGAGCAGCTCCCCTCAGGCAGTGAAATCATCTTCACGGCGCATAGCATTCCGGAAACCATGGCGGCGGTCGCGCCCTATAGGGAGCAGTTGCAGGAAGCGGCGCGGCTGATTGCCACCGCCAATGGCCAGGCGCGCTACCATCTCGCCTTTCAGAGCCGCAGCGGCCGGCCGGAAGATCCCTGGCTGGAACCCACGGTGGAATCCGTGTTGATCGCTTGCGCCAAGCGCGCCGTGCCAGGCGTGGCCGTCGTGCCGCTGGGCTTTCTTTCCGACCACATGGAAGTGGTCTACGACTTGGACCGCGAGGTACGGCAAAAGGCGGATACGCTGGGCGTGCCGATGGTGCGCGTGAAGACGCCGGGAGACCATCCGGCGTTTGCCAGTCTGCTGCGGGAACTCATTCTCGAGCGGTGTGATCCCGAGCGCGTGCGCCGAGGGGTTGGGCGCTGCGGTGTTTGGCCCGATGGCTGCTATGAGGGCTGCTGTCTGACGAAGAAGCCGCCAGTTGTCAGCTATCAACCATCCGTGGTGACTAGCGGCCGGTAGTTTGCTGGGGGCGCCGAGGGGTTCGCTGACGGTTGGCCATCAGCTATCAGCCGCGAGTGGCGGCGGCTAGTTCGGTGGGGGCGGCGAGGGTTTCGCCTTCCCAGCGGGCCACTACTGCCGCGGCCAGGCAGTTGCCGATTACATTGACGGCGGTGCGGCCCATGTCCAGAAACTGATCGACGCCCAGCAGCAGCGCCACGCCCGACAGTGGCAAGCCAAAGGTCGCAGCGGTGGCGGCCAGCACCACAATCGCCGCGCGCGATACGCCGGCGACGCCTTTGCTGGTCAGCATCAGCGTCAGCAGCATGAAGATTTGCTGGCCCAGGCTCATGTGCATGTGCGCCGCCTGGGCGATGAACATCGCCGCCAGGCTCAGGTACAGGGTCGTTCCCGTCAGGTTGAAGCTGTAGCCGGTCGGAATCACGAAGCCGACGATACGGCGGGAAACGCCCATGGCTTCCATGTTCTCGAGTGCGCTGGGCAGTGCCGCTTCTGAACTCGAAGTGGAAAAGCCAATCAGCGTCGGCTCCTTGATGGCGGCCCAGAAGCGGGCCAAGGGTACCCGGAAAAGCACGATGGTCGCACCGAACACGACCACCAGGAACACCGCCAGCGCCCCGTAGAGCGTAGCTACCAGCTCGGCCAGTGGCACCAGCACCCCCAGCCCTTGCTTGCCGATACTGGCGGCGACGGCGCCCAACACGCCGAAGGGCGCCGTCCACATCACGATTTCGGTGAGCTTGAACATGATCTTCATCAAGCCCTCGCAAAAGCGCAGCACCACGTGCGCGGGCTGGCCTTCTTCGGCGCCCGCCATCACCAGCGCAATGGCAAACAGCACGCTGAACACCACTACCTGCAGGACTTCGCCGTTGGCCAGCGCCTGGGCGAAGCTTTGCGGGAAGGTATGCAGAATCAGGCTGTCCAGCAGGCCGGGATGCACGCCCCCGCCCCCCAGTACGGTTCCGCTCGCGGCCGCGCCGCCGAGCGTGGCGCCGGCGCCGGGCTTGAGCCAGTTCACCGCCAGCAATCCCAGCACCAGCGCGCAGGTGGTGACCACCTCAAAAAAAACAATGGCTTTGACGGCGATGCGGCCCAGGCCCTTGAGTTCGCCATGTCCGGCGATGCCGACTACCAGCGTGGCGAAGATCAGCGGGCCCACGATCATCTTGATCAGCCGGAGAAAAATCACCTCCAGCGGGCTCAACGCCATACCGAAGTGCGGCCACAAAGCGCCGATCCCCACCCCCCCGACCAGCGCGATGAAAATCCAATGCGTAAGCGTCAGACGGCGCATGGGCCTAGGGTACAGGGAACCGGGGCCAGGGGCCAGGGGTCAGGGGCCAGGAGTCAGGGGCCAGGGCCAGTGCTATGCTGCTGTGGTGACCTACGTTACCCACCTGGAATGCAGCCGCTGCGGAGAGCATGCCGCGGCGGACCGGCCGCAAACCGTCTGTCCCAAATGCCAGGGATCATTGTATGTTCGCTATGACCTGGCGGCCGTGGGCAAGGTACTCAATCCCGAAAAGCTGCAGGCGCGGTCGCAGGCGGAACGCTCGATGTGGAAGTATCAGGAGCTGATGCCCTCGGATACGCCGGTCACGCTGGGCGAAGGCCAGACGCCGCTGCTGCACGCGCGCCGGCTGGGTGAGAAAATGGGCGCGCAGAACTTGTACGTCAAGGATGAAGGCCTGAATCCGACGGGCAGCTTCAAGGCGCGCGGCCTGGGCTGTGCCGTCACCATGCTCAAGCAGTTCGGCGTCAAGAAGATTGCCATCCCGACGGCCGGCAATGCGGGCAGCGCACTGGCCGCCTATGCGGCCCAGGCCGGCCTGGAAGCCCACATTTTTGCGCCCAAGGATGTGCCCAAAGGCAACTTAGCCGAGTACAACTTTTATGGAGCGCATGTCACCCTCGTGGACGGATTGATCAGCGACTGCGCCCGGCTGGTGAAAGAGGGGCAGGAGCGCGAAGGTTGGTACGACGTCAGCACCATGAAAGAGCCCTATCGCGTCGAGGGCAAAAAGACCATGGGCTACGAGGTGGTGGAGCAGCTCGGCTGGAAAGTGCCGGATGTGATCTTTTATCCCACCGGCGGCGGCGTGGGCCTGATTGGCATGTGGAAAGGCTTTGGCGAACTGGAGCAATTGGGCTGGATGGGCGCCAAGCGTCCGCGCATGGTCGCGGTGCAATCCACCGGCTGCGCGCCGGTGGTGAAAGCCTTTAGCCGCGGCACCGAGGCCATCGATGCCTGGAAGGGCGCGGTAACGCTGGCTGCGGGCCTGCGTGTGCCCAAGCCCTACGCGGACAAGATTGTGCTCGATATTCTGCGCGACAGCCACGGAACCGCGGTGGCCGTAACCGACGAAGCGATTCTGGAAGCGGTGCACGAACTGGCGGCGACAGAAGGCATCTTTGCCGCGCCGGAAGGCGCCGCGACCGTGGCGGCGGCGCGCCAGCTTTACGCTTCCGGCTGGATGCAGCCGCACGAGACGGTGGTGCTCTACAACACCGGCGGCGCACTGAAATATCTCGACGTTCTACAGTAAAACAAAAAGAGCGGCTCGGTGAGCCGCTCTTGATGATGAATGAAACGCGAGGCCCCTACCAGCGCTGTTCGCGCCGGCCGCCGCCGCCAAAGCCGCCGCGTCCACCGCGGGCGCCGTTGCCGGCGCGTTCCGGACGGGGACGGGCAACGTTCACATTCAGAGCCCGGCCGTCGATTTCACTGCCGTTCAGCGCCGCGATGGCGGCGTCGCCCTGCTGATCGTCTTCCATTTCCACGAAACCGAAACCACGGGAACGGCCGGTGTCGCGGTCGGTCATGATGCTGACCCGGCTAACAGCCCCGTGCGGTTCGAACGCGGTACGCAAATCTGCTTCTGTCGTGTGAAACGACAGATTTCCAACAAAAATATTCTTCAAGGGAATTCCTTCAACGAGAGAGCTATTTGACTTGGCTGGTCTATAGCGAATAGGCGAGCGGAACAGGTTCGTACCGGCGGTCTACAGGCATCGAGCAGAAGACAAACGCATAGTCAATATACCACGGTTTCCGGGTGCGTTGCGGGCACCCCAATGGGGGGAACCCGGTTACGCACCGGCGCTATGGGCACGCAGCACGGTCAGGTTCAGGGCGTCGCGCAACTCGGGGCTGACGGCAAAGTGGACGGAGTTGCAGGGGGCAATCTCCAGCCGTGTGCCGGTGCGCGGATCGCGCCCGATGCGCGCCTTGCGGGCTACTGGCTTGAAGGTGCCAAAACCGGCCAGGGTGACACGCTGGCCGCGCGTCAGCTCCTCGGCCATCGCCGCCAGTGCCGCATTCAGTGCCCGCTCCGCGGTCATGCGCGGAATGCCGCTGGCACTCGCCATCGCCAAGCTCAGGTCACTACGGTTCATGATGCCCTCCAGGGGGAGACTGACCCGGTTTATAGCAGAATATTAGGCAGCATGCAATCTTCTATGGCCGAAAATCCAGAATCGCCAGCCGCCCGGCATTCCCTCTCATGGAGACGCAGTCTGTGGCAGGCGGTTCTGGTGGTGTTCACCATCGAAGTCGGTCTGGTTCTGCTGACCCTGCCCTGGACACCGATTTGGACCAATACCATCGCGGTCATCAGCGGAGCGAGTTCCTGGCGGCTGGTGCTGCTGAGCTCCTGGGTGCGCGGGATCGTCAGCGGACTGGGTTTGTTGAATTTATGGGCAGCGGCAAGCGAAATCACGCACTTCGATCGTTAGATCACCCTTGGCTATACTGCATCAGCAATGGCTCCGGCTGGGAGGGATTCGAGCGGCTGGTGGAGGTGGCGCGGGCGGGTGTAGATTTTATCCAAGTTCGCGAAAAGCAGCTTAGTGGGAGAGAATTACTGGCCTTTTGCCGCAAGCTGCGTGCGGCCATTCCGCCGGGCCGCCCCAAACTGCTGGTAAACAGCCGTTTGGATGTAGCACTGGCGGCCGGCTTTGATGGCGTCCACTGCCCGGCGGACGGCCTGCCGCCGTCCCGGCTGCGGCCGCTCGTACCGCCCGAGTTTCTTATTGTGCAGAGCTGCCATAGCGCCGTCGAGGTGGTGACTGCTGAAGGTGCCGACTTTTGCGTCTTCGGGCCGGTTTTCACCACTCCGTCCAAGCTGGCCTTTGGGCCGCCGCTGGGTCTGGAGGCGTTGGGTGCAGCAACCCAGTGCGGTAGACCGGTGCTGGCACTGGGTGGCGTAAACCCCGGCAACGCCGCGCAGTGCCTTGCCCAGGGCGCGGCGGGGATCGCCGGCATCCGGCTGTTCGCCACCGGGAACATGGCGGCCGATTTGCGCGTAGTATTGACAGGCGCGGGGCCCGGCCCGGTTGTGCCGATCGACCCGCTTGCGCCGCAGCGAGGTCCCCAACCATCATGAGCACCTCTTACCCCCCGCCTTCCGCTCCCCGGCCGCCCCAGCGCAACAATGCCTGGCTGGCGGTCATTGCCGGCATCCTGATTGTGCTGGTGGTGATCGTCGGCTTTGGCGTGTTCGTCATCAGCCGCTTTGTGCACAACACCCACATTGTGACCAGCGGCAGCGGCGCCAATCAGGTCACCAATATTCAATCGCCCCTCGGCAACCTCCATGTGCAAGGCGACGGCAAAAATGCCCGGGTGAGCATACAATCGCCATTCGGCGATATCAAGGTCGTGCCGCAGCCCGATCTCGCCCAACTGGACATGACGATTTATCCGGGGGCGACCGAGGTGCTGTCCCCCGCCGATTCGCCGTTCCACGACAACAGCGCTGACTTCAGTGAGATCGATGGCATCCGCGGAGTCCACTTCGACAGCCCCGGCGCCGAGGTCACGCTGCGCGGCGGCGGCGGCGCCATGCTGGTGAACGTCGCTGAGTTCCGGGCCCCCGCCTCGACCGCGCAGGTGCTGCACTATTACCAGCAGCAGCTCAGCCGGCTGGGTGCGGTGCAGCAGCGCTGGGAAAACGGCACGCAAGGCCTGCAGCTCCGGCGGTCAAAAGACGATGTGCGCTATGTGGCGGTGCGCACCGGAAGCGACGGCACCCATTTTGTGCTGGTGCGAGTGAAGGCCGGCGACGCAGCCCGTTAACCCCGCTATTCCTGCGCCAGCGCCCGGTCCAGAATCGCATCCACGTTGCGGAGGTGATGTTTGAGGTCGAAGGCCGCCGCAATGGTCTCCGGCTTCACCTGCGCCCGGATCTCCGGATCGGCTTCAATGGCGGTGCGGAAATCGGCCCCTGTCCGCCAACTCTCCATCGCATGCCGCTGCACCCAGCGGTAGGCCTGCTCGCGGCTGATGCCGCTCTCGACCAGCTCCAGCAAGAGCTGGCCGCTGAAGACCAGGCCGAACGAGGACTCCAGATTCTTTTGCATCCGTTCGGGATAGACCAGCAGCTTATCGATCAGGTTCGTGGTCTTGGCGAGCATGTAGTCGAGCAGAATGCAGGAATCCGGCAACACGACCCGCTCGACGGAACTGTGGCTGATATCGCGCTCATGCCAGAGCGCCACGTTTTCGAGCTCCGCCAGCGCGTTCGAGCGCAGCAGCCGCGCCAGACCGCAGATCTGCTCGCTGGTGACGGGATTGCGCTTGTGCGGCATGGCGGAAGACCCTTTTTGCTTTTCTGAAAAGAACTCCTCGGCCTCGCGCACTTCCGTGCGCTGCAGGTGCCGGACTTCGAGCGCAATTTTTTCGAGCGAGGCGCCGCACACGGCGATGGCGCACAGAAAGGCGGCATGCTCTTCCCGTTGGATCACCTGATTGGCGATGGGCGCGGGTTTCAGCCCGAGCCGTTGACAGATGCGCGCCTCGACCTCCGGGTCCAAGTGGGCAAAGGTTCCGACCGCGCCACTCAACTTGCCCAGGCGCAGGTCTTCGGCCGCGGCGCGCAAACGGTGGATGTTGCGCACATTTTCGCTATACCAAAGCGCGAGCTTGAGTCCGAAGGTGATCGGCTCGGCATGCACGCCATGGGTGCGGCCGACCTGGACGGTGTGGGCAAACTCCCGGGCCCGCCGCCGCAATACCGCGCCCAGAGCATCGAGGTCTTCGAGCAGCAGCCGGGCGGCCTGTTGCATCTGGAGCGCCTGGGCGGTGTCGATGGTGTCGTTGGAGGTCAGGCCGTAGTGAAAATAGCGCGCGGCCGGGCCCACGTGCTCGGCGACGTTGGTGGTGAAGGCGATCAAGTCGTGCTTGACCTCGGCCTCAATCTCCGCGATGCGCTCCGGTTCGCAGGCGGCCTTGGCCTCGATTTCCCGTGCCGCCTCGGCGGGAATGATGCCCATTTCCGCCTCGACGGCAGCGGTGGCCTTTTCCACCGCCAGCCACTGCGCAAAGCGGTTTTCGTCGCTCCAGATGCGGCCCATCGCCGCGCGTGTATACCTTGCGATCATGTTGTTTTGCCTGGCCCCTGTCCCCTGGCCCCTGTCCCCTGTTAGAATAACCTCGCTATGGCTGACTCCATGCCTCTGTTGCGCGAGAAAGCGCAACTCATGTCTGCCTCCGAGATTGAGCGCACCCTGGTGCGGCTGGCGCATGAAATTGTGGAAAAGAACAATGGCGTGGAGGGGCTGGCGCTGGTGGGCATCCGGCGCCGGGGCGAGCCGCTGGCGCGCCGCCTGGCCGCTCTTGCGGGCCGCATCGAGAACAAGCCGGTGCCGGTCGGCACGCTCGACATCACGCTGTACCGGGACGACCTGTCGCCGGTGGGCGTCAAGCCCGAAGTCAAACCCTCGCAGATCGACTTTGACATCAATGGCCTGAACGTGATTCTGGTGGATGACGTGCTCTACACCGGCCGCACCATCCGTGCCGCGCTCGACGCGCTGTTTGATCACGGCCGTCCGCGCCGGGTGCAGTTGTGCGCGCTGATCGACCGCGGCCACCGCGAGCTGCCCATTGAGGCCAGCTTCGTGGGCAAATACGTGCAAACCACGGCGCGCGAAATGGTGGAAGTGAAGCTGAAGGAGATGGACGGCACCGAACGGGTGCTCCTGGTCGAACCGGTCTAAGCATGAACGCTCATCCCGAACCAGCGCACGTTCTCGGCATCGAGGGCTTGCCATTGGCTCGCATCGAGCAGTTTCTCAGCCTCGCCGCCGCGTTCCAGAAAACGCCACCGCCGCGAATGCTCACCGGCAAGCGGCTGCTGCTGCTGTTCTACGAAGCCTCGACGCGCACCCGCACCTCGTTTGAAGTCGCGGCGCGGCGGCTGGGGGCCGAGACCGTCTCCGTCAGCGCCCAGGCCAGCAGCATTGAAAAAGGCGAGTCGCTGCTGGATACCGTTTACACCTTGCGCGCCATGGCGATTGACGGCATCGTGATGCGCCACGCCTCCAGCGGCGCGCCCCGGCTGGTGGCCGATCACGCCGATGTGCCGGTGATCAACGCCGGCGACGGCATGCACGAGCATCCCACCCAGGCGCTGCTCGACGGCTTCACGATTCTGCGCCACCGCGGCAGCATCGCCGGCCTGAAGGTGGCCATCATCGGCGACATTCTGCACAGCCGCGTGGCGCGCTCGAACATTCTGCTGCTGTCACGGCTGGGAGCCGAGCTGCGCCTCTGTGGCCCGCGCACGCTGCTGCCGCCGGAGTTTGCCGCCTATGGCAAAAACGTTCGCCTCTACGGCGAGCTTGAGCCCGCGCTCGACGGCGCCGATGTGGTGATGGTGTTGCGCATTCAGATGGAGCGCATGCATGAGAGCTTTTTCCCCAGCGAAGCCGAATACGTCAGCCGCTTTTCCGTCACCGCCGAACGGCTGCGCGCCGCCCGCCCGGATGCGCTGGTGATGCACCCCGGGCCGGTGATCCGCGGGGTGGAGATCAGCGCCGAAGTGGCGGATTCGCCGCAGTCGGTGATCCGCGAGCAGGTGGAAAATGGCGTGCTCATCCGCATGGCGGTGCTGCACACGGTCCTCGGTGCAAAACGATGAACCTGATCCTCAAGAACGGCCGGCTGTTCGATCCTGCGCAAGGGCTGGACCAGACCGGCGATGTGGTCGTGCAGGGAGATCGCGTCCGCGATCTGGGCACAGACATTGCCGCCGCCGGCCCGGGAGTGCTGGACTGCACGGGGCTGATCATCGCGCCCGGCTTCATTGACCTGCACGTGCATCTGCGCGAGCCCGGCTTTGCCTACAAGGAAACCATCGCCAGCGGCACCCGCGCCGCCGCCGCGGGCGGCTTTACCGCCGTGTGCGCCATGCCCAACACCAATCCGGTGAATGATGATGCGGGCGGCACGGCCTATCTGCTGCAGCGGGCGCGCGAGTCCGGGCACGCGCGCGTGTATCCCATCGGCGCCGTCACCGCGGGGAGCGAAGGCGAGCACCTGGCGGGCCTGGGCGCCATGCGCGAGGCGGGTGCGGTGGCGTTTTCCGACGATGGCCGGCCGGTGATGAACGCCCAGATTCTGCGGCGGGCGCTGGAATATGCCAGCATGCTGGGGGTGCCGGTGATTGAGCATGCCGAAGACCTGCACTTGTCCGCCGGCGGCTCGATGCACGCCGGCGCGGTGGCGCTGCGGCTGGGACTGCGCGGCATCAGCAGCGCCAGCGAAGCCACCATGGTGGCGCGCGATCTGTTGCTGGCGGAAGAAACCGGCGCGCACATCCACATCGCCCACGTTTCGACGGCGGCCTCGGTCCGGCTGCTGCGCGAAGCCAAAACGCGGGGCGTGCGCGTCACCGCCGAAGTCACACCGCATCACTGCATCCTGTGCGATGAGGATGCGACGCCTTACGACACCAACTTCAAGATGAACCCGCCGCTGCGCACCGCCGCCGACCGCGCCGCGGTGGTGGCCGGCCTGGCCGATGGCACGCTCGACGCCTTCGCCACCGATCATGCGCCCCACGCCGCGCACGAGAAGCTGCAGGAGTTCGACCGCGCGCCGTTCGGCATCATCGGCCTGGAAACCGCGCTGCCGCTCGGCCTGCGCCTGGTCGAAACCGGCCAGCTGTCGCTGGCGCGCCTGGTCGCATCTCTCACCAGCGCGCCGGCGCGTGCCTTCGGCCTTCCCGGAGGCACGCTCGCCAGCGGAAGCCTCGCCGACCTCACCGTGTTCGATCCCGCGGCGGCGTGGACCTATGACCCGGCGCAGGGCGCCTCCCTCAGCCGCAACTCACCCTTCGCGGGCTGGAAGCTGCGCGGCAAAGCCATCTACACCATCGTGGGCGGACGGGTGGTTTACTCCGCTAGGACACCGGAATTGTGAGATCCAGGCGCACCGTCGGGTTGGGATTATATTGCGAGTCGGTGCGGGTTTTGCTGCGGTGGCCCTGCCATTCGGCGTAGACCTGGTAGCTGGCGCCGGGCTGCAGATCGTGAAAGGCGTAGGCGCCGCGCTCATCGGTGATCACGTTGTGGATCACATTGGACTTCATGTTCTTGAGGACCACGATGGCGGAGGCGATGGGCTGGTTCAGGGCGCTGAGCACCGTGCCGTAGATACTGCGGCCCAACGGCGGCGCTTGCTGCGCGCCCATGCTCACGGCCAGCGTCAACAGCAAGGCCGCCAAGGCCTGCGCCTTTTGACGGGCGCGGGGCCGGGGGGGGCTGCGCCACGCCACCCGCTTAACGCTCGGCCGGGCTGGGAGCCCCGGGAGCCCCAGTCCGGCCCCCGCGTTACGCGAGCCACTCACTCCTCGTCCTCATCGTCGTTGTCGACATCGTCGCCATAGCCGTCTTCGTCCTCGTCTTCATCGTCGTCATCGTCATCATCGTCGTCGAAATCGTCGTCATCGTCTTCGTCATCGTCGTCGTCGTCGTCGCCTTGCACTTTTTCGAGTTCCAGCGGATGCAGGTTAACGACCTCACAACGAGAGCCGCAGTCTTCGCAGTGGACGATGCCACCTTCCTGCAGTTGTTCCTCGTCCAGATCCAGGTCGGCTTCGCAAGCAGGGCAGTTCACAAGATTCCTCCCAGCAGGGGGTGCTTCGCGCCCCTGCCTACGACTAAGATACACAGATTCGGCAAGAGGCGGCTACTATGGTCAAGCAAGCATGAGCCATCACGCTTCTTCCTCTGGGCGAGAGTTCCCGCAGCGTCCCATCGTCGGGGTGGGGGTGACGGTGCGGAGAGGGAATGCTGTGCTACTGGTCGAGCGTGGCCATCCGCCGCTGGAAGGTTTGTGGAGCGTGCCGGGCGGCGCCGTCGAGCTGGGCGAGACGACGCGCGCCGCGGCCGCGCGTGAAGTGGAGGAAGAAACCGGCATTGCGATCGCGGTGGGCCGCTTGCTCACGGTCGTGGACCGCCTGGTGCGGGATGCCTCGGGCCAGGTCCAATATCACTACGTACTGGTTGAGTACGAAGCCAGTCCGCTGGACACGCGCGCCGAACCGCACGCCGCGACCGATGCCCGGCAGGCGCGCTGGGTCGAATGGCCCGATCTGGCGCAGTACGCCTTAGTCCCGGGGCTGGACGAGGTTTTGGCTCTCGTGCACTGATAGGCTTTGCTACAATAGCTTCCGCGCTATGTCCGGACATTCCAAATGGGCCACGATCAAGCATAAGAAGGCTGCCACCGACGCCAAACGCGGCAAAATCTTCACCCGCCTGATCAAAGAAATTGCCATTGCCGCCCGCGAAGGCGGCGGCGACGCCGAGAGCAACCCCCGCCTGCGCACCGCTGTGCTGGCGGCCAAGGCGGAAAACATGCCCGCCGACAACATCAAACGCGCCATCCAGCGCGGCACCGGCGAGCTTCCGGGCGCGGTGTACGAGGAGTTTTCGCTCGAAGGCTACGGCCCGGGCGGCGTGGCCGTGCTGATGAATGTCACCACCGACAATCGCAACCGCACCGTCAGCGAAATCCGCCACCTGATGAGCAAGAACAACGGCAACATGGGCGAGGCCGGCAGCGTCGCCTGGATGTTCAAGAAGCGCGGCTCGATTTCCGTTCCCAAGGCCGCCGCTGCCGAAGATGATCTGATGGCGACGGTTCTTGAGGCCGGCGCGGACGACATGCTCGATGACGGCGAAAGCTGGGAAGTGCTGACCGCTCCGGAAAATTTCGATTCCGTCCTCAGCGCCGTCAAACAGCAGAAGATCGAGCCCGCCAACGCCGAAGTCGCCATGATCCCGCAGAACTACATCAAACTGCACGGCAAGGACGCCGAGCAGATGGTGAAGCTGCTCGACGCCATTGACGAAAGCGACGACGTCACTCAGGTCTACTCCAACTTCGACATGGACGAAGCCGAACTGGCCAGCGCCTAAGAGCTAGAGCCGCACGCAAGCAGCAACGTGGCTCGCCACTTATTGCCCTGGTCGCTCCCGATGGTCGCTTGGAGTGTGGGCTTCGATTCCCGGCCGGGTCCGCCCGCTGGCGCTCCGGGCTCCTCCAAGCTGCCGCCACTGGATTCAGAAATACTGAAGAACTTATCTGCATCCCAAGGCAGGTCTAAGACTCATAGTAGGATCATGCAATTCCGTCGGGCGGTCATCAGCGGAATCGGGGCGGTGAGCCCCAACGGGTTGGGGCGGGAAGCTTTCTGGCAAGCGACGACGGCAGGCGCAAGTGGAATCCGGCGCATCGACGCCTTTGTCGAAGCACAACTGCCGATTGAGATCGGCGGCTACGCCGCTAGCTTCGAGCCTCGGGACTACATGGACGAGACCGAGCTGCGGCACGTCAGCCGGGTGGTGCCGCTGCTGCTGGCGGCCAGCGGTGAGGCGCTGACGGATGCGGGCATCGACCCGGCAGCCTTGCGCCTGGACGAGCGCCGCCGCATGGGCGTGCTCATCGGCAGCGGAGGCGGCGCGCTGGAATTCGTCGAGCGCCAGTTTTCGCTGTATTTCAGCGGTGCCGACCGGCGTTGCAGCGTGTATACGATTCCTTCGGCGACGCATGGCACCATCGCCAGCGAAGCCTCCATGCGCTTTAATTTGCGCGGCTTCAGCCACCTGATTTCCACCGGCTGCACCTCCTCCACGGATGCGCTCGGCTACGCACGCCAGCAGATCCAGTGCGGAACGGTGGATGCGGTCCTCTGCGGCGGCACCGACGCGCCGCTCTCCCCGCTGATCGTGCGGGCGTTTCATCTGATGAAAATTCTCACCACGCGCTGGAATCAGGAACCGGCGCGTGCCTCACGCCCCTTCTCGCGCGACCGTGATGGCTTTGTGCTGGGCGAAGGCTCCTGGATGTTCGTGGTCGAAGAGCGCGAGCATGCGCGGGCGCGCGGCGCCCATATTTACGGCGAGATCGCCGGCTACGGTTCCACGTGTGAAGCCTTTCACCGGGTGCGCCTGGACGAGTCGGCGGAAGAACCCGCGCGCGCCATGACCCTGGCGCTGGAAGACGCCGGCCTCGCGCCGCAAGTCATCGATTACGTCAATCTGCATGGCACCGCGACCGTACTCAATGACCGCATCGAGACCCGCGCCATCAAGCGCGCCTTCGGCCCCGCGGCCTATGCCATTCCCATGTCGTCGTTGAAATCGCTCATCGGGCATCCGCAGGGAGCCTGCGGCGCCGCCGGGGTAGCCGCAACTTTGCTGGCCATACGCGACGGCACGCTGCCACCCACGGCCAACCTCGAAGCTCCCGATCCCGACTGTGATCTGGACTACGTGCCGCAACCCGGCCGCAAAACCGCCATCCGCCATGCCCTGTGCAACTGTATTGCGTTCGGATCGAAAAACTCCGCGCTGGTGCTCAGCGCCGCGGAGGCTTGATCGCCGTGCGGCAGCAGTTGGCGCAGGAGCTGCTCGATGACGATGCCGGCACGCCGCAGGAAGTCAACCGTAGTCTTGCCGAGCTTTGGTGGATCAACCGCCATCTCGGGGGCCTGAGCTCCTGGCGGCAACTGCTGCATGCTGCCCAGATCGCTCCGGCCACATGGCTGGATGTCGGCTCAGGCCGCGGTGAGCTGGCAGCACTCCTGGCCCAAATGTCCGGCGCGCAGGTGGTGATGCTCGACCGCCGCACCTCCCATTTGGGCGCAAGCGGCTGCCGGGTCGCAGGCGACGCGCTGCAGCTCCCCTTTACGGACGCCAGCTTTGACGTGGTCACCTGCAACTTGTTTTTGCACCATTTTCATGGCGATATGGCACGGCAGTTGCTGGCGGAAATGCGGCGCGTCGCCCGGCGAGCGGTGCTCATCAACGACCTCGAGCGCGCCTGGATTCCTTACTGGTTCATTCGCCTGCTGGCAGCGCGCTTCAGCCGCATCACCCGCTACGACGGACCGCGCAGCGTGCGCCAGGCCTACACGGCCGCCGAACTCGATCAGCTTGCGCAGCCCTGGCCCCATAAGGTTCTGCGGCTGAGCCACTATCGCGTGGGTCTCATCCTCTGGTGCAACCGTGATCTATGATGTCGCCATTGTCGGCGCCGGCCCGGCGGGCACGAGCGCGGCGCTCGCCGCCACCGAACGCGGCCTGACGGCGGTGCTCTGCGAGCGCAGCGGCTTCGACGACGGCCGCGCACGCGACAAGGTGTGCGGTGAATTTATCTCCGCCGAAGCTGTGCCGTTACTGGAGCGTTGGACGCCCGCGCTGCTTGCCCAGGCTCCCGTCATCCGCCAAGCGCACCTGGTCAGTTCCCACGGGGCCAGCGCCGCCTTTTCTTTGCCGCAGCCGGCGCGCGGCATTTCGCGCCTGGCGCTCGATGCCACTCTCTGGCGCGCCGCTGGACAAGCCGGCGTCAGCCTGCGGCCGCGGTGCGCCATCGCGGACGCTACGCCATCTGGCCAGGGCTGGCTATTGCGCACGGCCACCGGCGAGCCGCTGGCCGCCCGCGCTGTCATTTGGGCCACCGGCCGGCAGCCAGCCACCGGCGGAGCGCGCTGGCTGGGCCTTAAGGCCCGCTTCGACGGCCTGCCGCTGCGGCCGGAAGTCGAGCTCTACAGCCTGCGCGGGGGCTATTGCGGGGTGGCGCCGGTGGAGAACGGCTGGACCAACGTCTGCTGCCTGCTGCGCGCGCGGCTCGCGCCGCCCCCAGCGGACAGTTCGGATTTTCTATCCTGGCTCGCGCGCGTCGAGGGCAGCGCCGCTCTCGTGGCCCGCTTGCGCGGCGCACACCAGGCCACGCCCACGGTGATCACCGCCGGAATCACGCTCGGCCCGCGGGTGGCGCTTGCCGGCGGCCACCTCATGGCAGGCGATGCCAGCGGATTTGTGGATCCGTTTACCGGCGACGGCATCGCCCGCGCGTTGTTTTCCGGTCAGCTTGCGGCGGCGGCCATCGCGGAGGGAAATACGGCCGGTTACGCCACGGCACTGCGGCAAGCCTCGCGCGCCAGTTTCCGTACCGGCGCCGGGCTGCGCGCCGCAGTGCTCGCGCCTGCCTGGCTGCAAGCCGCGCTACTGCCTCTCTGCGCTCATCCGGCCCTGGGCAGGCGACTCGTGGCGGCTACCCGCTGGCGCGCCGGAAGAGACCGAAGGTGAACGGCTGCACGCCGCCCGCAGGGGTGACGTGGCGCTCGCTGCCGCTCTCCTCCAGAACGAATTGGGGTCCGAGTTCCGCCTGTAAGCCTGCGGCATCGTAGCGCCGGACCTCGCGGCCACTGCATTGGAATGGCCCACCGGGCGCAAAGGTACGGAGCATCAGGAAGCCGCCTGGCTTGATGGCCTTGTGCGCCTGACGCGCATAGGCGTGGCGCTCGTCCGCGCCGGTCAGGAAATGGAACAGTGCGCGATCGTGCCAAATGTCGAAGGCGGCGGCTTCGAGCGGGGCGGTGGTGATGTCTGCGGCAAGCCAGCGCACGCGTTCCGCCGCCGCGCCCAGGCGTTTTTGCGCCGCCGCCAGTGCTGCCGGCGCGATATCGAGCACCGTCAGCCGGGAATAGCCGCGTGCCAGCAGATCGTCCACCAGAGTGGCGTCACCCCCGCCGACGTCGATGATCGCCGCGTCCGGCGGGCCGGCCACGCGCATGATCAGCTCCAGCGAGCACTCCAGATGCGGGCGGTGCCAGCTCCGCTCGCCGGGTTTACCCTTCGCGTATACCTGCTGCCAGTGCGCTTTCGCGTCCGCCATGCACACTATAATGGCGCATGGCGTTTGCCGATTTACGCGAATTCATCGCCGCCCTGGAACAAGCCGGAGAACTGAAACGCATCCGCGCCGCGGTCGACCCGGTACTGGAAATCACCGAGGTCACCGACCGCGTCAGCAAACGCGGCGGCCCGGCACTGCTGTTTGAAAACCCTACCGGCTACGCTGGTCATCCGCTGCTTATTAACCAAATGGGTTCGCGCCGCCGCATGGCGATGGCGCTTGGGGTCAATCAAGTAGATGAAATCGCCGCGCGCATCCGCGCCCTGCTCGAAATGAAACCGCCGGAGGGTTTGCTGGGCAAGCTGAAGATGTTGCCCAAGCTGGCCGAAATGGGCGCCTTTTTCCCGCACACGGTCAAATCCGGCGCCTGCCAGGAGGTCGTGAAGCGAGCAGATTTTTCGGTTCTCGATTTTCCGGTTTTGCAGTGCTGGCCAGAAGATGCCGGCCGCTACATCACGCTGCCGCTGGTGTTCAGCAAGCATCCGGTCAGCGGACGGCGCAACGTGGGCTTGTACCGCTTGCAGGTTTTCGACGGCCAGACGCTGGGCATGCACTGGCAGATTCACAAGCAGGGCGCGGATCACCTGCGTGAACGCCAGCGCGCGCTGGGGGAGGCGGGCGGCGAGGTGCTCCGCCGCGCCCACGGTTTGCCCGCGGTGCAGGCGCCGCTCGACCGCTCCCCCCAGGGTGAGCGCATGGAGGTCGCCGTCGCCATCGGTACCGATCCGGCCACGACGTTTGCCGCGATTCTGCCGGCGCCGCCTTCGCTGGACGAAATGATGCTTGCCGGCTTCCTGCGCCAGCATCCCGTGGAACTGGTCAAATGCCAGACGGTGGATTTGGAAGTCCCGGCCTGCGCCGAAATCGTGCTCGAGGGTTACGTCGATCTGGGCGAGCGCCGGCGCGAAGGCCCCTTCGGCGACCACACCGGCTTCTACTCCCTCGCGGATGACTACCCGGTGCTGCATCTCACCGCCATCACCCATCGGCGTGATCCCATTTACGCCACGACGATCGTCGGCAAACCGCCCATGGAAGACGGCTGGATGGGCGAGGCCATCACGCGCATCTTCCTGCCGCTGATGCAAATGCAGTTCCCCGAGATTGTGGATGTGAATCTGCCCGTTGAAGGCGTGTTTCACAACCTCATGATCGTCAGCATCCGCAAGGCGTATCCCGGCCATGCGCGCAAGATCATGAACGGCATCTGGGGTCTCGGGCAGGCGATGTTCACCAAGTGCATCGTCGTCGTGGACGAGGATGTCGACGTGCAAAATATTCCCGATGTGGTCCTGAAAGCCTTCAATCACATCGATCCGGAGCGCGACATTCAATTCACGCTCGGTCCCGTGGACGCCCTCGACCACGCTTCGCGCTTGCCCAACTTCGGCTCGAAAATGGGTGTCGATGCGACGCGCAAATGGCCCAGTGAAGGCTTTCTCCGCCCCTGGCCGGGCGAAATTCTCATGGACGCTGCCACCAAGGCCACCGTCGACGCCCTCTGGCCGAAGTTGGGTCTCTAGAGCAAAACCAGACTTGGTGTAGCACGCTCGGCCGGAGTGCGTGCGGCTTCTCCTGGTGTCGAAGCCGCAAACGACCCGGGCCGCCGGGCTATAGCAGGTCTGGTTTTGCTCTAACTGTTCATCAGCCGGGCGAAGAAACTCTTCTTCTTCTCGGGCGGCTTGGGCGCGTAGGGTAACTTCGGCCGGTCGAGCGCTATCGCCAGTGGATTGGCGCTGCAGAGCGCCTGAGCCATCTCTTCATCGGCACGCTCGGCAATGAACGCGGCCGCCGCGGACATCTTCGGTGAGCGTTGCTCGGCGGAATGGCCGTCGCTGGCGACGAGGTGAATGCGGCCGCCGCGCAGCAGTTCCAGGCTGAACTGTTCGGCGCGCTTGCCAAAACGCCCGCGAAACGAGGAGGCCGTCACTTGCGCCAGGCAGCCGAGCCGCAAATATTCATCCAGCGTTCCCGGATTCTGCTGCAGCACGGGGTTACGCTCCGGATGCGCCAGCACCGGCACCATGCCCCCCGCGGCGATCTGCTCCAGCGCGCTGCCGAGCGCCTGCCGCTCGAAGAATTCAGGGAATTCCACCAGAACATAGCGGCCGCCATTCAGCGAAAGCTCGCGCGGCCGCTCCAGCAGCGCGCTGACGTTTTCGAAGCTGAGATGCACCTCGCAGCCGGCCATGACCTGCACGCGCCCTTGCAGCTTTTCCTGCAGCTCGCCGCAGAGTTCGGCGGTCCGCGCCCGTGAGAAGGAGAACTGATAGTTGCTGTGCGGCGTTACCACGACGTGCGTCGTGCCGTCAGCGATCAGCACCTCAGCCATCGCCAGCGATGCGTCCCAATCTTTGGGGCCATCGTCCAGGCCGGGCAATAGATGCAAATGGGTATCCACCCATCCGGCAGAGTCGGAATTAGAATGTGCCATCGTCCTTCTGGTAGCGCAACAGTTCTTCGCGGGCGGTGGCAAAACGCTGCTTGAATGCCTGCTCACCGGTCAGAAAATTGAATGCCCGCCCTTCTCTCCTAGTGTGACGCAAGAGCGCGTATAACGCCAGAACACCCGGAGACATCGCTGCCGCCCCGGGTTCATAAGCGATGGTGTAGGCATAGCGGACCTGCGGGGTGAGCCAGCACAATAGACCCGCCACCACGTCCCCGCGGCGACGCAACTGCCACAACTCGGCCACCGCCGGCTCCTGCTCGACCATGCGCAGCACCCACCGGCATTCCTTCGGGCCCAGTACGTTGCGCTCGTTCCGGGCTTCCAGTGCCGCCGCTTTGCGGGCAAGCAGCCAGTCCAGCATGCGGAGGCGATCGGCTGGCGCCGATACTACGGCCAGGGTGACGCCGGCCGCGCGCCAGCGGTGTTCGACCCGGGGATGCCCTGCCGCTAAATCATCCGCGCCTGCCGGGCGTAACGGCGCCGCAGCGTAGCGTTTTTCCCTTAGCCCCGACAGCCTCCAAAGCTCCCGCCACGGCGATGCCTCTGGAACGCCCGTAACCGTTACCGGTGCGCCCCATTGTGAGGCCAGCCAGCGAGCCGCATCGGCCTCTACTTCCGGCTCAGCGGCACCCACCAAATCCTGATAGTCGAACAGTCCTTCGCCCAGCAAACCCCAGCGCCCGCGGCACCGTGCCAGGGGAATAATTACGGGAGGGTCGCTGCGCCAGGCGATGGAGATTTCGGCTTCATCGGCAAAGCAGGCGGCCCAATGGCGTGCAAAGGCGTAGGTCTGGAACACGCTTTGCGCGCCGGCCGCTTCCGCCGCCTGCCACACCGCCGCCAAAGGCGCGAGATTCGCGTCGCGGTGCCGCTTCCAGCTCACCTTTCTCTAGGTGCTTCGGAGCGGCTCGCAGTTGCCTCAGTCGCTGCTTTCGCGCCGGTAGTTGGGAGCTTCCTGGGTGATGATCACGTCGTGGACGTGGCTCTCGCGCAGACCTGCGGTGGAGATGCGCAGGAAGCGAGCCTTTTGCTGAAACTCCTCAATCGACGCGCAACCACAATAGCCCATGCCGGCGCGCAGGCCGCCCACAAGCTGGTGCACCATCGCCGCCAGTGGCCCTTTGTAGGGCACGCGGCCTTCAATGCCTTCGGGTACGAGCTTGTCGCTGCGATTGCCCTCGGCGGCGGTTTGCAACTCGTGCTGGCCATAGCGTTCGGCCGAACCCGCCTCCATCGCGGCCAACGAGCCCATGCCGCGATAGCTCTTGAAGGTCCGGCCCTGATACAGAATGATCTCGCCCGGGCTCTCGTGCGTGCCGGCAAACAGGCTGCCCATCATCACCGCGCTGGCGCCGGCCGCAATGGCCTTGCTGATGTCGCCGGAATACTTCACGCCGCCATCGGAAATTACCGGCACGCGCTTGTCCGGATTCTTGCTGGCCGCCACACTCGCCTTCACCGCATTGAGGATGGCGGTAATCTGGGGCACGCCTGCGCCGGTCACAATGCGCGTGGTGCAGATGGAGCCGGGACCGATGCCGACCTTGATGCCGTCTGCACCGGCCTCAATGAGGTCGCGTGCTCCTTCGAACGTCGCTACGTTGCCGGCGATCACATCGATATCCGGCAGTGCCGCCTTAAGCTTCCGGACCGCCTCCAGCACGCGTTTGGAGTGTCCGTGTGCCGTGTCCACCGCAACTACATCCACTTTTTTCGCCGCCAGCGCCTGTGCGCGCTCCAGAAAATCGCCGGTCGCTCCGACCGCTGCCGCTACGCGCAGACGGCCCTGCTCGTCCTTGGCCGCCAGCGGGTATTTCAGTTTTTTCTGAATGTCTTTGACGGTGATGAGACCCTTGAGCGCGTAGTTGTTATCCACCACCAGCAGTTTTTCCACCCGGTGCTGATGCAGGATGGCTTCGGCGGCTTCCAGCGTCGTGCCCACGGGCACGGTGATCAGGTTCTCCTTGGTCATCACCTCGCCGATGGGAATATCGGTCCGCGTCTCAAAGCGCAGGTCGCGGTTGGTCAATATGCCCACCAGCTTGCCTTGCCGGGTCACCGGCAGGCCACTAATCTTGTACTTGCGCATGACCTCCAGGGCTTCGGCAATTTTTTGCTCCGGCTCCATGGTGATGGGATCGACAATCATGCCGCTCTCGGAGCGTTTGACCTTATCGACTTCTTCCACCTGGCGCTCAATCGTCAGATTGCGGTGAATCACGCCCAACCCGCCCTGCTGCGCCAGCGATATAGCCAGCCGGGCTTCGGTCACCGTGTCCATGGCGGCCGAAAGGATGGGAATGTTCAACCGGATGCGGCGGCTCATGCGCGTCGCCGTATGCACTTCCGTAGGCAGGACTTCGGAATAGGCAGGTTGGAGGAGAACGTCGTCGAAGGTGAGCGAATCAGGAATCGGCAGCTCAATCATGGGTAAGCGTTTAGTTTACCAAGGCCAGCGTCTCCGCAAACGGCCAAGCGGCATCCACCCATTGCCTCTCCAGCCGGAAGCCGGCCTCCGTCAACAGGTTACGGATGTCGCGCAGGCGGTATTTGTGCGAGCTTTCCGTCCAGATGGTCTCGCCCCGCGCAAACTCGAACACCTCGCCGTCTGGAAGTCGCACGCGCTGCGCCCGCCGCGCCCGCAGGTGCATTTCCACCCGCCGCTGGCGCGCCCGGTAGACCGCGCGGTGCTGCCATTGCGCCAAGTCAAAATCCGTTCCCAGCTCCCGGTTCAGCCGCGCCAGCAGATTCTTATTGAACGCCGCGGTCACGCCCGCCGGATCGTCATACGCGCGGCGCAACAGCGCCGCCGGTTTAACCAGATCGAGCCCGAGCAGAAGGCCATCGCCGGGCTGCAGCAGATTGCACAGGTCCTGCAAAAATGCGACCGCATCCGGGGGATCGAAGTTGCCCAGCGTGCTGCCCAGGAACAAGACCAACAAGGGGCGCCTACTCAGTGGCACGGCCACCTCTTGTTGGAGCCGCCCTCCCGGTGGTCGGGCTGGAGCCGAGCGTCGCTCCCCGGCATTGGACGGCCGCCGGCACTCAGAGCGTCTCCAAGTTGTCTCGTCAGGGGCCTGCCGGCGCCGGCGCGCAATCGTTCGCAATCCCTGTACGTACTCCTCGGCCAGTGGCTCGACCTCCAGGCCCGCGATCGCGGCCAGCTCGCGTTGACTGCGCTCCAGGGCATAGGACGAAATTTCAATGGGCCAATAGCGCGTTGGCGGCCGATCGTCTTTTCTGCCGGAGGTCAGAGCCCGCAAGATCCAACGCGTCTTGCGCGCACTGCCGCTGCCCAGCTCCGCCACCATCACGCCGGAGCGGAAGGGCGCGATCATTTCGCGGGCATGCGCGCGCAGCAGCCGTTCGTCGGCGGCCGTCAGTCCGTACTCCGGCAAAGCGCATATGGCCTCAAACAGCAGCGAGCCCACTTCGTCGTACAAGTATTTGCAAGGCAGGCTCTTCTGGCCCTCCCGCAGTAACCCGGCGCGAGCCGCTTGCAGCAACTCGTTATCACTGGATTCCTCGGGCAGTGCGGGGAGCGTTAGAGTCTCAGCCATGTTGTCCTAGCTGACGCACCGAAAGCCGGCGTACACATAAGGATAGCTGGGCTGGAACCAGTTGCGAAAGCTGCGCCGCAACAGACAGGCCGCGGTACGCGCCGAACCGCCTTTCATCACGAAATGCTTGCCGTCGAAGAAATTGGCCGAATAACCGGGATAGAAATCGAATGCGGAAAAGCCTGGGAACGGCGCGAACGGCGTCGCTGTCCATTCCCAGCCGTTGCCGACCAGATCTTCCACGCCCCAGGCGCTGGCGGCCTCGGGAAACGCCGTGGTCGAGGCCGGATCCCAGCCGCGCAGATCGAAATTGCCGGCGGCGCGCTGGGGCGCGGCTTCGCCCCACGGAAAACTGCGCTCGCTGCCATCGCGCGTGCCATAGGTCATGCGGTGCCATTCCGCTTCGCTCGGCAAACGCGCACCCTTCCAGCGGCAGTAGGCGGTCGCTTCCGCGTGTGTGACGTAGACGGGCTGGTCGAGCGGCAGGGGCACTTCGCCGAACATGCCGTGATAAAACCAAGTCGCGTCGTGCTGAGTCCAGAAATGGGGCGGTGCGGCGCCATCGTTCACGAACGCCAGATAGTCGCCGTTGGTCACCTTGTAGCGATCCGCCAAGAACGCCGTGACCGGTTCGGTGTGCGCCGGAAATTCGTTGTCCCAGCCGAAAGCGCCGCGCCGGTTTTGGCCGAGCGTAACGCAGCCTGCCGGAATGCCCACTGGCGCTGTCGCTGCTTTGACCGCTCCACTGCTCTGGCGCGGTGCCGGGCCCGGCTGTTTGTGCTCATACGGGAGGTTATGGAATAAATAGCTCAGCGTTTCCACATGCATCCAGCGGTGCTCCAGCGCCACCTCCAGCCGTTGCGCCACGGCTTCGCCTCCCTGCCGCGCCAGTGCGTCGCTGAGCCGCTGCCTCACGTTGCGATTGTAATCGCCGACTTCGCCGATCGCGGGCCAGGCCGAAGGGGGATCAGACGGCAGGGCGCCATCCACCGGATCAATGCCGAAGGCAAACAGCTTGTCCCACTCGGCGTGAAAGGGCTTCAGCTCCAGCGCCGGCGCCAGCAGGTTCCAGTCAAACGCCTCCAAGTGCCCGAGATAGAACACCAACCGATGCCGCTCCGGAACCGGGCGCTCGTACAGAGCCTCGGGCTTCACCGCCCGCCAGAGCTGATCGCTTGCCGCCTGCGCCTCCTGCCACCGCTGCAGCACCCCTGCCATATCGCACCTCCTCTATTGATTGTGCGGCTAGGCCAGTGGATTTTCCACCCGCACACCCAGAATGGTTGAGTCCGCCTGCAGGCCTTCCGTATACAATGTGCGGCAGCCCGCGGCCGCCGCCGCGGCAACGATCAGCGCATCCCAAATCGAAATCCGCTGCAGGATGACGCAGTCCATGGCGCTTTCGATAATCGCCGGATTCACCTGCACGAGGTCATACGCCGACAAGTCGCGAACCACCGCCCTGGCGCCCAGGGGCGAAAGCTTCAGCTTGCGCATCGCAACCGAAAATACTTCCTGCAGGATCTGGGTCGAAATTACGCCGCTGCGCGTGCACCCCAGGTCGACCAGCAGCGAGCGGCTGCGCTGCTGTTTTTCCGGCTCGTCCTTGTCGAGCGCGTAGATCAGAATGTTCGTATCGAGAAAGGCCTTACTTGATCCAGCGGCCGAGCCGTTCCTCATAAATCTCTTCTCGATTCCATTTCCAGCCGCCCGAGTGCCCGGGATGCTCATCCATCGTGCGCAACAGCCGGTCGACGCCCGCCGCCTGATCGTTCACGACTGTGCGCTCCAGCCACTCCCGAATGAGGTTATTCAGGGTGGTGTCGTGCTGCCTGGCGTAGGCGCGCGCCGCCTTCAGCGTCCGCTCATCGATCGCCAAGGTGACGTTCTTGTTCACGCCCTCAGGTTAACACATAGGCTGTGTACACAGCCTATGTGTTGCCAGGTGCGTAGGCGAGTCTTAGCTCTTGCGCCAGATCGGCGAGGCGTTCGTCGGCGGTCCACAGCGGCCAGTTCTGCTGCTGCGCCGCAGCCAAAAGATGCAGATCGATCCAGCCCACGCCGCGACCGCAGAGTTGATGCCGGCGCGCCCACGCGGCCACCTGCTCGTGCGGAAGCCGCGGGGCCCAAGGCAGTTCGCGGTAATCGCGGAGCAGGCGCGCCCGTCCGCCGGTGTCGCCGGCCAGCAGCTCGCCGTGGACGAGCTCGTGTCCTCCTGCGATTCGGCGCGCCAGCAGCCCGTCCAGCTTGGCTTGATACTCCAGCTTGCCCATCAGCGCGCGGACCCAGACCGACGTATCAACGAGGGTCATCGCGCCGCTCGGCGCGCGCGCAGCGGCTCGCGCCGCCGGGGAACATCGCGGGCGTCCGGCTCCGAGCCCAGGTAACGGCGCAGCCGCTCGTAGGCGGCCTGACGGACCAGAGCCCTCAGGCCCTGATGAATGGTCTCGGTATCGGTGCGCGCTTTGCAGATGGCCCGCGCCTCGGCGAGCAGCTCAGCATCGATATTGAGCGTTTTCTTCATCCATACAATATTACTGCTGGTGTATGGATGCCACGCGCCGGCCGGCCGCCCCCGGCGGCGGCAACTCGAGTTGATACAGCAGGGCGAAGGTGGCGATCCAGTGTGTCTCCAGATAGCCGGCCCTGTCGAGGTCCTTGAAGCCGGCGTTGGCGTGGATCGCCGCCAGGCGTTCCAGCACCGGAATGCGGGCATCGCCGTGGGGCAGGGCGCCGGCAATGGCGGTCATGGCCGCGGCGCGCGAAAACGCCAGGCCGAGAAGATGCGACTGGCCCGCCATCTGCGAGGGCAGCATCTTGCTGGCGTCGAACGGCGTCACCAGCGTCCGGAAGGCGGTCGAATACATACGCGGCATGAAGGCGTTGTACCAGGCGACAAACTGCGCCTGCGGCAACAGCCGTGCCATCAGCGCGCCTTCGGCGAGGCAAGGCGACAGGAATGAAACCCCGGCAGGCTCGTACGCCGTCGGGCAATCCTGATCGTGCGCGTAGAAGCGCTGCGCCGTCGCCACAATCACCGTGTGCAGCGCCGTATCATGCGCCGCCGCGGTATAGGGCAGCATCAGATCCATGTCGAAGGCGGTGTTCGGATGGACGCCGATGCGATCCGGCGTGGGCAGATGCTTGCAATAGTCAGCCAGGTTCTGGGAGACAAATGCCGCCAGCGGCGCCATATTGGCAGCCCACTTTTTTGCTTCCGGGTCGTTCCAGTCGAGCAGCGAGCCATAAAGCTTCAGGATCCACGCCTGTCCGTAGGGCCGGTCGAACGACTTGTGTTGCTGCAGGTATGCCAGCTCGCCCGCCAGATTGCTCTTGCCCAGATGTTGGTTCAGCGTCCCGCGAATCAACGAATCCAGCGGCAGCTTGGGAAACCGCTGCAGCAGGGTCACCAACGTCCAGGTGGAGTTGATCGCCGAGTGCCAGTCAAAGCAGCCGTAAAACGCCCGCTGCTTCGCATAGCCGGGCAACAGCCGGCTAGCGCCCGCCGGTTGCCAGAGATACCCGCCGCGCGGCGCAGGCGCGGCCGCCGCCGGCTTGCCCTTCGCCTTGGCCGCGACGGGCTCAAACGCGGCATACGATGTCCCCGGACTAGCCTGAATGTGATCGAGACATGACAGCGGATACGCCGCCAGCGTCATGGCATCCATCTCGGTGAGCGGCGGCGCCTGCGCCGCCGGCAAGGTCTGCAAGAACGCCTCGACCGAATGCACCTGCTCCACCGGCATCACCGGCGAAGTTTCGACCCTCGCCGGCGCAGGTGCCTTGGCGCTACATCCGGCCAGGGCCAACGCGGCCACAAAACTGAGAACTGAGAACTGTAAGCTGTGAACTCTTCTCATTCCAACTCCCATCCCCGCGTTTCCGGCACAAACAGGGCGGCCACTGCGGCGAGCGCGAACGCGATGCCGCACAACTCGAAGGCTCCCGCCAGGCCGTGCGTTTGGCCAAAGCCGCCGATCAGCAGCGGCGCGAACGCGCTCAGGCCGCGGGCGACGTTGTAGGAGGCGCCGAGTGCGGTGGCACGGATGGGCGTGGGGAACAGCTCGCTGCCCAAGATGCCGGAGCCAGTGAAAAAGCCCGTGCCGAAAAAGGCCACCAGCGAGGCGGCAATCAGAATCTCGGTGGGCTGCCGCGCGGCTGCAAACCAGGGCACCAATGCCGCCGCAATCGCCAGATAGATCACGATGGTGCGCTTGCGCCCCCACCGGTCGGCGAACACCCCAAACAGCAGATAGCCGGGCAGCATGCCGCATAGGTTCAGGATCAGCAGAAAAGCGGTGCTGCCGAGCAGGGCAAAACCGCGCCCGCCCCTGTCCAGCGGCAACATGAGATAGGCCGGCAGCCAGGTGAACATGCCCCACCAGGCAAACATGCCGAAGGTGTTCATCGCCAGCAGCGCCACGAGGCGCGGCGTCGCCCGCCGCCATAGTTCCGGATGCGGTACTTTGGGTGGTTTGCCGCGCTGCTGCTGCCACAGCTCCGGCTCGGGCACGCCGTGCTGAATCCAAAGCGTCACCAGCGCCGGTATCACGCCCACAAAAAACACCCAGCGCCAGCTCGCATGGGCCAGCACCAGTCCCGCGACCAGCGTGGCGAAGGCGTAGCCGATGGCCCAACTGCTCTGCACGATGCCGAGCGCGCGGCCGCGCCAGTGTGTCGGCCAGGTCTCGGCCACGAGCGCTGCGCCGGCGTTCCATTCCCCGCCCATGCCCAGGCCCAGAAAAAACCGGAACGTGGCCAGCATGGTAATGCTGGTCGAAAAACCGCTGGCGAAGGTGAACAGCGAGTAAATCAGGATGCTGACGCTCAGCATCCGCCGCCGCCCGAGACGGTCCGCCAGCAGGCCGATGATCAGGCTGCCAATGGCGCTGGCGATGAGGGTGAGAGTGTTCAGCAGCCCCGCGGTGGACTCGCTCATCCCGAAAGCGGTGATGAGGTGGGTCAACACCAGCGAGTACAGCATCACGTCGAAGGCGTCGAGCATCCAGCCCAGGCCGGACGCAACCAGCGTCTTGCGCTGGGCGGACGTCGTCGCCTTCCAGCGAAACGGCGGCGGTGCCGGGGCGGAGGCCGTCGGCGAGGTTGGCGGCGAACTGGCGGAATCGTTAATGGCCATCGGGCATGGGCGCGACCTTGGGTTCGGAGCTGGGCAGGATGGGCCGCTTGCGGTTCCGCAGCCAGCTCACGCCATCTTTGCCCGGGTGCTCGCTGCGCTCGACGCGCAGCTTGCCCTGGGCAAGGTATTTCAGGTGCACCATATCATAGGCAAAGCCGGCTGAGGCCATAAGTTGCATGTAGGCGCCGTGCGCGGTTTCATCCGGTGCTTCGGTGTAGCCCTGATCCCAGGTCACTTTGTTATTGGCGCCCTGGCCGGCCATGCCTGGCCGGTGGCTGGTCGTTCCGGTTAGCGACATATAGATGCGGATGCCGTTCACAATCGGCTGCTGCATGTTGTCGGGCTGGAAGGCCTGACCCCAGCGCTGATAGCGCGCGTCCATGCGGCTCTCCAGCGGCAGCAGGCCGGACACGTTGCGTTCGGCGTCCACAATGCGGTCGCGCAGCGCGAAGGCGATGGCCTTGGAATAGTTGTCCGGGCTATCGGCGCGTTCATAGCCCAGGCTGGTGAACCAGCCGCGCGGCAGCCACCAGGTGCGGCCGTTGTTGGCGCCATCGCGGCTTTGCACCCAGGCGCTATATTCGCTGAAGGGCTGCACCCACTCGTGCGAAGGGTAGCCGTGCGGATTCAGAAACGCATCCGGATTCCACTGCGTCAGCAGCAGCCGGCGAGTGCGCGATTCCGGATAGACCGGGTCGATCTCGCCTTGTCCCATCGACACATCGGCCGCCAGCGAGCCGTGATAGGCGAAGTGCAGCAGATTGTCGGGCATGATCTTGTCTTCGATCACGTCCATTTTGGCGCCGTCCGGGTTGTCAATCGGATGCAGCACCACATTTACCTGGCGCAGATCCTTGCGGTACGCCGGGTCGCTCACCAGCAGCTCCGCCAGCCGTTCGACGTGGCTGGTGCTCGAGGGCTCATCGGCGTGTTGCCGCGCCGAGTAGACAATCGAGGCCTTCCAGGTCGTCTCCTTGGGCCAGGAAATCAGCTTGGCGGGCGTGGGCAGCATGATGTCCGCGGCCCAGATCACCTGGCCTAAATAGCTGCGCCCCATCGAGTAAACATTGACACCCGGATACTGCGCCAGACGCGCCAGATTCGCGGCGCTCTCCGCCGGCCCGATCGGCTCTTGCCACTGCACAAAGTATTTCTGCCCGGTGGGCGTGGCCATGGGCTGCACGTCCGCAATCTGCGGCCGCGCGTGCGCCGGCGGCGGCACGTTCCAGCTCACTAACATCCGTGCTTGCGGAGATTTCGGCGGCTGCCCCAGCGCCCGCGGCAGTTCCAGCTCGACCTGCATGTGCCGTAGATCGGGCCAGGCCAGCTCGTCGGGATAAATGCCGGCGGCATGCATCGCGTCCAGCCAGTGCAGCTCGCCACGCGCCTGATCCACGGTGAACATGCTGCTTTCCAGCCGCTCGCGGCCTTCCAGCTTCGCCCAGGCGGCCATGTCGTAATGCCGCTTGTCGACCGGCAGCAGCCAGGTCAGGTCTTCAATGCCCGGCACGTTGGCTTTCACCCGCGCGGCAATCAACCGCGGCTGAAACGCACCACTCAGGGCCGGCAGATTGCGCAGTTCTTTATGCTGCTTGCCTTGCGCGTCCGTCCAGCTCAAGCTGACCAGCGGATTGGGCGCGGCTTTGGCGTAGAAGTTAATCTTGACCGTCCCGTCTTCACCGTCGCGCGAGGGATGCATCACCGGAATGATGCGCCCGACGTAGTCTTCCGGCCGCCCGTTTTCCAGATCGCCCATCGTGTCGATGAACGTCTCAGTCGAATAGAACAGGTCCTCCTGCAGCGCCTCGAGCGACGAGATCCGCTCCCGGTCGATGCCGATGTTGTAGTTCGGCTCGGAGAGCTGGAAATCCATCTGCAGCGTATCGAACGGCGGCACGTACTCGGGCCGGAGATGGCCGTGCGCCTGCGCCAGGATGAAGCGGTAAATGCGCGGCAGCGTGACGGTCTGGTAGGTGTGCCAGAACTTTTCGATGTCGGTCTCGATGCGCTGATCGAGCAGTGTCTGCGCACCGTTGGTGAGCGTGACCCAGCCCGTATCCACCTGCACGTTTTCGTAGGTCGGCATGGCGCTGAAGTAGGGCTGCATTACCGTGTGCACGGAGAACGTTTTGCTCAGCAGCACGTTGCCGGCGGTGTCGTAGGCGGTGACCTTGTAGGTCGGGCTGGGCGCCGGATTCATGGGATCGCGGAAAGCGATCTGCAGCGGCGTTTCCACCGGCCGCGAGTCGTCAAACTCCGCCAGATGAATGTCGGCGAGCGGCATCGGAATCTGCTTGGCCAGAATTTCGTCTACCGGATAGAGCTCCTGCATCCAGCGCGCGGGCGAGTACATGTCACGGATTCCGGTTTCGTCCACGTCCTTGGCGGCGTCAATATCCAGTTTGGCGATCTTGTGGCCCTGCTGCTGCAACTGCGCCAGCTCCGGCCCGACCACGTCGTGCAGCCAGCTATAGCCCTGCTTATAGGCGTCGAGCACGGTAATGTGGAGCGCGGCGGGGTTGGCGCCCGCCTTCACCAGCATGTCGTGCAACTGCGCCGCCAGTTTCTCGCGTTCCTGCGGCCCTTCGCTCACCCGCGCTTCCAGGGTCACGGGCTCGCCCGGCTTCAGCTTCGCCGCGGCGGTGCGCACATCGTCGAGCAGCGTCGTTCCTTCCCAGGGAATATGGATGGTCTGCGAAAACGTCGGCTTCGCCTGCTGGAAGGGAAACTCCGGGTTGCTGTAATGAAAGTCCGGATCGGCATCGCAGCAGCGCGTTCCCGCGCGCAGGCTCGCCGCTTCGACCGTCGCCGGGACATGCAGCTTGGCCTGCACCTCCTGCTGAATAAAGCCTGCCAGCTTCGGATCGACCAGATCGGCGTACAGTGACACCTGCACATGGCTCACCGGCTTGGTGCCGATGGCATCGAGCCACTGGTTCAGGAAGAATAATCCCGCCGATGCCTGACCCACGCCCGAGTGCAACGAGAAGAAGCGGTGCAGGGCGTAGCGCACGTTCTCCAGCGAGGCGTACTGCTTGCCCACCTGCCAGACGTTGGGAAAATGATCGGCCAGCAGACTCAGCGCCGCTGCCTGCCCGGCGGCATCGCCCTGGGCCATAACTGCGGCATTTTTGCCAAAGCTGTTGTCCACGACGCGTACTTCGCCCTCGCCGGGTGCAAGCGCCGGATCGGCTTGCGCCGCCGTGGGATCGTGTGCCTGGAGCTTCTTCGCAATCGCCTCGGCCATAGCGTTGCTACCCGCCACCACGGGCTGCGCGTCGATTTTCTTCAGGTTGGCGAGGCTCGCCGGCGAAGCGAGGGGCAGCGTGACGCCCAGCGACTCCAGCCCCATGCGCGCTGCCAGGTTCGCCAGCGCGACGCCCGCCGCGCCGGCCGGCACATACAGGTGCGCCTTGAGGACTGCCGGCACCGGCACCGGGCCGCTTTTGGCAAACCATCCCTTGGCGGTATAAACCTTGGCCAGATCGAGGCCTTTCATGCCGTCGCCAGGAGCGTTGCCGCTGGCCGGCGACTCAGTCTCTGCCGCCGCCGGCGGCGCTGCTACCGGCTTGGCATGAAACGGCTTGGGGTTGACCGCCGTGATCGCCTTTCCTCCCAGCACGAACAGCTCATGCACCGGCGCCAGCTTGCCGCCCGCAAATGCCTTGGCCAGCCCGGCGGCGGTGATCGGCCCGCTCGCCACCAAATAGGCCTTATCGATGCCTGCCTGTCCGGCCAGATAGTCCAGCCCCACCAGCTTTACCTTCGCGCCCGGCGCCGCGGCGTTCACCGCCGCCGCAATGGCACTCAGGTCGGCAGCTTTCTTGCCGGTCGGCCACAGGAACGGCGCGTGGGCGGTAAACGCATCAGCCGCCGTGGTCATGCCCGCGGCATCGCCTACCACCAGCAGATCGTGATTGCCGGTTCCAGGCTGGAGCAGCGCCACGCGCCCATGCTTCGGTTCCAGCCGGAACGTCCAGCCGCGGAGGGCGGCTGCATCCGCGGCCGGCACGGCGCCGCGGCCGATATAGATGTGCGGCCCGCTTGCCGCTGCCGCTGTGCCTGCAACGACCACGAGCGATGGCGTCAACCCCATCGAGCCATGGGCCAGCCGCGCTGCAAAATTCGCCGCCGCGGCGTTTTGCGCTTCCGTCGGCTGCGCGGGCACGACGATGTGGCCCACGATGGCGTCCGCCAGGCCGTCGTGGTTCGTATCCTGCAGCAACCAGCCCGTCGCGAAGACGCGGCTGAGCGGTCCGGCTGCAGCCGCCGGAGACTGAGGGGCCACCGACGGCTTCGCCTGCGCCGCGCCTCCCACGCCCAGACACACCCCCAGCGAGACACACAGCAATAAACGGCGCATGGCGTTACCCTCCTTGGCCAGCCCGGAGCTGGCAGGCCTGACGTTATCAGAACGAGAACTTGATGGCCAACTCCGCTTGTTGCAGCGGCCCGGCGTTGGTCGGCTGCCCCCAGGCCTTGGAGCGCAAATTGGTTGTCACCCCGGTGTAGTTGTAGGTGCCCAACACATTGAAGAGCTGGCCGATCACCTCGAGTTGCCGCGCTTCGCCCAGGCTGAACCCGCGCGAGGCCCGCAGGTCGAATTCGTTGACGCGCTCATTCGCGATGTCGGCTGAGGATACTGCGGGCAGCCCCAGCAAGGTGCGATAGGCGTTGACTGCCGTAAAATCGAGGTCGCGCCGCGCCTGGTTGCGGCTGGTGCCCACGACATACTGCGAGGTGCCGTCGGCGTTGCGCGTGGTCGAGGTCACGCTGAAGGGCGGCGAAGAACGCAGATTGTAGATCGCCCCCAGCGTGATGCCCCAGGGCGCCTGGTAGGAACTGCTGGCCACCAGCGCATTGCGGCGGTCAATCGAACACGGTCCCCAGTCGAGCGACCAGTTGTTGTAGTCGGTCACTGCCCCCTGCGCGCCACTGCCCATGCAACTGGAAAGCGTGTAGGAGAGGAGGAACTGATAGTTGCGGCTGAAGCGCTTATCCGCGCGCACATACAGCGCCTTGTACTTGGATTTGTAGATGGGATCGTGCTGCTGGATCTGATTGAACTGCGACAGCGGACGCACGCCGTTCACCGGATAGTTCAAATCCACCAC